>NZ_CP104131.1:2500-415000 GCF_029201645.2 Sinorhizobium prairiense
CTTTGCTTCGTTGGAGTGCCGAAGCTGTGGGTTGGATATCCTTGGAGAAAATAGGTTTGCATCGTCTCTATGATGAGATGGATGCCTGTTCTGCTTACATTGTGAAGAGAAGATATGTCTGGAAGCTTCCAGGTGTTTTGAGCGGTCGAAAGATCGTTTCGAGACGTCCGAGCCCAGTCCCGAAGAAGCCATGGATGGTCTAGCCGACCGGACGTGGCAGAGGGTCTGGAGGTAGGAAGGAAGTCTTGTCGTCAGGGCATGATCGTTGTTGGGGTGTTCTTCGGAGCGCGCCTCTGACGGTCGTGTCGGATTGGTGTTGCCTGACCGCGCATCACCGGACAGATCTCGAGAAGCTGGTCTTAAGATATGGCCTTGAAGTCGCTCGGCGTGACTTTTGTGAGGACCATATCGAACACGTCGATGGCATCATGAGATGATCCGATTGTAAAAGGTAATCGGATCTCTGGGCGGCATTTGCGGCACATTCAGTTGTGCCCGGATAGCCAGGTTTGGCTGCCCTGCGAGGCGACAAGCCGAGTGGGTAAGCTTAGCCAAACCCAGATAGTGATGAGCATTGGCAATGAGAACGATCAAGTGAAAGAAGGGCATTTGGTGGATGCCTTGGCATGCACAGGCGATGAAGGACGTGATACGCTGCGAAAAGCCGTGGGGAGCTGCGAATGAGCTTTGATCCATGGATCTCCGAATGGGGCAACCCACCTTAGATGCTTGGAAAATCATTTTGGTTGGCAGCTGGTATCGAAGCCTTAAGGCTTCGCAAGGCCAGAGGCCGTCGCCGGTTATCCGGCGTCAAGAAACCAAAGTGGTTTCCAAGCATTGTTGAAAGGTATCTTATCCTGAATTCAATAGGGATAAGAAGCGAACGCAGGGAACTGAAACATCTAAGTACCTGCAGGAAAGGACATCAACCGAGACTCCGCAAGTAGTGGCGAGCGAACGCGGACCAGGCCAGTGGCAATGAGGAATGAAGTGGAAGGATCTGGAAAGGTCTGCCGCAGTGGGTGACAGCCCCGTACACGTATAACACTCATTGTCCTTGAGTAAGGCGGGACACGTGAAATCCTGTCTGAACATGGGGAGACCACTCTCCAAGCCTAAGTACTCGTGCATGACCGATAGCGAACAAGTACCGTGAGGGAAAGGTGAAAAGCACCCCGACAAGGGGAGTGAAATAGAACCTGAAACCGGATGCCTACAAACAGTCGGAGCCCGCAAGGGTGACGGCGTACCTTTTGTATAATGGGTCAACGACTTAGTGTGACATGCAAGCTTAAGCCGGTAGGTGTAGGCGTAGCGAAAGCGAGTTCTGAATAGGGCGTTTAGTATGTCGCATTAGACCCGAAACCGAGTGATCTAGCCATGAGCAGGTTGAAGGTTGGGTAACACCAACTGGAGGACCGAACCCGCATCTGTTGCAATAGATTGGGATGACTTGTGGCTAGGGGTGAAAGGCCAATCAAACTCGGAAATAGCTGGTTCTCCGCGAAAACTATTTAGGTAGTGCGTCGACCGAATACCCTCGGGGGTAGAGCACTGGATGGGCTATGGGGACTCACCGTCTTACTGATCCTAACCAAACTCCGAATACCGAGGAGTACTAGTCGGCAGACACACGGCGGGTGCTAACGTCCGTCGTGAAAAGGGCAACAACCCTGACCTCCAGCTAAGGTCCCCAAGTCATGGCTAAGTGGGAAAGGATGTGAGGATCCCAAAACAACCAGGATGTTGGCTTAGAAGCAGCCATCATTTAAAGAAAGCGTAACAGCTCACTGGTCTAAATAAGGGTCTTTGCGCCGAAAATGTAACGGGGCTGAAGCCATGCACCGAAGCTGAGGCTTATACACTTAGGTGTATAGGGGTAGCGGAGCGTTCCGTAAGCCAGTGAAGGGATACCCGTGAGGGGTCCTGGAGGTATCGGAAGTGCGAATGTTGACATGAGTAACGATAAAGAGGGTGAGAGACCCTCTCGCCGAAAGACCAAGGGTTCCTGCTTAAAGTTAATCTGAGCAGGGTTAGCCGGCCCCTAAGACGAGGCGGACACGCGTAGTCGATGGGAACCACGTTAATATTCGTGGGCCTGGTGGTAGTGACGGATTGCTCAACTTGTCCGGACTTATTGGATTGTCCGGGCGGGGACGCGGTTCCAGGAAATAGCTCCACCGTATAGACCGTACCCGAAACCGACACAGGTGGTCAGGTAGAGTATACCAAGGCGCTTGAGAGAACTATGTTGAAGGAACTCGGCAAATTGCACGCGTAACTTCGGAAGAAGCGTGACCCTTTTCTACGCAAGTAGGATGGGGTGGCACAGACCAGGGGGTAGCGACTGTTTATCAAAAACACAGGGCTCTGCGAAGTCGCAAGACGACGTATAGGGTCTGACGCCTGCCCGGTGCTGGAAGGTTAAGAGGAGGGGTGCAAGCTCTGAATCGAAGCCCCAGTAAACGGCGGCCGTAACTATAACGGTCCTAAGGTAGCGAAATTCCTTGTCGGGTAAGTTCCGACCTGCACGAATGGCGTAACGACTTCCCCGCTGTCTCCAACATAGACTCAGTGAAATTGAATTCCCCGTGAAGATGCGGGGTTCCTGCGGTCAGACGGAAAGACCCCGTGCACCTTTACTATAGCTTTACACTGGCATTCGTGTCGGCATGTGTAGGATAGGTGGTAGGCTTTGAAGCGGGGACGCCAGTTCTCGTGGAGCCATCCTTGAAATACCACCCTTATCGTCATGGATGTCTAACCGCGGTCCGTCATCCGGATCCGGGACAGTGTATGGTGGGTAGTTTGACTGGGGCGGTCGCCTCCGAAAGAGTAACGGAGGCGCGCGATGGTGGGCTCAGAGCGGTCGGAAATCGCTCGTCGAGTGCAATGGCATAAGCCCGCCTGACTGCGAGACTGACAAGTCGAGCAGAGACGAAAGTCGGTCATAGTGATCCGGTGGTCCCGCGTGGAAGGGCCATCGCTCAACGGATAAAAGGTACGCCGGGGATAACAGGCTGATGACCCCCAAGAGTCCATATCGACGGGGTTGTTTGGCACCTCGATGTCGGCTCATCGCATCCTGGGGCTGGAGCAGGTCCCAAGGGTTTGGCTGTTCGCCAATTAAAGCGGTACGTGAGCTGGGTTCAGAACGTCGTGAGACAGTTCGGTCCCTATCTGCCGTGGGTGTAGGAATATTGACAGGATCTGTCCCTAGTACGAGAGGACCGGGATGGACATATCTCTGGTGGACCTGTTGTCCTGCCAAGGGCATAGCAGGGTAGCTATATATGGAAGGGATAACCGCTGAAGGCATCTAAGCGGGAAACCCACCTGAAAACGAGTATTCCCTTGAGAACCGTGGAAGACGACCACGTTGATAGGCCGGGTGTGGAAGTGCGGCAACGCATGAAGCTTACCGGTACTAATCGTTCGATCGGCTTGATCGTTCCCATTGCTTATGCTCATCAAAGATGAGCATCATTCTTCTGTCCTCAAGCTGCCGCGATCGCAAGATCGCTGCGCTGCGGACGGCGCGCCGGACAACCGGCGGCTCGGCTCTGCCGGCTGCTGGAATGATCCGGACAAGACATCAAAAAAGACGTGTTCAAAAGAAGTCGAGCGTTAAACCGCCCGCTTCACCAGCTTCTCAATTCGGTTTGCGCCCATAAGGCGCAAATCTTGCGCTTTGCCGACCTGGTGGTTCTGGCGGGGTGGCTGCACCCGTTCCCATTCCGAACACGGCCGTGAAACGCCCCAGCGCCGATGGTACTTCGTCTTAAGACGCGGGAGAGTAGGTCGCTGCCAGGTCTGCAAATCGCAAGAGAAACAAACCGATCATCTTCTCTCACACGGCCGAAACAAAACGGCCAACAAACCGACCTTTGCTACGCAAAACTCGGACGGAATAACGAGATTTTGCTGCGCAAAACTCGGATAACGCGGGGTGGAGCAGCCCGGTAGCTCGTCAGGCTCATAACCTGAAGGCCGCAGGTTCAAATCCTGCCCCCGCAACCAAAATTACCTGCGATCCCTGAAGAGCCCCCTCATGGGGCTTTTTTGCGTTTTGGGGCGAGATCGGGCACGCCGGTGCGTGGCTTCTCCAGATAATCGTGACGCGCCAAGGCCTCGAACTGCTTCTCCATGATCGTCGCCGCTTCCATCGCCGCGAGGATCGACGCGATGCGGCCGTGGACTTCGAGTGATGCCGGCTGGTGGCCCGGGGTCTTGCCGATCACCACTTTCTGGATGAACTGGCGCACGATGTTGATGAACGGCTGTTTCGTTTCCGGGCCCTCGCCAAGGCTTTGTTCGATGATCAGGCAATGGATGAGACGGCGGTCAGTGAAATCCTGAAAGACGTTGAGCCACCGCACGGAAGCGGACCTGATGCGGTCGTGACGCAGGCAACTCCAATCCTTCCTTAACCCTTGCCGCTTAGCTCGGCCGACCCTTCGCGTAGAAGGTCCGAGTAACAAACCTCATGAAGTGAATTGACCAAGCTAACAGCAATCAAAACCTTCCAACGTAAGATCGACGCGTATTGTGAGCTACGTATTTCGACCACCTTTTCCGGCGAAGAAGCCGAAGCCCTCGGGGCCTATATGCGGCGGCTAATCGGAAGACGGTGTGGGCCACCCCGAACGGCAGGCCGCACCGAATGGGATGTCGTTGCCCGCATGACCGGGATCGATGCTCGATCGCTTGCTTTGCATCACCGCTTGATCGACCCCGGGCTACTGCCGCCGGGGGAGGCGGCCCGTCACCCGATCAGAACTGGAAAACTCCGACCCGCGGCTTCAAAGTCCTTGGTATGATACCCTCTGATTTAAGGATTGCACGCGACTATCGGGCCTCGGCATTCAGGCATGCATGGGCGTGCGCCGGCGTGATCTCGCCCAGATCGGGCCGCGTCCGGCTGCAATGTTCCGTTGCGATTGGACAGCGGGGATGGAAATAGCATCCCGGGGGCGGGTTGAGCGGCGAGGGGATCTCGCCTTTGATCGGCATGAACGTACGTCGCCGCAGCGAAATCTTGGGCATGCCGTCGAGCAGCATGCGCGTATAGGGATGCATCGGGGCCGCGAAGAGCTGCTCGGTCTCGCCAAGCTCGACGACGCGGCCGAGATACATGACTGCGACGCGGTCGCAGAGATGGCGGATGACGCCGAGGTCGTGGCTGATGAAGATCATCGCCAGGCCGCTATCGCGCTTGATGTCCATCAGCAGGTTTATGATCTGCGCCTGCACGGAGACGTCGAGGGCGGCCACCGCCTCGTCGCAGATCAGCATCTGCGGCTTGACGGCGAGCGCCCGGGCAATGCCAACGCGCTGGCGCTGGCCGCCGGAAAACTGATGCGGATAGCGGTTGATGCTGTCGGCCGGCAGGCCGACGCGGGCGAGGATCCGGGTCACGTAGTCGCGCATCTCGGAGCGCGGCACCAGCCCGTGGAGCACCGCGGCCTCGCCGACGATATCGCCGACCCGCAGGCGCGGATTGAGCGAGGAGAGCGGGTCCTGGAAGACCATCTGGATCTTCAGCGCGTCGCGTTTGCGGGCGAGGAAGCTCTCATAGGGTTCGCCGCGGAAGCGCCGTTCGCCGGAGGAGACCGGCAGGATGCCGGCGATCATGCGCGCCAGCGTCGATTTCCCGCAGCCGGATTCGCCGACGACGCCGAGCGTCTCGCCGGCCTTCAGCGACAGCGAGACATTGTCGACGGCGCGGAGTATGGCGGGCGGATGGGTGTTGGTGAACCTGGCCGTCAGCCTCTGCAGGGCGCTTCGGCCCGCCGTGAAGCTGCGTGACAGATCCTTTGCCTCGAAAATGGTCTCGTTCAAGCCTTTAGTCCTCGAATGGGTGGTAGCACCAGATGCTGTGCGTGGCGGATGCCGCGGTTGCCGGCACCGGCTCGTCGCAGACCGCGGTCGCCCGCTCGCAGCGGCTCGCGAAGGGACAGCCCTTCCCGAGTGTAAGCAGCGAGGGCATGTTGCCGGGGATCTGCTTCAGCTTCTCGCCCGGAACGTTGCGCGAGGGCACGGAATCGAGAAGCCTGCGCGTATAGGGATGGCGGGCGCCTCCGATGATCTCCTCGGTCGTGCCGATTTCCATCATTGCCCCGGCATACATAACCATGATCCGGTCGGCGAGCTCGGAAAGCGTCGAAAGATCATGGGTGATCCAGATCATGCCGAGGCCGCGTTCGTCGATCTGCCGGCGGATATGATAGATGATCTGCGCCTGGATGGTGACGTCGAGCGCCGTCGTCGGCTCGTCGGCGATAATCATGTCAGGGTTCATCAAGAGCGCCGTGGCGATGACGACGCGCTGGCGCATGCCGCCGGACATCTCATGCGGATAGGCGTTCAGCCGCTCCGCCGGCGAGGGGATGCCGACGGCCTTCAGCGCATCGACGCAGCGGTCGTGCATCTCCGCGCGGGAGACGCTTTCGTGCTCGTCGATCGCCTCGTACATCTGGTCGCGCACCCGCATCAGGGGGTCCAGCGTCATCAGCGGGTTCTGGAAAACCATGGCGATCCTGCGGCCGCGATAAACGCGCATTGCGTCGAAGGAGAGCGCCGTCAGTTCCTCGCCGTCGAGGGCGATCGAGCCGGAGACGACGCGGCCGGGCTCGTCGATCTGGCCCATGATCGACATGCCGGTCACCGACTTGCCCGAGCCGGATTCGCCGACGATGCCAAGCACCTCGCCGCGGCGAAGGTCGAAGGAAATGTCGCGCACCGACCTGATCACACCCTGGCGGGTGAAAAACCATGTATTGAGGCCGTTGACCTGAAAAAAGGGCTTCGTCATCTCCGGCTCCTCTAGCGGTCGAGCCGCGGGTTGTTGAGATCGCGTAGCCGGTCGCCGAGCAGGTTCATGGCGACGATCATCACCAGGAGCGCGACACCCGGATAGATGCTGATCCAGTACTTGTGCGAAAAGATGAACTCGTAGCCGCTGGCGATCAGCATGCCGAGCGACGGACGGGTCAGCGGCAGGCCGACGCCGAGGAAGCTCAGCGACGATTCCAGCGAGATGGCGGCGGCGATGTTCAGGGTGAAGAGTACGATGATCTGCGGCATGCAGTTCGGCAGCACATGGCGCAGCATGATGCGGGTCGGCGAAAGACGCAGGCATCGCGCGGCCTCGACATATTCCTTGCCGAGCTCGCTCATCGCGAAGGAGCGCGCCGTGCGGGCATAGTAGGACCATTGTACGATAACGATGGCGAGCACCACCTTGCTGACGCCGTTGCCGAGGATAGCGAGGATCGCGAGGCCGACGAGGAGCGCCGGCAGGCCGAGCATGAAATCGACGGCGCGCATGATGATGGCGTCCGTCACCCCGCCCCGCCAGGCCGACAGCAGGCCGAGCCCGGTACCGACCACCAGGGCGGTGCCCGCCGCCACGAGGCCGACGAAGACGCTGATGCGGATGCCGTATAGGGTTGCCGAGAGCATGTCGCGGCCGAAGCTGTCGGTGCCCAGGTGGAAGACGAAGCCGGTTTCCTGGTCCGTCGACTTGGCGACGGCGACAAACGTGAAATTCGCCGGAAGCGTGCCGCTGAGGCGGACCTTGCCGTCCTTGGGATCGGTGATGGTCCACCAGGGCTGGACGATGTGCTTCTTGGCGCCCTCGACGGTGACGCCGGCGGGCAGGTTGCGGATCTGCAGGCTGGCGAGCGGCGTTCCGGCCGGTTCCACGCCGACATCGAGACAGTTCTCGCCGCAGGAGGTGGGGGCGATCGTCTGGCGGGCCTGTGCCGCGGCGGCGGGCTGGACCGAGGTCGTGGCGCTTTCGACGCGGACGGTGGCGCGGACTTCCTCGCCGGACAGCACGCTTTTCGAACCGGCGGGCTTCAGCGCGTTTGAAAGCTGCAGCTTGGTCAGGTCGTAGGGGTCGGTCGGCGAGATCAGCGGCGCAAAGAGCGCGCAGAACACGAAGGCGAGACAGACGACAAGGCTGACGACGGCGGCGCGGCTTTCGGCGAAGCGGCCCGCGAAATCCTTGAAACCGGTGGTGCTCATGTGCGTTGTCCCAGGACGGATTTGACGCGCGGATCGATGGCCATGTGCAGGACGTCGACGACGAAGTTGATGGCGATGAAGAGCAGCGCCGTATAGGTGAGCTGCGCGACGATCAGCGGCCGGTCGAGGACCTTGATGGAATTGATGAGAAGTTTGCCGAGCCCCGGCCAGGAGAAGACCGTTTCGGTGATGACGCCATAGGCCAGCAGGTTGCCGAGCTCGATGCCGGTGACGGTTATCAGCGGCACAAGCGCGTTGCGCAGGATATGGCCGACGATCACCTTGCGGGTGCGCACGCCCTTGGCATAGGCGAACTTGACGAAGTCGAGGCGGGAGATCTCCATCGTCGCGGCGCGGGTGACGCGCATCAGCAACGACATCTTCAGGAGCGCCAGGCTGAAGGCCGGCATGACGATGTGCGACCAGCCGTCGAGTGTCCAGAGACTGCTGGTGATGCCGAGATGGGTGGCGACTTGGCCCCTGTCGCCGACCGGCAGGATCGGCAGCGCGATGCCGAAGGCGACGATCAGCAGCATGCCCTGCCAGAAGGTCGGAATGCTGACGCCGATCAGCGAGAAAGCCATGACGCCGCGACCGACCGGCGATTGCGGCCGCAGCCCCGAATAAAGCCCGGCGGGCACGGAAATCGCGACGGCGATGAGGAAGGCGACCGCGCCGAGTTCCAGGCTCGCCGGCAGGCGCTGCAGGATGATGCTGATCGCCGGCTCCTTGTAGACGAAGGAGGCGCCCCAGTCGCCTTGCATGGCGTTGCCCAGGAAGACGAGATATTGCTGCCAGAGCGGCTTGTCGAGGCCGAGCGCGGCGATCGCTGCCAGCCTGTCGGCCTCCGAGGCTTCCGAGGAGATCAGGATGTCGGCGGGATTGCCGATCATCCAGACGCCGACGAAGAGCACGACCGACAAGACGAGGACGACGATCACGCTTTGCAGCAGGCGTTGCAGCACGAAGGAGAGCATCAGCGGGCGGCCTTCAGATAGACGTTGATGTTGCGCTCTTCTGCCGTCGGGATCGCCTGCGTGATATCAGCGGCCAGCGATCCGAAATGCAGCGCGTATTCGGCGCAGATGCCGCCGATATTGCCCTGTTCGAGACGGCTTTCGATATCGGACGCGAGGGCGGCGCCATCAGGAAGATGGGCAAGCTCTTGCAGGAACGGCGCCCTGCCGTCGGCGGCGGCGATCGCCGCGTCATGCACCAGTTCGTGTCCCTTGTGCTTGCCGAGCGTCCTGCCGAGCTGCATCATGGCATACTCGCCGAAGATCGCACCATGCGACAAGTCGAGATTGGCCCGCATTCGCTTGGTATCGACCTGGAGGTCGCGCACCAGAAGTTCGGTTCGCACGAGGATTTCGGAAATGGTGCCGACGACCTCGACCAATCCGTCCTCGAAAGTCTGGTTGGCGCTCCCGTCCGACTCGAAGGGCCGGTGCGCTGTCGCCATCAGCATGCCGGCGCAGGAATAGAGCCGGTTGCTGTTGGCGACGATGCCGTAGCAGAGGATCGGATTGATCTTCTGCGGCATGGTGGAGGAGCCGATGCTGCCGTCGATGCGGCCCTCATGCAGCTCGCCATATTCTTCCGACGTGCTCTGATAGACTTCCTCGGCGATCTTGTGGCAGACGGCGGCCGTCAGGCTGAGCGCATTGACATAATCGCACATATGCGTGCGGATCGCCCGCGAGGGGATAGCCATCTCGTCCATGCCGAGGAGGGCCGCGGCCCGTGACTGGACGGCGGGACCCTCCCGGCCGAGCGCCGAAAAGCAGCCGACGGCGCCGCCCGTCATGACGACGAAGGCCCGCTTTTCGGCTTCCTTCAGCCGCTCCGCCGCCTGCAGGAATTCCTCGATCCACACGGCAACCTTGAAGCCGAAGGTGATGGGCACGGCATGGCGGTAATGGGTGCGCCCCGCCATGACCGTATTGGCATGGTCGCGGGCATGGCGGCCAAGATGACGCAGGATATCGGCAAGCAGCCCGTCAAGCACCTTCTGGGCGCGCTTGGCGACCAGCAGCAGGCCGGTCTGGATGACGTTCTGCGTGGTGATGCCCCAATGGACATAGCCGCCATGCTCAGGCCCGCAGAGCCTCACGAGATCGTTGATGAGCGGCATCAGCGGGTGCCGGGTCGTGCGGTAGGCCTCTTCCAGCCGCCGCATGTCGAGAAATTCGTAGCGGCAGTGATCGGCGATAACCTTGGCGGAGGCCGCCGGGATCATGCCGAGTTCGCCCTGGGCGAGCGCCACGGCCTTTTCGACATCAAGGAAGGCCTGGTAGAGCGCCGGCGCCGCGAAGGCATCCCGCAATCCCCGATAGTCGTATTGCGACGCGAGCACGTCGTTGAATTCAGTACCCATCTGGCTTTCAACTTTCGTGAGGAAAGGGCGAGGCGGAAGGGAACCGCCTCGCCAGGTCGCCGCGTTTATTCGGGGCGTGCGGTGTAGAAAATGTTCGTCAGATTGGCATTGGCGTCGAAATGCACGCCGTTGCGCACGCCCCAGACGCCGAACTCGTGATAGAGCGGCACCAAAGCCTCGTCCTTGCGCGCCTGGGCGACGGCGGCGCGGAGCAGTTCCTCGCGTTTGGCATCGTCGAGCATCGACTGTGCCTCTTCCAGGAATTTGTCGGTCTCCGGGCCGGAATAGCGGCCGCGATTGGCGCCGCCCCAGCCGCGGTCCGGGTTGCGGGTGCCGACGACATTGATCATCTGGCTGAGGCCTTCGCCCGTATCGGCGGCTGCACCGGCGAGATAGAGACTATACTCGTAGGCGCTCGCCTTGGTGAAGTAGATGCTGAGAGGGAAGGTCTCGAGCGTCACGTTGAGGCCTGCTTGCGACAGCATCGCCGTGACCGCCTGAGCCACCTGCGCGCCGTTGACGTAGCGATCGCTCGGTGCGCTCAGCGTCAGCGAAAAGCCGTTCGGATAACCGGCTTCGGCGAGTAGGCGCTTCGCCTCTTGCGGATCATAGGGGAAGGGCTCGATGGTCGGATTGTGGCCGAATATGCCGTCGACGACGATCTGGCTCGCCGGCTGCGCCATGCCGCCCATGATCGTCTCGGCGATCTCGTCGCGGTTGATGGCAAGGTTCAGCGCACGGCGCACGCGCGGATCAAGGAAGGGGTTCTTGCCATCGGTGCCGGAGACTTTCGGGGTCGGCTCCTGACCCTGGTCGGGCAGCAGGAAGATCAGGAGCGTCGACGGCATAAAGGAAAGATGCAGCTTGTCGGAGGACTGGATGCTGTCGATGCTGTTGATCGGAACGGCATTGATGACGTCCACCGAGCCGCCGAGCAGGGCTGCGATGCGGGCGCTGTTGTCGGGCAGGGATTTGACCAGAACGGAATCATAGGCGGCCGGCGTTCCGTAGTATTGCTCGTTCCGCTCCAGCGCGATGTCGACGTCCGGCGTGAATTTCTTGACCTTGTAGTGACCGATACCCGGCGAGAGGCCGCCGTTGTTGAATGCGGCCGTATCCAGCCAGTTGTCGTTGCCGCAGGTCGTGTCGTCATAGGTCAGCGTGCGGCCGGTCGGGTTTTCGACAATGCCGATATTGCTGAGGCTGCGCAGAAGATTCGGATCGGATTTCTTGGTGCTGATTTCGATCTTGCCGTCGCCCAGATCCTTGATGCCGGCGATCGTGGCGATGAAGCTCGAGAAGAGGCCGGGGCTGTTGGGAACGTTGCGCACCCGGCAGAGCGAATAGATCACATCGTCGGCTCCGAGCGGATTGCCGTCATCGAACTTGGCCTTCGGCTCGAGGGTGATGCTCCATTTCGTGTCGCCTTCGATGCGCCAGGATTGCGCCAGACGCGGCTCGACGCTGCCGCTGACGCCGTTGTTATAGACGAGCGCATCCGAGACGTTTTCGCGAAGATCGAAATTGTAGCCGGCGCGGTGGAAATGTGGATCGACCGAGGTCGCGATCGCGGCCAGCCCGACGCGCAGTTGTTCGGCCGAGGCCGGGACGGCGGCGAGCGTGGTGGCAGCTGCAAGCGCCGAAGCCAGGCTTGCCAGTGACAGACGTTTCATGGTTCTCCTCCCATTTTCCTGGAGGTGACCGTAGCGTCGCGCCACTTGGTAAAAAATCGATTTTATTTCCTCTCTATTGAGTTTTTCTCAACGAAAAGTTATGGGAAACAGAGGGGGCAAAGATGGCACAGAGACCTGGGCGCAGCCTGCCGCCGATGACCTCGCTGCCCGTTTTCGATGCGGTCGGGCGGCATATGAGTATCGCCAAGGCGGCGAACGAACTCTGTCTGACAGCCGGCGCTGTGAGCCGGCAGATCCAGAATCTCGAAGCCTTTCTGGGTTGCGAGCTTTTTGAGCGGGTGCATCGGCGCATCGCGTTTACGCCGGCCGGCGAAGTCTATTGGACGAAGATTCATGCCTCGCTCGATACGATCCGAGGTGTGACGCGCGATCTCGCCGTGGGTATCGAGCGACGGCCGCTCGTCATCGGTAGCCCGCGCGTCTTTTTACAGAAGTGCATCATGCCGGCGCTTGGCACGCTCTATGCCCGCAACCCCGATATTGTCGTGAAATTCGTTACCGGCGCACAGGACATCGATAGCGTCGACGGCACAATCCACGTCGGCGAGGCAATCGATCGCAAGGGCGTCCTCTGCGAAATTCTCGGCGATGCCGACCTGACGCCGGTCTGCAGCCCCTCTTACCTGCGTCGTGCGCCGAAGCTCGAAACCCCCGATGATCTCGAGCATCATACGCTTTTGCGCTCGGCCGAATTCACCCGCAACTGGGAACGCTGGCTCGGCCTCCGCTCGCCAAGGATCTTCGCCCATGCGCGCTTCATCGACATGGAGAGTTCCGGTCTCGAGCCGACGGCCGCCGTCGAAGGGCTGGGCATTGCCATTGTCCGCCAAAGGCTGGTGAAGCGGGAACTGGCGGAAGGCCAGCTTATCGCTCTGTTCGAGAAAAACATGGTGCATGAGCACTATTTCTTCATGTTCGCCGAGCCGAAGCTTCGATCCCACAGCTTCCGGTCCTTCCGCACTTGGCTCAGGGACGCGGTTGCGGAATAGAACCGCCGGTCGGATCCTTGCCGAAGTGCCCGTCCGGTCCCTGAACGACGGACCTTTACCAGCTTGGCCCGGTTACAAAAAGGCCCGCATCAGCGGGCCTTTTCGCGTTTTGGGTTTGCCCAGCGCCAATGCGGCGGCCGTCCTCCAATGCGGATTCCGGTCAATCACCTCTGCAGCATCGCCATGGCGCTGTCGGCGTCGGTGATCATGATCGTCGGCAGCCTCGCCCGTGCCAGGGCCAGGAGAATGTCGTGCTTGTGCGAACCGCCCGAAGCGACGATGCGGCAGGGGATGCGGCGGTATTCGTCGAACTCGGGCGAGAGCACCTGACGGTTGAGCGGGTGATCGACGGGATTTCCTTCGGCGTCGACATACCGGCCGAGGAGATCGCCGACCGCACCGAGGGCTATGAGGTCGCTCACCTTCGTCCCCTCCGGAAGGCCATAGCGCACCTGCAGGGAGTGCTGCGACATGTCGCCGGCGCTGAGATAGGATATGTCGACGTCGCATATCTGGCGGAAGGTCTTGCGGAACACCGACTGGGCAATCACGGCCTCGCGCGATTGCGGCGTTTCGGCATAGATCGGCGCAACGAAATAGTGGCATTGCGCCTTCAGCACCTCCGCGAAGCCGCGGACGATCTCGAAGGTGTTGATCTCCGAACCATGCGTCAGCCCGCCCATCATCGATCGGACATCGATCCGGGGCTCGTTGGCGGGCGTCATATGCTGCATCGTCTCGCGCAAGGTCGCGCCCCAGCCAACGCCAATGGAATGTGGTTTCCGCGCCTGGATCAGGCGATCGAGATAGGCGGCGGCTCCGCGCCCGATAACGGCATGAACAAAGCGCGGATCGGCAGGGGTGGGCATGACCACGGCATCATCCAAGCCGAAACGGTCACGCAGCCGCGATTCCAGTTCGACACTCTCGACAAGGGGCGAACTGAAGCTGATCCTGACGACGCCCTGCTCCAGCGCCGCGGCAAGAAGCTCGTTCACCCTCCGGCGTGTGAGATTCATGCGCTCGCCGATCTGGGCCTGCGTCAGTCCTTCCACATGGTAGAGCCAAGCGGCCTTGGCCATCAGTTTCTGCTGCCCCATGCACCCCCCTGCAACGTTGCGCGTCTGCTCAGACCGCATGTCATCCTTAATCGGGCAAGGTGACATGGAGAAGAGTTACATACGTCACATCAGTGTTACACATGTGAACTAAACGGCTTCTGACGAATTCAGTTGGACGCCTTACTCCCCATGACTGCAGCTTCATTCCCTGTCGCTTTGCACCGCGCGTCGACCGGCTGCGCGAATGCGCAGGCGATGCCTCCGAAGGAGCTGAGGTGCCTCACAGTTCGCCGTCGAGCCCCTGTCACGAAAGTTTCACCCAAACATCAGGAAGACGACGTCTGGCGGAACTAGACCCGACGCTGAACGGCATCCGCGCGGGTGCTCGATTCCATCCAAAAGGAGAGTCTCATGCTTTCAATCAATCGGCGAGCCGCGCTCGGCCTCATGGGCGCGGCTGCGGGCAGCTTGATCTTGCCGCGCTTCGCGTTCAGCCAAGGCAAGCGCCCGTCCGTCACCATCGCGGTGCAGAAGATCACCATCAACAATACGCTCGACGTCTGGAACGAGCAGTCGAATGTCGGTGAGCGCGTGTTCTTCCCGAACCTTTGGGAGGGCCTGATCCTGCGCGACTGGATGGGCAATCAGGGTCCGGTCCCCGGCCTTGCGACGGAATGGAAGCGTATCGACGACAAGACTCTCGAGCTGAAGCTGCGCCAGGGTGTGAAATTCCACAATGGCGACGAGCTCACGGCCGACGACGTCGTGTTCAGCTTCTCCGCGCAGCGCGTGTTCGGGGACACTCTGCCCGCAGGCGGCAAGACCGTTTTCGAGGATGAGCACAAGCCCGCAACCGCCAAGGAGCTGCCGGCAGTCGTGCCGGGCACCGGGCGGCGCCTGTGGCCGGCGCTTGCCGGCGTCGAGGCCGTCGACAAATATACCGTTCGCTTCCACAACGCGACGCCGGACGTCACCATCGAGGGCCGCCTTTATGCCTTCGGCAGCCAGATTGCCAACCGTCGCGCCTGGGACGAGGCGGCGACCTATATGGACTGGGCACGCAAGCCGATCACCACCGGCCCCTATATGGTCGGCGAACATAAGCCGGACGTTTCCTTGACGCTCGTCGCCTTCGACGACTACTGGGGCGGCCGCCCCCGCTGGAGCAGATCCGCTTCGTCGAGGTTCCGGAGGTTTCATCCCGCGTCAACGGCCTGCTCTCCGGCGAATACGACTTCGCCTGCGACCTGCCGCCGGACCAGATCGCCGCGGTTCAGGCCGCACCCGGATATGAGGTCCAGGGCTCGACGATCCACAACCACCGCATTTCCGTCTTCAATGTCCAGAACCCGACCCTTCAGGACCCGCTCGTCCGCCGGGCGATGACCCATTCGATCGACCGCCAGGCGATCGTCGATGCGCTCTGGTCCGGTCAGACGACCGTGCCGGCCGGCCTGCAGTTCCCCTTCTACGGTGACATGTTCGTCGAAGGCTGGACGGTTCCGGAGTATAATCCGCAACTCGCCAAGGACCTTCTGAAGCAGGCCAATTACAAGGGCGATGCGATCCCGTTCCGGCTTCTCAACAATTACTACACGAACCAGACTGCGAACGGCCAGATCATGGTCGAGATGTGGAAGCAGGTCGGCCTCAATGTCGAAATCCAGATGAAGGAAAACTGGGGCCAGATCCACGACCCGTCCGGCACGAAGGGCGTGCGCGACTGGTCGGCCGGCGCCTCCTTCAGCGATCCGGTCTCCTCGATCGTCGCCCAGTTCGGGCCTAACGGCGAGGTTCAGCAGAAGAAGGACTGGGCAAATGCCGAGGCCAACCAGATGGCCCAGATCCTCGAAACGGAAACCGATCATGCGAAACGCAAGAAGGCATTCGCCCGCATGCTCGAGATCTGCGAGCGCGAGGACCCGGCCTATCAGGTGCTTCACCAGAACGCGGTCTTCACCGGCATGAAGTCTTCGTTGAAGTGGAAGGCGGCGCCCGCCTTCGCCATGGATTTCCGCGCCGCCAACTGGGCGAGCTGAATTCGATCCAGCCGTGTTCCGGCAGCCCGGCGGCTGCCGGAATTCCTTGAGGACCGAGCGGCGATGCCGCGGTCGAAACACCGGGAATGAGAAATGGGCGCTGCCAAACCGGATCTCGTAGCGTTGCGGGACCTGAAGGTCGCTTTCGATGGCGTTCAGGTTCTGCATGGCATCGATCTCAATGTTGCCAAAGGAGAGGCTGTCGGCCTCGTCGGCGAGTCGGGATGCGGCAAGTCCGTGACCTGGCTCGCGGCTCTCGGGCTGCTTCCGGGCAAGGCGGCGGTCACGGGTTCTGTCCGGATCGACGGCCGGGAACTGTGCGGGCACCCCGCGCGACTCTCGAGGAGGTCCGCGGCGGGCGGATAGCAATGATTTTCCAGGACCCTTCGAGCTCTCTCAATCCCGTATTGCGCATCGGCCGCCAGATCGCCGAGGCGCTTTACATTCACCGCGGTCTTCGCGGGGATGCGGCGCGCCTTGAGGCCCTGCGGCTGATGGACATGGTCGGCATTCCCGATGCGGCGCGGCGCTTCGATCTCTATCCGCACGAATTTTCCGGTGGGCAGTGCCAGCGCCTGATGATCGCGATGGCGCTCGCGGGCCAGCCGGACCTGCTGATTGCCGACGAGCCGACCACGGCGCTCGACGCGACCATCCAGGCGCAGATCCTCGATCTTCTGAACACGCTTCGGGCCGAGACCGGCATGGCGCTGGTCTTCATCAGCCATGATCTGGGCGCGGTCTCGCAGGTTTGCGATCGCGTATGCGTCATGTATGCCGGCCGGATCGTGGAAGAGGGAAGCGTGGCGCAACTCTTCTCGGAGCCGCGGCATCCCTATACGCGGGGACTGTTCCATGCCATTCCGCGCATCGACGGGCCGCGCGACCGGCTGATCCCTATCCGGGGGACCGTACCGAACCCGAAACATCTGCCTGCGGGCTGTTCCTTCTCGCCCCGCTGCCCCCGCGCCGTCGACGCCTGCGGGAGCGATTACCCGCATCTCGAGCCCCAGGGCGACGGGCGCCGCCTTGCCTGCATGCGCCCCGTACCGACGGTCACGCGCGGCGACGCCGAGAGAAGAATTCCCGAAGGGCTGATGTCGTGACTGCGCTCATCGAAGCGGACGAACTCGTGCGCATCTACGAAGTCCGGCGCGGGCTCTTCGGCCGCCCAAATCCCGTGCGCGCCGTCGACGGAATTTCGCTCGCGGTCATGCCCGGCGAGACGCTCGGGATCGTGGGCGAATCGGGGTCCGGCAAATCGACATTGGGGCGGATGCTTCTGGGGCTCGATCCGGCGCAGACCGGCGAGGTGCGCTTCGCGGGAAGCCCTATGCCGAAATACGGTACCGCCGGGTGGCGGGCGCTGCGCGCCAAGATGCAACTCGTCTACCAGGATCCGCTTGCGGCACTCGACCGGCGCCTGACGATTGCCGCGCAAATCGGCGAGCCGCTCGATATTCACGGGCTCGTCCCGAAAGAACACCAGGCCGCCCGCATTGCCGAGCTGATGGCGGCTGTCGGGCTTCGTCCCGACCAGGCCGGGCGCTTCCCGCACGAGCTTTCCGGCGGCCAGCGGCAGCGGGCCGTCATCGCCCGCGCCCTTGCTTCGCGGCCGAAGCTCCTGGTCTGCGACGAGCCCGTCTCCGCCCTCGACGTTTCGATCCAGGCGCAGGTCGTCAATATGCTGCGCGACCTCCAGGAAAAGAACGGCATCGCCATGATCTTCATCAGCCACGATCTGAAGGTCGTACGCAATATCGCCGATCGCGTCGCGGTCATGTATCTCGGCCGAATCGTGGAGGAGGCTTCTTCCGACGTGATCTTCCGGTCGCCGCAGCATCCCTATACGAAGGCGCTGGTTTCGAGCGTCCCGGTCCCGGGCAAGCCGCTCGAAGGCCGGGTGATCCTGCAGGGCGAGCCGCCGAACCCGGCCGACCGTCCCTCGGGCTGCACCTTCCATCCCCGCTGTCCCGTTGCGCGTGACATTTGCCGCACGAGGGTGCCTTCGCTTCTCCGGACCGGCAACGGCCGGACGGCCGCCTGTCATGCCGTGGCGGGCGAAACCGCCTCGGTCGAGACCCTGAGGAGACGGGCATGATCCGCTTCGTTCTCGTGCGTCTGATGCGCGCCGTGATTACGATCCTGGCCGTGGTGACCTTCGCTTTCGTCGTGCTGCGCATGTCGGGCGATCCGGCCCAGGTGATGCTCGGTCCCGATGTGCCTCAGGACGCCGTCGATGCGTTCCGCAAAGCCTGGGGCCTCGACCAGCCGATCTGGATACAATACCTCGCCTATATCAAGTCGATCTTCACCGGAGATTTCGGCGTGTCCATGCGCGACAAGGCCTCGGCGCTCCACCTGGTTCTGGAGCGGGTGCCCGCGACGCTGCAATTGACGCTTCCGGCGCTGATCCTGAAGCTGATGATCGGTATCCCCGCCGGCGTCTATGCCGCGCTCCACCGCCAGAGCTTCGCCGATCGCGGCGTGATCACGCTGGCGATCATCGGCTTTACCGTTCCGTCCTTCGTCATGGGCCTCGTGCTCGTACTGATCTTTTCGGTTCTTCTCGGCATGCTGCCCTCCGGGGCCAAGATACCTGGATGCATGGAATTCTGCCGACGATCACGATGAGCATCGGCGGGATCGGCATTCTTGCCCGTTTCTCGCGCAGCGCCATGATCGAGGTGCTTGGGCAGCCCTATATCCGCACGGCCTCGGCGAAGGGGCTGAAATGGCGCGACGTCATCTGGAGCCATGCGCTTCCCAACGCCGCAGTCCCGATCGTCACCATCGTCGGCTTCATGGTCGGCTCGCTGATCGCCGGCGCGGTGGTGGTGGAGTCGATCTTCTCCTGGCCCGGTATCGGGCGGCTGCTGATCGTCTCGGTCAGCAACCGCGACCTCGCCGTCGTTCAGTGCATCCTGCTGATCATCGCTGCAGCAATGGTGATGTCGAACCTCGTCG
Organism: Sinorhizobium prairiense; assembly: GCF_029201645.2. Taxonomy (NCBI): domain Bacteria; kingdom Pseudomonadati; phylum Pseudomonadota; class Alphaproteobacteria; order Hyphomicrobiales; family Rhizobiaceae; genus Sinorhizobium; species Sinorhizobium prairiense. The sequence continues at coordinate 21,659 of NZ_CP104131.1, forward strand.
TCGACCTGCTCTATGGCTGGCTCGACCCGCGGCTGCGTTCGCATGCCGGGCATTAGATCCAAGGAGATGCGCTATGGCTTCCGTTGATCTGGCAGAGAGATCGCCTCTTGCAGGATGGCTACGAGGCTCCCTTTCCTTCCTTCGCCGCAAGGTGCCGCTTTCGGTGGCCTTCGGCTTCCTCTGGCTCGCAGCGATGATCGTCATCGCGCTTTTTGCCGGCTATCTGCGGCCCTACGACATTACGGCGATGGATCTGACGAGCCGGCTGTCGGCCCCCGGGACGCTCAAGCACTGGCTCGGCACCGACGAGCTCGGCCGGGACGTGCTGTCGCGGCTGATCCAGTCGATCCGCGTCTCGCTGATCATCGCCTTCGGTGCGACGCTGCTTTCGGCGGTCTTCGGCACGGCGCTCGGTTTCGCGGCAGCGCGGTTTCGGGGCCTGACCGAGCATCTGGTCCTCGCGCTTGCCGATTTCCAGGCGGCCCTGCCATTTCTCATCATGTCGCTGGCGGTGCTGGCCTTCTTCGGCTCCTCCATGGTGCTGCTCGTCTGTCTCATGGGCTTCTACGGCTGGGAACGCTACGCGCGCATCGCCCGCGGCCTTGCGATCTCGGCCGGGGCGCAGGGCTATGCTGCCGCGGTGGTCCAACTTGGCGCCACCCCGGCGCGGGTCTATCTCCGCCATATCCTGCCCAATGTCGCATCGACGCTGATCGTGTCGATGACGCTGACGTTTCCGGAGATCATCCTGATGGAAAGCGGGTTGTCATTCCTCGGTCTCGGCGTGCAGCCCCCGGAAACGAGCCTCGGCAACATGGTCGGCTTCGGGCGCGAATATCTGACCCGCGCTCCCTGGATCATGCTCGCTCCGGCTGCCGTCATCATGCTCACGACCCTTTCCATCTCGCTTGTCGGCGACTGGCTTCGCGACAAGCTCGATCCCACCGTGCGTTAAGGACCAATCCCATGACGAAAATCATCGGCCACCGCGGCGCCCGCAATCTCTGGCCGGAAAACTCGCTGACGGGTTTTCGCAATGCGCTGCGGCTCGGCGTCGATGCCATCGAGTTCGACGTGCACCTGACCGATTCAGAAGAGCTGGTCGTCATCCACGACGCCACGCTGGACAGGACGGTACACGCGACCGGGCCGGTGCGCCGGATGACACCCGCGGTGCGGCTCGCGACGCCGTTGCGCGATACGGACGAGAGTATCCCGACCTTGAGCGACGTGCTGGGCATACTTGCAGCCAGGGACGGACTTCACTTGCATGTCGAGATCAAGTCCGACGAAACGGGAACGCCTTATCCTGGCATCGCCGTCCGAGTAGCGCAGGAGCTGCGGCGCTTCGGCGTCGACTACCGTTCCCATCTCACGTCTTTCGACAGATCGGTTCTCGAGGATTGCCGCCTCCATGCGCCGCATGTCGCGCGGCTCGTCTCCGTCAATGCCGACTGGGCGGCGCGGCAAGGCGGTCTCGCCGCCTTTCTCGCGGCCGCCGACGACCTCGTGGATATCGTAGCGATCCACCACGAATTGATGGCGGACGAGTGGGAACTCATCCGTAGCTCGGTGCCTGTGGAGCGGCTTTGCGTATGGACCCTCAACGATGAAGCGGGCGTCCGCCGCTGGCTCGAAAGGGGAATCGGGCATCTGACCTCGGACAGTCCCGATCTGGCGCTCGCTCTACGTGACGCCGAAGTCGCATCGATGCGCTTAGAGGAAAAGGTGTAGCGGTTTCCGACAGCGTGTATTTTCCAGTCCGGTCGCAGCCGGTCATCTCAATGGGGACAGTCAATGAGCAATATCATCGCAACCGGCTTCAGTTCGGGTTCCGTCGACGGCGAACTGGAGAGCCTCGAGGCCGACCTGCGCCGACTGAGGGAACTCGGCGTCGACACGGTCGAACTTGGCCTGACCAGCATCGACCTCATCGCCGGCGGAAGATTGATCAAGGAGCGCGTGGAGCGGCTTGTGGCGCTGACCCGCCAGTTTCCCTTTCGCTACACGGTTCACGGTCTCGTTTCCTCGAACTTCATGGATCCGGCAACGGCGGGCTATCAGCTGGGGGCGGCAAAGGCCCTGGTCGAGATCTGCGATCGCATCGGCGCCGGCATCATCGTTCAGCACGGCGGTCAGCTGCGTGCCGAGCAGCTTTTCGAGCGGGCGGAGGCAGACCGGCGCGAGCGTGACGCTTTGTTCGAACTCGCGGAATTCGCACGGCCCTACGGCGTGCGCATAGCGCTCGAAAATATCTTTTCGACGGCACCGGGACAGTATCGCCAGACACCGGCCGAGATCGCCGAGACGGTGAGGGCCGTCGACCATTCCAATCTGGTGGCGCTGATCGACTTGAGTCATGCCTATATCGAGTCCACCTATCGCGGCTTGAATTTTCCCGATCAGATCCGCGCCATGGCGCCCGTTGCCGGTCATCTTCACGTCCACGATTCCTTCGGCCGCCCGCAGGCCTTTTACCAGGCGTTCTATCCGCAGGAGGCGACAGCACTCGGCATCGGCGATCTGCACATGCCGCTCGGCTGGGGCGACATCGACTGGGAGGAAATTTTCCGTGAACTGACTTTCCTCCCGGAGACCGTGTTGATGATGGAGATCGGGCCGCGCTACCGCAACGAGCAGGCCGAATGCCTGAAACGTGCGCAAGGCCTGATGCGGTCCAATGGCGGCCGTACCGCAACGGCCGCCGAGTGATCGCTATGTGAAGTGCTCGTCACATGCGAGGCGGGGCTCGGGCGGAAGCCGCCCCCGCCTTCCGCGTCCACTCCTTGGCGCGCTTTCGGGACAGTGTGTAGAGCCTGGCTCCACTCCGTCGCTCTCAACACCGCCTTATCCTTCGCGCTCCGGCGGAGTCCATCACCGATTCGCATCGTCTCATCATTTCGTTTCATGGACCCGTGCGCCATGCGGCCTTGACACCGCGTCAGTAGGATTTACTAATTCAGTTGTCAGACATCTTATAACTGGGAGCACGCTGCATGTTCCGCAGATCATGCAGCAAAGTCGACGTGCTACAGCGACTTTTCCGTGCCTGCGAGGCAAGCGACGCTGTAGGACTGACCGATCGAAGAGGAGGATTGCGTGAAAGGACTAATTGCAAAGGTCGCTATCGGCGTTGCCGCACTGGCGTTCGTAACCGCCGCACAGGCGGGTGAGACGCTCGACCGCGTCATGGGCAAGAAGGCCATGGTGGTCGCCACCAATAGCGGCTGGCCGCCCCAGAGCTATCTCGACGACAGCAACGAGCTGGTCGGTTTCGATATCGACGTCTCCAAGGAGATCGCAAAGCGCCTTGGTGTCGAAGTGAGCTTCGAAACGCCCGACTGGGCGACCTTGACCGGCGGCCGCTGGCAAGGGCGCTACGATTTGGGTGTTGGCTCCGTCACCCCGACAAAGGCGCGTGCTCAGGTCATCGCTTTCGTCGGTATCTATTACTTCAGCCCCTATGTTTACGTGCTGCACAAGGACAGCCAGGCGAAATCCGTCGCAGACCTGAACGGCAAGATCATCGGCGTCGAAACGGCGACCACGTCGGAAGATTTCATTCGCCGCCGGCTCGAGATCGATGCGCCGGGCCTGCCGCCGATCGAATACAAGATCGAGCCGGGCGAGGTCCGCACCTTTGCCGATTCCATGCTGCCCTTCGACGATCTGCGTCTTGGCGACGGTGTGCGCCTCGATGCCGTCATCGCGCCGGAGCAGACAGCGCTCAACGCGATGAAAAACGGTTATCCGCTGCGCGTCCTCGAGGGCGAATATGCCTTCAGGGAGCCGTTGGTGGTCATCGCCGAAAAGGTCGATCCGGAGTGGACGAAGAAGGTTGGCGCCATCATCGACGAGATGAAGAAGGACGGCACGCTCGCGACGCTGACCACCAAGTGGTACGGCAAGGACTATAGCGCCGACTGAACCGATACCTGCGGGGGCGGCTCGCTGCCCCTCCGCCTTGCCACCGCGGTCGACGGGCGAGAGAAAATGTCCTATCCCAATACCTATTACAAACAGACAATAGCCGAAACGAATGTCAGACCGGCCCTCTCCGGGATGGTCGAATGCGATAGCGTAATCATCGGCGGCGGGCTCGCCGGCCTGACGACGGCGCTGCAGCTGGCGCGCGCCGGACAGTCGGTCATCGTTCTCGAAGCCGAAAGCGTCGGTTTCGGGGCCTCCGGCCGCAATGGCGGTTTCGTCAGCCCGGGTTTTGCCACCGGCAGCGACAATATCGCCCGGATGGCCGGGACCGAAGCGGCGCGACAGATACACCGGCTTTCGATCGAAGGCGTCGAATTCGTTCGCGAAACGATCGAGACGCTGAAGATCGAGGAGGCGAGGCCGCAGCCCGGCATCACGAGCGTATTGCGCTACGACGAGGGCGGCAGCCTGAAGGCGCATGCCGACGAGATGAGACGCGTTTACGGCTATGAACTCGACTATCTCTCCACCGACGAGGTCCGTTCGGTGTTGAAGTCGAACCGGTATTTCCACGCATTGCGCGACCGCAAAGCCTTCCACATGCACCCGCTCAACTATCTTCGCGGACTGGCGCGCGAGATCGAACGCCTTGGCGGCCGGATCTATGAGGGGTCGGCCGCGACCGGAAGCGTGCTCGACAGTGCCGAGAAGACGGTGTCCACGTCGGGTGGAAGTGTCAGAGCGCGTCATGTCGTGTTCACCACCGGCGGTTACACGGGTCCTTTGAACGGCCGGCTGAAACGTTCGTTCCTGCCGATCGCGACCTATGTCATGCTGAGCGAGGAAGCGCCGGAACTCATCCGTACCGCCATCGCCACCACGGACGCGATCGGCGACAACCGCCGCGCCGGCGACTATTATCGCGTCGTCGAAGGCGGGAAACGCCTACTTTGGGGCGGGCGCATCACCACCCGCGCGGCTTCGCCGGCAGCCTTGGCCGGGGAACTGCGGCGCGAAATGGTCGGGACCTATCCGCAGCTCAAGGATCTGAAGACCGAGCTCGCCTGGTCGGGACTGATGTCCTATGCGCGCCACCTCATGCCACAGATCGGAGAGATGCAGGCCGGAGTATGGCATTGCACGGCCTTTGGCGGTCACGGGCTGAACACGACCGCCATCGGCGGAAAGCTGGTGGCCGAAGGCATCCTGGGTCAGTCCGACCGCTACAAGCTGTTCAAGCCATTCGGGCTCGTCTGGGCCGGCGGCTATGCCGGGCTGGCGGTGGCCCAGCTCACCTATTGGAAACTGCAAGCTCAAGACTGGTGGCGCGAGCGCGCGGCCTGAATGCCGGAGAGAACCAAATGATCGGTCGTATGATTCTGACGTATCCGGATGCAGCGCGGCGCACCGGGACGTTTCTCCTGCTCGCGCTGATAACCCTGACGATCTACAGCCTGGGTGTAAGCCCGGCCTGGATCGGGCTCGTGCTGCCGACAAGCTCGGAGTGGCTGGCCGCCAATCCCGCGCTCGGGCGGCTGGTCAGCGCGGTGATGATCGCCGTGATAGCGGCGCTGAACTGGAAGGCCCTGCGGCAGCTGCCTCGCCCCTGGCAGGTGGTCGGCGTCTGGCTGGAGCTCTTCGCGCTGCTGATGCTCTTCTTCTATTCCTTCAATCTTTCCTTTGCCTTCATCGCAAAGAAGATCAGCTTCCTGATTTCGCAGGGCGTCGTCACCACGCTCTACATCTCGGTGATCTCGATCGCCGTCGCGACAGTCATCGCGCTTGTGGGTGCGATTGCGAAACTGTCGAAGAACGGTGTCATCTACGGCCTCGCCACCTTCTACACGTCGCTGTTTCGCGGCCTGCCGCTCCTGATGCAGATCTATATCATCTATCTCGGTTTGCCGCAGGTGGGCTACGTCATCAGCGCCGTGCCGGCCGGCATCCTTGCGCTCTCGCTGTGCTACGGCGCCTATATGACCGAAATCTTCCGGGCCGGGATCGAGAGCATCCCGCGGGGGCAGACGGAAGGCGCGACCGCGCTCGGCTTGAACCCGAGCCAGACGATGGGCCTGGTGATCCTGCCGCAGGCGATGCGCGTGATCATCCCGCCGACCGGGAACCAGTTCATCGCGATGCTGAAGGATTCCTCGCTGATCTCCGTCGTCGGCGTCTGGGAACTGATGTATCTCGCCCGTACCCAGGGACAGACCGAGTTCCGCCACATCGAAATGCTGATCACGGCCTCGATGATCTACTGGATCCTTTCGATCGGCCTCGAATATATGCAATCGCGCATCGAAGCACGGTTCGGACGCTTCAATGTCCGTTGACGCGACGGTCGCGCCGGCCGCGGCCGGCATGCCGCGCAACCTGCGCGCTGCCGCCCTGGGTCTCCTGGCGTTCGCCGTCTTTTCGGGCACGGATGTGCTGGTGAAGCTTCTCGCAGAGCGCTTCGACGTGCCGCAGGTGACCTTCATGGTGACGCTCGCGGCGCTCGCGATGCTTGCCGTCTACGCCGGCGTCACCGGCACCACGGCATCGCTCAGACCGCGTCATCCGGGGCTTGCGCTCTTGAGGGCGTTCCTGCTCGCCGTCGATACGCTTCTGATCCACTACGCATTTTCGGTGCTGCCGTTGTCGGAAGCCTATCTGCTCGCCTTCCTCACTCCGGTTCTTGTGGCGGTGCTGGCCTTCGCCCTGCTTGCGGAACGCCTGTCCATCGTTGCCTGGTGTGGCGTGGTCGTCGGCTTCCTCGGCGTTGCGGTTGCGCTCAGGCCGGGGATCGCGCCGCTCAATCCGGGCCACGCCGCGGCGGCGGGGTCGGCTCTCGTCTTTGCGCTCTCGCTCGTGCTGCTGCGGCGCGCCAGGGCGACGGAGAGCGACCTTGCCCTCGTCTCGACGCTGCTCGTCGTGCTCGCGGCGGTCGCGCTGGCGGTTGCGTCGATCGGCGGCGGATTGGCGCCGGTCGGGCCGGGCGATCTGCTGATCGCCTTCTTCGCCGGCCTCTTCATGCTCGGCGGTCATCTGCTGCTGGTGCGCGCCTTCCGCATGGGCGACGCCTCGGTGGTTGCGCCTTTCCAGTACAGCCAGATCGTCTGGGGCTGCCTCTACGGGGCGCTGTTCTTTGCCGCCCCCATCGAACTGCACACGGTCGCGGGCGCCCTCGTCATCGTGCTTTCCGGCTGGCTCGTCCTGAAATAATCCTGGAGACAACAATGCCCACATCGATCGACATCGCTTCGCCGGAGATCACGCTCAGCGGCGTACATAAGTGGTACGGCCAGTATCATGCCCTTGACGATATCAACCTGTCCATCGCGCCGCGGGAGAAGGTCGTCATCTGCGGACCCTCCGGTTCCGGCAAGTCGACGCTGATCCGCTGCGTCAACCGGCTCGAGGCGCATCAGCAGGGCCGCATCGTCGTCGGTGGCGTCGAAGTCGGCGAAGATGAGCGCAAGGTGGATGCCATCAGGCGCGAAGTGGGAATGGTGTTTCAGCAGTTCAATCTCTTCCCGCACCTGACGATCCTCGAAAACTGTATTCTGGCGCCGATGTGGGTCAAGCGCTTGCCGCGCGCCCAGGCGACGGAGATCGCGATGGACTATCTCAACCGCGTGCGCATTCCGGAGCAGGCGAACAAATATCCGGGCCAGCTTTCGGGCGGACAGCAGCAGCGCGTCGCGATCGCGCGGGCGCTCTGCATGAATCCGAAGGTCATGCTCTTCGACGAGCCGACCTCTGCACTCGACCCTGAAATGGTCAAGGAAGTGCTGGACACCATGGTGGCGCTCGCAAACGAGGGCATGACGATGGTCTGCGTCACCCACGAAATGGGCTTCGCACGCCAAGTCGCGGATCGGGTGATCTTCATGGATCAGGGCCGCATCGTCGAAGAGGGCGAACCGGACGAATTCTTCGCGCATCCGAAGACGGATCGGGCGAGCCTGTTCCTCAGCCAGCTCCTGCACTGATGCATATCGCAGGATTGTGCGCTGCCGTCGCCGCTGGCGGTGCCGGTTGTCGGTGAAGGCACAGAGGGCGATACGGGGTCATGTATCGGCTCCCTCAGACCATGGGGTTGAACAAACGCACTCCGGTCGTTTCAAAGTCTTTGGTGTTGCGGGTGACCAGGGTAAGTTGGTGTTGCGCGGCGATGAAGGCGTCCATCGCCCCGATGGGTCTTCCATCGGAGTCGGCGAGGGCGACGATGCGACCCCATTGATCCGCCATTCCCGGCGATGGCACCGGCAACGCAGGCTAGCCGACGTCAGATCGATTGCGGTTCCTGCGGGAAGCCGCCGACATGCGTGCAGGTATTCGCGGCCAGGTCCCTGCCGGCTGCGAGGCATGCGGCAAGGGTGCGCCCTTTCAGGCGGGCGGCGATGAAGCCGGCGATAAAGCTGTCGCCGGCGCCGGTCGTGTCCACGACTTCGACCGGGCGAATGCCGGCAGACGCGATATTGGTGCCGTCGCTCGCGAGCGAGCCGAGCGCACCACGCGTCACCACCGCAAGGCGGGCTCCCCGCGCAAGGAATTCGCCGGCCAGCCTCTCTGCACTGCTTTCGTCCTCGCCGGCCGAACCGAAGGCGATCGAAAGGCCGTCGACGTCGAGATCTGCTGCTGCCGCATTGACCGAGACGTCCTGGGAGATGCTGACGCCTGCGGCAGATAGCGCACGGCGCAACAGGCCGCCGTCGTCCAGCCAGCCGATATGCACATGGTCCATGGTCTTCAGCAGCTCGATCTCGCCGGCATCGGGGCGGTATCCGGCACAGGCGCCGAAATCTTCATGGACGAAGATGCGGTCGCCGGCAGGTGTCACGTCGATATCCGTGTAGGCCGTGTTGGTGTCGCGCGCGAGCAGGTGGTCGACATTGACGCCGTTCGCGAGCAGCAGGCGGCGAACATGGGCGCCGTCGGAATCGCGGCCGACGGCGCCGAAATAGAAGGATCCGTGGCCGAGCCTTGCAAGTTGAACGGCGACATTGATTGCGTTGCCGCCGACATAGGATTGGCTAAGCGGCGCGCGATAGCGGTCGATGCAATTGTCGCCGACGGCCGCAAATCGGAATCTGGTCATGGAATTCTCTTGTTTCGCCATCAGGGCCGCGAATGCCGGAGCAGTCGCGGCCGTGCTAGTTCATTGGGCGTCTATGCTCAATAGGCTACGCGCTTGTAGTAACGCCGCGTCGTCAGCGGGTGGTTGCGCATCACTTCGAGATGCGCGCTGATGCGCTCGAGCACGGTTGCGAGAACGACGGGGGAAACGAGGCCGCGCACCTCTTGCGAAATGCCTGGCAGCGCAAAGTCCGCCGTGTCGAGGACGGTCAGCCTGTCCGTGTAGTTGGGCGCGAAATTCTCCACCCGGTCGGCCAGCGGCCGCAGAGCGTCCTCGCCCTTGAAGAGGATGACGCTGACGCCCTTTTCCACGAGCTCGAGCGTTCCATGGAAAAAGTCCGAGGCATGGACCGGGCGTGTGCGGATCCACTGCATCTCTTCGAGGATGCACATGCCGTAGTAGAATGCCTCGGGCCAGGCGTTTCCGGCGCCTGTGATGATGTGGTAGTCGGAGCCTGCCAGAACACGGGCGAAGATCTCGGCCTTGTCCTCGTAGCCGCGCTTCACTTCGAGGAGAAGCTCAGGAAGTCGTTCCAGTTCAGCGGCGATCTGGTCGTAGTTCTCGATCTCGCCGCGGTGACGCATGATAGACAGCGCGATGAACAGGGACTGCAGGTAGAAGGACTCGCAGGACGTGTCGTCTTCGGCGAAGTTGACGAAGGCATGGGTGCCACCCTTGCCGAGGGGCGTTTCCTCGTGACCCACCAGCGACAGGACTGTCGCGCCGGCCTCCTTCGCCTTTGCCAGCAGAGCCACGCTCTCCTTGGTCGTGCCGGAGAGCGACGGTATGACGACGATCGACTTTTCCGTCAGGTTGACCGAACCGGTAATGAAGAGCTCGGCCGGCAGGTCGATAAAGGCCGGAAAGCGCGACCTGCGCTGGAGCAACTGGGCGGCCGGCTGCATGAGAATGGCGGCACCGCCGGTCCCGAGGAAGAAGACGTTCTCCGCGCCCTTTTCAAGGCAGGAGACGACGACGTCGTCCAGGCGTTGACGCAGGGCGACGGCGCCCGACTGGATGCGTAGAAATCTCTGTTCGTCAAAATTCAGCATAGTTCTCTCTCGACAGGTGGTGGCGATCGCCGGCTGCCGCCGACAATGTTGTAAGACAACTGACAACATTGTCTGAAAATGTCAAGGGAGATAATCGGCCGGATGCGCCTTCTGCCAGCGAGCTCCCGCAAGGATACAGGGTAGATGAACTGTCCCTTGACCTTCCTGGATTTGTCAGACAAGAAGGATCATATTCTGCAGTCATTTGGAGAGAGGAATTGCCCGAGCCGCTTCGCGACACGCGCACCCTGGTCATACAGCTTCGCGACCGCATCGCCGATCTGATCCGGGAGCAGGGGCTCGCTCCGGGCGACAAGCTTCCGACGGAGGCGCAGCTGACGGAGCGTTTCAGGATCTCCCGCCCGGCGCTGCGGGAGGCATTGAAACTACTGGAGCAGGATGGCGTCATCTATGTCGAGCACGGCCGCGGCCGGTTCGTGTCGGCGATGTCTGCGGTCCATGTCGAAAGGCCGATCACCGTCTTCGAGAGCGTCACCGACATGACGCGCCATTATGGCTATGCGACCGTCAACAAGGTACTCTCGATCGCCGAGGAAATGCCCGACGCGGTCACGGCGGGGCAGTTGCAGCTTGCAAATGGCGAACGCGTCATCCGTCTCGAGCGGCTGCGTCTGCACAAGGACGAGCCGATACTCTATTGTCTCGACTACATTCCGCGCAGCATCATTCCGAACCGCCTTTATGACATCGAATGGGGCGGCTCGCTGCTCGATCTGCTCGAGCAGTACAGACACCGGCCGCGCATGTCCGCTGCTACGGTCACGGCAGTGATGCTTCCTGACGACGTGGTGGAGCGCAACGATCTGCGGGATTTCGGGCCGGCACTGCTGATCCGCGAGACCTGTTTCAATGCAAGCGGCGTGCCGGTCGTTTATTCCGTCGACTACCACCGCGGCAGCCATTTTTCCTTCAGCCTCGCGCGGAAGTAGCGATTCGCGGTCGTACAGCGGTTGCGAAGATGATGGGGGGAGCGTCCCCTCCGCCCTTGCCCGTCGGCCCGATCAATGCGGCCCCGCGCGGGTCCGGCGCTTGTCCGTCGGTGGGGGCGGCTGGAAATTTCGTGCAGGCGCGGGTCGCCCGACATGGAAACCCTGGACGTGGTCGATCCGGAATTGCCGCATGAGCGCGAGCTGTTCCTCCGTCTCGACACCCTCGACCAGGATCTTGTGCCCGCGGTTTCGCACCAGGCCGATAATGTCCCTGAGCATCGCCTTGCCCTTGGGCGTGTCGCAATCGTGAAGGAACGATCGGTCGATCTTCACCGTATCGAAGTCGATCAGGCGCAGCCATGACAGGCCGGCGAAGCCGGTTCCGAAATCGTCGAGCCATATCCTGATGCCCAGCGTCTTCAAATCGGCGATGCAACGCAGGATATCGGAATGCATCTCCATCTCGAGCCCCTCGGTGATTTCGAAGGCGAGCCTGCTGCCGGCCACGCCGGTATCGCCGAGAATGGCTGCGACCGAAGCCGCGAAGCCTGGCGATCTCAGCTGGATCGGCGAGACGTTCACGCTGACGACGGGCACATGCTCGCTTGCCAGGAGTTCCTGGCACACCACGCCTATCACCCAGCGGCCGAGATCGAGGATGGCCCCGGTCCGCTCGGCAATCGGCACGAAGAGGCTCGGAGGGACGGACGTGCCGTCCAGCATCTTCAGCCGCATCAGGGCCTCGACCGCGTCGACGCGGCCGGTGGCGACGTCACGTATGGGCTGATAGACGAGTGAGACGAGATTCTGGTCGATTGCAATTTTCAGGAGCGCGGCGATGTTCTCGCTCTCGTCGCTGCTTTGCGGGTCGTTCGGATCGAAGAGGCGCGCACAGTTGCGGCCGTTCGCCTTTGCCCCGTAGAGAGCGCGATCCGCCTCATGGATCAGTCTCTCGAGCTTCGAACCGATCTGGTTGCGGGTGAAACCCGCGCCGACGCTCACCGTCACGATCGACATGCCGTCGCGCCGCTGTTCGTGCGGCAGAGCGAGGGTCTCGACGCTGTGCCGGACGGCTTCCGCCAGATCCGCCGCCTGCTCCCGCGTCTTCAGCCGTGCCAGCACGATGAATTCCTCGCCGCCATAACGGCCGATCGACCCATCGTAGGGCGCGATCGACTCCTTCAGCGCATTGGCAACGAGAACGAGGCAGCGATCGCCTTCCTGATGGCCGTAAAAGTCGTTGTACCTCTTGAAGAAATCGACGTCGATAAGGATTGCCGCAAAGCTCTTCCCGCCTCTTTGCCAGTCGCTCCAATAGTCCCGGAGCTTCTGGTCGACCGCGCGGCGGTTGTCGAGGCCCGTGAGCGAATCGGTATGCGACAGCCGCAGCAGCGCTTTTCCGCGATCGGAGGCCTCCTTCTGCTGGATCTTCGCCTCGAAGGCATTGAGAAAGACCTTGTAGCGCTCCCGGTTGAGCTTCCAGTTCACATAGGACGTGAAGACGAAGCACGAGACGTAGAAGGTTCCGAAGGCGACCTGATAGGATACGCTTTTCGGTATATAGAATGCCAAGGCAAGAAAGAACGTGGCGAGGACGATTCCCGAGGTTACGACCGACAGGCGAAAGTGAAAACTGAAGAATAGATTGGCGCCCATCATGAATATCGCGCCAAAGATCATATAATAGGAGATACTCTCGGCCTGGCTGGTCATCAGCGACGGGAACAGCCAACCCCAATAACCCGCCACGAGTGCGCCTGCGCAGGTGAGATCGAACCACTTCGTCTCGGCACCCAGCCGAAACAACACCTCGATGGCGGCAATCGCCGTAGCGCCCACCGCAAGGCGCGCCAGGATCGCATAAAACGCGACGTCGGGAACGAGCAGGATATCCGTGGCCGCAAACAGCAGATAGACGGCCACGGCCACCCAGAGGCCCTGGCGGCTTGCCGCCCGGCGCGCGACGTCGCCTTCTCTGCGATAGAGCGTTTGCAGCTCCACAGATTGCAGTCTGGGCGGCTGCGCCTGCAGATCGATCTCAATTCCCTCGGCCAACGTGTGCCTCATGCACCGGTCCCAATCGCTTTGCGCCGCCCGCCGCGAGGCTGAAACTCCTTGCGGCGATCGACGCGTCCTGGATCACGATGATTTAGATCGGTTCGACCTGAAACCATGAGCGTAATCGATTCCAAAAAGTTGAGACGCGGGGTGCGGGCGGAAAACCGCACACACTTTTCCTTTTCCGGCTCTTGTCGCTTCACGCCCCATCCAATCCCAACAAGCACCCTACGAAGACAGTCAGGAACGTCCGGCACAATAGTCGAGGCAAATTAAGTTTTGCTGAATTGTCAAAGATCAGAAGAGTGCTCAATAGTGTATTGAAACAATCCAATACCTGTTTTTATTAACCATATTATTCGAAAACTTGAAACCCGGCTGGCGCGGTGCCGGGTCCTGGGCATAATGTTAACAAACAGTTAACGGATGAGTCACGCGTGAGCCAATTTCAGATCGTACTAGACGGCGAGAGCCTTATTACGCCCGCCGCCATCGCAACCGAATTCAATTCCCAGAGAATCGAGTTTTACGAAGAACAGCTGGCGACAGCAAAGGCCGAGATTGCGCTGATTCTGAACATCGCGCAGCAACAGTTCGGGCAGCGGCGAGACCCTGCGGAGATAATACATCGGATTGCCGGGTCTCTTCATGATGTGCGCAATAAACATCAGCCGAGCGTCTGGCAGGAGCTGATACCACTGATCCAGAATCACACGGTGTCGGACTTCTTCCTCCAGGACCCGTTTACGCGCTGGTCGTTCGAAAAGCCCCGGGGTTATTCCGGCGACGCCCAGTTGCTCGACTTCATCTATGGACATCCGAGCATTGCCGGGGATGTGGCAAGGGCCACGCCGCTCGGGCGAGCGCTCTACGATTATACGAAGGACGCCTCATCTTCGGTGGCCGTGCGGGAGCGGCGCGACCTGCTGACGCGCCATGTCGACGAGATCGCGGCGACACGGGGAGGGGAGGCCGAGATCCTGACGATCGCCGCCGGGCACCTGCGTGAGGCCAACCGCTCGGCAGCCTTGCGGGAGGGGAGCCTGAAACGGTGGGTCGCCCTCGATCAGGATCCGCTGAGCGTCGGTTCGATCGCGCGCGACTTCATGGGAACTCGCATCGAGGCAGTCGACGGGTCGGTCAAAAGTCTTCTGACCAGGTCACAGGAGCTCGGCCAGTTCGATTTCATCTATGCCGCCGGGCTTTACGACTATCTCACCGAAAAGGTGGCGGTGAAGCTCACCCGGAGATGCCTGGAAATGCTGAAGCCCAACGGGGTCTTCCTCTTTGCCAATTTCGCGCGCGACATCCATGTCGACGGCTACATGGAAACCTTCATGAACTGGGCGCTGCTGCTTCGATCGGAGTTCGACATGTGGCAGATCATTCATGCCAGCGCCGACAGGGAAGCCATCGAAGCGCGCGTGCAGTTCGGTGCGAACCGTAACGTCGTCTACGGGATCATTCAGAAGCGTTCGTAAAACAGAGCGGGATGCGGAAAACTGTGTGCGGTTTCCGCCCGCATCCCGCTCCAACCTGTTGGTTTCGGATCAACATGATCGAGATGCCACAGCGACGGGCGCGCCCCGGCAGCACGCGCCGCTGTGGCGGGATGCAGACAGAAACCGGTTTCAGTGCTTCAATTTCGAGGCCTTCCAGCCATATGGCGACGGTTTCGCATGCAGATGGGCGGATGAGCCCGCGGGCAGCAGAGGTGTCAGGAGCGGCTGCGCAGCTGCCGTCAACCGAATCGCATCCTCCTGCGCCTGCGTCTCCTGCTCCGGCTCGGGCTCCTGCTCCTCATCCTGCTCCTCCATGCCGGCGACACCCCTCAGGCGGGTCAGGATCTCCTGTGCCCTCGTCTTGCAGAGCACGTGGTTCGCGTCATCGGATACGATGTCGTGGAAGCTCTGGAAGGTGGCGACAGCGGCATCCCTTTGGCCCGAAGCCAAGCGCGCGACCGCGAGTTTGTAGCGCAGGATGCCTCGATGCGGGTAGCGGGCAAGCAGCTCTTGAAACGTCTTGCCCGCCTTGCGGTAGAATGCCTGCGCCATTTGCGTGTCGCCGAGCCAATGGAGAACGTCGTCCGCGTTCGGCACTGCCGGCAGCAAAGTGCGATAAAGATGCTCCGCCTCCCCATATTCGCCCACGTCGCTCAAGAGATGCGCAAGGCGACAGCGCGCCTCGACATGTCCCGGAACGGTGCGGATCAACTGCCGATAGCCCGCTTCGGCTCCGTCGAAGTCGCCAAAGGCGTGCAGCGCCACCGCCCGCTCCAAGACGATGCCCAGGCTGCGGCGATTGAGGCAGTCGCGCAGGTTCCTGCCCGTGAGGGTTCTGAGAAGCATACTGCGGAGGCGACGCCCGCAGGCGTCGATCCTCTCTCCCTCGTCGGCGGGGTCGACGCGCGCAAACTCCCCTTCGGGAAAGGCATCGAGCAACCGTTCGAGCCGCGCCGAGGCCGCGCCGCAGCGGTCGAACCGGATGCTTGTCCAGTTTTCGGACGCGAGGATGCCGGCGAATGCGTCCGCCGCCTCGCTTTCAAGGCCAGGTGCGCAGAGAAAGCCGGTGCGTCCGGTTCCGTGATTGCCGATCATCAGAATTTCGTCGACGAAGAGACCCGTGTCCTCGTCCTGAGAGGTCGCCAGCTCGAGCGGCAGGAACGCGTCGTACCGTTTTCCGGCGGCGCGGTGTTTCCAGGCCAGAATGAGCCACCTCTCGCGGTGCGGAAGGTATTCCTGCAGCCAGGGCCAGGAGAGAAAAGCGTGCGCTTCCGGATCTGAACGATATATCTTGTTCCAGTTTCTATGATTTTTTTTAAATTCTTCGATGCAGTCGATAACGTGGACTGTCATTGTCGTCTCTTTGCGGCAATATACTCGATACGCGCCAAAATCGTTACGTTAGTGAATAATTGAATACAATAATGCTTCTGTTCAGTATACACCGTCCAACTGCGAAGGACAACTACCGAGTGCCGGTATTCGGCTGCTCCCCTATATCGAGCGCTCGTCGAAGTTCGGTCTCGATCGAATGAACGTCCACAGACGTCTGCTGATATCGGTGATCTCGCGAACCGCATTGTCGAGACGCGCCAACTCGCGGGCATCGAGCTGTTCGACCTTGCCGTAGCGCACGTCCTTCTCGCCTTCGACGAGCCGCATCAACTGCGTGCTCGAAATCTCGCCCTGCTCGTCGACGGAGTAGATGCAATGATTGTACTTGTTGCGCATCTTCGATTGCTGCTTCAGCCGCACGGTAATGGCGAGCACCTCGTCGCGAGTCGCCGCCGGGATCCGCGGCAGCTTCGCCAGGCGCTCTGTCAGATCGATTCGGGCGCGGGTCGTATTCAGCGTCAGGAAAACGACGATGGCCGCGTCCTTTTCCACCCCAGAAGGTGGGCGATCACGTAGATGAGCAGGCTTTCGGTGTTGGTCCACACGTAGTTCAGGCGACCAACGAGCAAAAGCACATCCTGTGCAGCCGCCATGGCGATCTCCAAGCGGTCCCGAGAATGATGCGCCGGAACCGGATTTGCGCACTTGCATATTCCGCCGATCGAAACCGGCTTCCATAGACGTCCTGCATTCAGGTCTCCTTGAACGCGCGCGACATGCTGTCTGTGATGGGCTTCGTCAGATACTCAAAGAAGGTGCGCTCCGAGGTGGTGATCAGCACTTCGGCCGGCATTCCGGGCACGGGGTGGAAGCCGTGGATGCGTCCGATCTCGCTCGCCGGCACTTCGACGCGCACGATATAGACGTCGCGCTGCTGGCCGCCGGCTACTTCCTCCTCGATCGAATCCGCCGAGACGTAGAAGACCTTGCCTTTCAGCACCGGCGTCGTGCGGCGGTTGAGTGCCGAAAGCCGGATCGTGGCGTCTTCGCCGACCTTGAGCTGATCGATGGCGGTGCGCAGCAGCTGCGCCTCGATGATCAGCGGCACATTGGCCGGCAGGATCTCCATGATCGGCTTTCCGCTTGCGATGACGCCACCGGCCGTGTGGAAATAGCTGCGTACGACGGTGCCGTCGACAGGCGAACGGATGGTGGCGCGGCCGAGCACTTCGGACGCCTCCCGAACCTGCTCGCGTACGCTGTCGAGATCGGCCTCGGCCGCTTCGAGGCCGTCGAGCGCCGCCTGTTTGTTGGTATTGACGGCGATGACCGCCTCCTGTCGGTAGCGGTCTATCTGCGTGTAGCTCTCCTTGACCTCGGATTCGAGCCGGCCGATCTCGCCGATCGCATCGGCGATCGCGCGGTCCAACGCCATGAGTTCCGGGCGCCGGATCAGGCCCTTGTCGGCGAGCTTGCTCTTGGCCTCACGCTCCTCGTTGAGAATCTCCAGCTGCCGATTGAACGATGCCTGCTGCAGAGCGTATCCCCTGGCCCGGAATTCAAGCGAACGAATGTTCTGGTCGATCAGGTTCAGCTGGTCGCGCAGCTTGATCTTCTTGCTCTGAAAATTGACGTTCTGGCTTTCCATGATGGCGCGAATGTCGGGATCGTCGGCCTGCCGGGCGACGATTTCGGGTACGCTGAAGGCATCTTCGCCCACCGCCTCCGCTCTCAGCCGGCCGACGACTGCCTCGAGGCGGAGACGCTTGAGGTTGAGCATACGGGCGTTGGCCCGGGCGACCGTCTGATCGAGCTTCACGAGAATGTCGCCGGCCTTGACCTTGTCGCCCTCGGCGACCAGCAGTTCCTCGATGATGCCGCCCTCCAGATGCTGGACGATCTTGTTGTTGCCGTTGGCGACGAAGCTTCCCTGGGCGATGATTGCCGCGGCGAGCGGTGCCGCGAAAGCCCAGTAGCCGAAGCCGCCGAAGGAGATCGCGATCAGCGCCAGGCCAACCAGACTGTGGCGCCTGATCGACCGGGGGACCTCGGCATACCACTCCGCCGGATTTCGAGGTTCGGTGCTCCGCCTGTCGCTTTGCATCGTCAGTCTCCGTGAATGCGGGATTGCCCGCGGTCGCCTTCGGCCTTTGCGCCAAGCGCGGCGAGCACCTCGTTTCGGGCGCCGAACATCGCCACGGTGCCTTCGTGCAGCACCATGATCTTGTCGACACATTGCAGGAGAGCAGGGCGCTGCGTGATGGTGACGGTGGTGATGCCCTCCTTCCTCGCATGCACCAGCGCGCGGGCAAGTGCGGCCTCGCCATTGCTGTCGAGGTTCGAATTCGGCTCGTCGAGGACGACGAATTTCGGGTTGCCGAAGAAGGCGCGCGCCAGAGCTATGCGCTGTTTCTGACCGCCCGACAGCGGGGCGCCGTCAGCGGCGACCACGGTCTCGTAGCCTTGCGGAAAAGTTGCGATCAGTTCGTGCACGTCGGCGAGCACCGCCGCCTCATAAACCATGCTATCGTCCACATCCTCGCGCATGCGGCAGATATTGGCCTTGATCGTTCCCGGAAAGAGCTGAACGTCCTGGGGAAGGTAGCCGATGCTTTCGCCGAACTGGCGCTGATCCCAGTTGCGCAGATCCATGAGATCGAGGCGTACACTGCCGGATGTGGGCAGAATCGAGCCGACCAGCATCTTGCCGAGGGTGGTCTTGCCGGAGCCGGAATTGCCGATGACCGCAAGCGATTCCCCCTTTGCCAGCGAAAAGGAGATGCCGTTCAGGATCACCCGCTTCTGCGGCGGCGGGACGAAGAGGATGCGCTCGACGTCGAGCCTGCCTTCCGGCTTCGGCAGGCGCAGCCGCGGGAAGTTCAAGGGCGAGGTGAGCAAGAGCTGCCTGATGCGCTGATAGGCGGCGCGGGAGTGATTGAGCTGGTTCCAGCCCTCGATGGCTCCTTCGACGGGCGCGAGCGCACGCCCGGCAATGATCGAAGCGGCGATCACCATGCCGCCGGTCAGTTGCCCTTCCATCGCCAGATGCGCTCCCCAGCCGAGAAGCGCCACCTGGGTGAACATCCGCACGGCCCTGGATGCGCCGGTGAAGATTATGTTGCGGTCCTGGGCGTAGACCTGCGCCTTGAGCGAGGCCGCCGTCTCCTGGCCCCACATTCTGACTGCTTCCGGAATCATCGCCAGCGCATTGATGATCTGGGCGTTGCGGGCCATCGAATCGAGATGGAAATTGGCCCGGCCGAGGGAGGCATTGGCTTCGCTGAATGGTTTTGTCGTCGCTTTCTGATTGAGATAGGCGATGACGATCAGAACCGTACAACACAGGATGACGATCATGCCGAGTTGTGGCTGTATGAGGTAGACCACGACCACGAAGAGCGGTGTCAGTGGAGCGTCGAGGAAAGCGGTGAGCGTGCCGGAGGTGATGAAGGCGCGAAGCTGCTGCAGGTCGCCCAATATCTGGTAGTCCCGGCCGCTTCCGTGCAGCGAGGCCCGGGCTGCCGCACTGAGGATCGGTGTGCCGAGCTGGACCTCGATTTCGACGGCGGTGCGCATCAGGATGAAGCGGCGGATCGCGTCGAGAATGACCTGGAGCGCCACGGCGCCGAGCACGGCGACCGTCAGCATGACCAGCGTGTCCTGCGAGCGGCTCGTCAGGACCCGGTCGGAGATCTGGAACAAATAGATCGGGATGGCCAGGACGAGGACGTTGATGGCCAGGGTGAAAGCGATGACGATCAGCATGTTGCGCCGGACAGCGGCCATGCCGTTGTGCAGGCTGGCAGCGAAGTTCGCCGGTCCCATGCGCTTGTGAAGCGTGCTCCTGCCGCCGCCGTCTTCGCTCGCTTTCCCTTCACCTGTTGCGCTGCGTTCAACCGGGCGAAGGTCGTCCTGCTTCATCGGGCCCGGGTCATTTTCGATCGTTCGCGGCAGTCCCGGGGCCTGTCGTCTTTCCACCTTGGGAACGTCGCCCTCGTCGCGGCACGCATCGGCCGATGCCGATGCTTGCTTTTGCTCCGAGAACCTTGCCGCGTCTGCCTTTCCGTTCGGCCCTGGCGGCCTTTCGAAGGGTGCCACAGCCTCCGCTTCGGCTATATCGGGCAGCTCCAGCCGTGCGACATCCTGGCGCTGCGGCTTGCCTCGCCCGGCATACCACTTCGACATGTCGTTCATGCTCGCTCCCCTGCGCTTGGCCCTTGAAGTTTCGGTCAGGACCGTCCAACGGATCTCCGTTCGAAGCTGTGCAACCCTGAGAGCTCGAAGCGGATCGGCTTCAAGCCAGTATCGTATGCATGACGTCGCTCCACTCGCTGCCGGACAGGTCGGTGCCGTGATCGCCGTCCATGTCTCCGCCCTGCGGCGCCGTATCCTCGCCGATAAAGGCGATGAGTTCGGTCGTCAGACCGCCACTTTCCCGCTGAAGGTCCGGCATTCCGTCGACGATTCCCGATTGGATGAGCACTGCGTCGGAATAGGTCTCGCCGCCGACATAGGTCGTCCCGCCGGAGTCGATGATCTCCGCGACATTGAAGACGCCATTGTTTCCCGTATGCACCGCGACCGAGGCCTCCGGTCCGTCTTCGAGCAACTTGCCCGCGGCAAACGAGACGGCGTCGGCGTCGCCGAGAATGCTGACCTGTTGGACGATCGTGACGTCATAGAGATTGCCGGTGATGAACAGGATGTGCAGGTCGGCATAGTCTTCGAAAGCATTGTCGCGCAGGAGTTCGTCCGGCAATGTGCCGTCGCCCTCGTGCATCTGGTCGGCGGCCTCATGAAAGTAGTCCGGCATCGCCTCGAAGCGGACGCCGGAGCTCACGTTTCCGATCGAGGCCATGTTCCAGACGAGATTGCCGCCCGTGTCCAGCGCGATGCCTTTGCCGGCGGATACGCCTGCGATGTCGTCATTGTCGTAGAGGATGGAGATCTGGCTGATGACGTCGAGATCGATCAGCCGGCCGCCGACGAGGATCAAATCGTAATGCTCGGCAATGCCGAGAAACGATGCGACGTTCACTGCCGTGTTGCCGCCGCTGAGCACGGTCGTCTCCGCACCCGTCCTGGTGACGGTCAGGCTGTCATTGTCGCTGGCGAAGTTGTACTGCTCGACCCAATGGACGATGGAAAGATCGCCTTCGACGACGTTCACGCGCCAGCTTGTCGGGAATGTCGAAGATTCGGCCGGAATCTCCGCTTCCTGGGGCAGGCATGCCCCGGTTTCTCCGCCACCGAAGCTTGCTATGTTCAGTGCGACGGTCGTGGTCATCGTCGCGCATGTGCCGGAGATCGCGCCGTCGAGCGTGTCCCTGTCGGCATAGACGTACGATTGCGAGATGACATCGATTTGGTGGTAGTCACCCATCACGGCGGTCACGGGTGGGGCCTCGACTGCGCCGACGACGCTGGCAACATTGGCGACGACATTGGTCCCCGCATGGATGTCGAGCTCGCCGTTCTGGAGCGGCTTGTCGAGGGGCGTCCCGGCGGGGTGAGCAGTGTGCTCTCGCCCGGGGAGATTGTCGCGCAGTTCCGGCGCGGCGTCGGCGGGGGTGCCGTTGACATAGGTGCCCTCGATGCGTTCTGCGATGAGAACGGCATCGCCCGCCTCGTTCTTCACCAATTCGTCCGGAGAGGCGGCTTGCGGGAGATCCTCCGGTCCGCCTGTCGCGGGCGCGGCCGGAACGGCCTGTTGGCTGGCCCCCGCCAGGGAGGCAAGTGCTTCAAGGTTCGCAGCCACTGCGGCGAAAGAGGCGGGCGCATCGGCGGCGCCGATCTGCGCGAAGGGCGAGGCTTCAAGGGCTTCCGCGAGAAAGCCTTCGAGCGTCTGGTCGACATGCGTCAGGTTGCGCGGCTCCGCAAGCATGCCGGTCAGGTTCACGACATCGTCGTCATGAAGGGTGCTTGCCTGATAGATATGGCTGAAGCCCGCGTCGGGACCCGCAGGAGGCATCGTATCCGACGCTTCGGGGCCGTTGCCGGAAATGCCGTGGTCCTCCGTGGACCGGACATCCACCTGTCCGGCTTGCGCCGCGGCGGCCGGTTGGTCGAGGTGATGCCGTGACGGGGCGGCATGATCGGCGGAGTCGAGCCGGGCGATGTCGTAAGCCCGGAGTTCGTAGGAGATCTCGGGGTCGTAGCTTTCCAACGCGAAGTCAGACCGGAAATCAGGCGACTGCACGTAGTCGGAGTCCTCCTTTTGCGCAGTCTTCGGGGTTTCATATCCCTGCAGGTATTCAAATCTTATACGCGCGTCATCGATCGCCGTGTTGAACAGCCCTATGAAATGCGCAACGATCTCGTTGATCTTCTCCGAATGCATCGTCCAATCCTTCCCCTTTCCGCAGCAAAGGGTGCCTTAAACCTCATTTTTTCTTCAAACGGATACGATTGAAGGAAACGTGCTGGCTTTCGCCCGCGGTCGATATCCAGCACGGCCGGTGCATCCGGTCGTTCATTCAAGGTCGCTATCCGACCCCGCCGGGGTCACGCCCGGATCGCCAACGGTGGTGCTGACGTCGGCGTTGCTGAGAAGGTTCGCGCCCTGGACGATTTCGTGGTGGAAGTCCGGACTTGCCTGGCCTGGCGGCGTCTCCGTCGAGGGGTGGGATGCACCCTCGTCGCCCTTGAGATCCCAACCGTCCGTGGTGAGGCCGTCGCCACCAGGTTCTCCGCTGCCTGTGCCGGGATCGGTATTGCCGCTCTTGCCGACGTCATAAGCGCGGTCCTGATCAGCCAGGCTATTGGCCTGGGCCAGGCTGAACCCGGCTTCGTAGATGCTGGCGCCGTTGCCCAGAACATTGTCGACATTCAGGGAAAAGGAAAAGCCATCGCCGAGGGAGAAGGCAAAGTCACCCCCGGCGGTCTCGGTGAGACTGGTGCTGCCACCGGCAACCGACCTGCTGGACGTGTTCATCGCTACGCCATCGGCAAGCGCACCCGTCTTCAGCTCGTCATCGGCACTGAAGTTGTCGTGGAGCCCAAGATTCTTCTGTGAGGAATCGGGCATAAGCACTTCCTCATAAGAGGGGGAGCCAGCACCGAAACCCTTCATCTTTTATAGGATTCTTGAGGCGCTGGCTCTTTTGGCGGTTTAGCGGAAATGAATGTTCCGTCTCTGCTTGCAATATCATTTCAGCGCGATACAAAGCGCCTAAATTCCTACGTATGGTAACGAATAGTCATAATATTTGTCATATAAACGTAAGTATCTATATTTCCGATCTTCTACGCGAAACAATGATCGAAGACGCACAGAATGTTGGTGCGACCATTGGAGTGTGATCTGGAACGCAGTCAAGTGAAAGCTACCTATTGTGGTTATGAGACTCGGCACCGGCCCGTCTCGGATTTGTCGCTCAATATTCGCTGCGCGGCAACCGACGCACTCGTTTCGAGTGCAGCTCGCGATCGACTCGCCATGCCTGCGCATGTACCTCGATCGAGGCGCTCAGATAAAGGACTGAAAATACTCGACAATCGCGATCTCAAATGTGCAGTTCGTTTGCCCCGGCACGCTTGGATTGCTGAGCGAAGGCCGGCTGCAGGGTTCCTTGGCGGAAAGTGCGTCGGACATCTGCCTCAGCACGCGATCGACCGAATTGGCCGCGCCCGCATTACCTTCGCGATAACCCGATGTGAGTAGCGACCTCGTCGGACGGAGTGGCGAATGCTTGTCCGAGTTACTACGAAGACCATCCGGGTCTGACGAGGCGCAGGGTGCGGTGCACCCCTCAAAAGCGAGGGTACGGCGAAAGGCGCGAGTGGCGTCGCCGATCCCGCACGATTTTCGCGGATTCGCCCAAAATTGGTTCGTTCTTGAACGATTTAGACAGGATTGTGGCCGCCACCTAATCCTTTTGGGCGGTTTTACATCCCCCATATTTACGATACATTAGCCAATATAAATTCTTTTTTTCGAGAAATTTTTTTAATCCAAGCAATTTTCACAACGCGGGCCTTTCTCCACCATGGGTAAAAAACCCGTAAAAACCAAGGGGAAGTCCGAGGAGGGGATAATGTATCGTGCGAGTTCGGGGTTGGGCGGGTTCGAAGACAGCAAAAGTGTTTTACCGAAAAAAAGCAAAATAGTCATGCTAGCCAGGACGGACCTCTTCGCCGAGTGTCTGACCCAGGCGATCGGCGCACGCTTTCAGGACCAGGAAGTGGTGCGGCTTTCGGACGCCGACAGCCTTCTGGACGGCAACCTCGTAGGTGTGACGCTGGTCATGCTCTACCGCGTGCCCATGGCGAACTTTCCATCGATCATCAGGATGATTCATGAGTTCCACCCGAAAGCGGCCGTCGGTCTGCTGGTCGAAAACGCGGAAGGGATCGACGCGTCGGTTTCGCATCTGGTCGAGGAGGGGATGATCCACGGCGTGTTGCCCCTGAATCTCCACCTCGACGTTTGCCTTACCGCCATCGACCTCCTGATGAAGGGCGGCGAACATTTTCCCGCCGCACTGCTCAGGCGCCTTGCGCCGAAGAATCCTGGAGAGCGGGACCTCGCCACCCCGAACGAGACGGCTTCTGAAAGTGTCGATCCGGAGCGCGGGAAAGGATTTGGCGGCCAGGTCGTCCTCACGACACGCGAAATCCAGATTCTCGATCTCATCTGCATGGGCACGCAGAACAAGATCATCGCAGATCGCCTCGGACTGTCCGAAAACACCGTCAAGGTGCATGTGCGCAACATCTACAAGAAGATGAACGTGCGCAATCGCACCGAGGCGGCCTCCCGCTATTTCAGAAACGACGGAGGCGTGGGCCCTTCCCGCACGCCGTCGCCGACGCGCTGGCGCAACTGACCGTCAGAGCCTTGAGCAGTCCAAGGTGCTAATAGCGACCTTTGCGCGTCTGATAAGACGCGCGGCGCTGTAGGGAACTTTTCGGAGGGCTGCAATCTCTCCTCATCCTCATCTCTGTACCTGTCACAGAGATCCAGCAGCGCCGCGTCTGCGGCGCGGGAAGCGTTCTTTCAGCCCAAGGACTTGGCCTGGCTGGATTCCTGTGACAAGCACAGGAATGAGGGATCGGGATGTGCGGCTACTACATCGAAGCGAAGCGGGACGCTGTACACGGGCGTGACCCGCGACTTTCCGCGCCGCCTCATTATCTTCGCGGTTTATGAAGCGCGCCGAGGGACCGCACCCTCTCCGCCTTATCCCTGTGACGAGCACAGGGATAAGGCGATCAAGCAAGCGGCGGCGGGTGGCCGGAATCTCAACAGGCCTTGACGCGCGGGCTGCCGCGCGGCGTCTCTGCGGCGCAGCCGCTATTCCGCGGCCTCGTGGCCAAGGGCGCCGCGCCGGATTTGGTCGGCTTCGATCGATTCGAACAATGCGCGGAAATTGCCCTCGCCGAAGCCTTCGTCGCCCTTGCGCTGGATGAATTCGAAGAAGATCGGACCGATCACCGTTCGCGAGAAGATCTGCAGCAGGATCTTCGTCATGCCGCCATTCACCACGCCCTCGCCATCGATCAGGATGCCGTGTGTCTTCATCCGGTCGATCGGCTCGTCGTGTCCGTGAACACGCTGATGGGACATTTCATAATAGGTTTCCGGCGGCCCCGGCATGAACTTCAGACCGTTTGCGGCGAGCTTGTCGGTCGCATCGTAGATCGCCTCGGTACCGACGGCGATGTGCTGGATGCCTTCGCCTTTGTACTTCTTCAGATATTCTTCGATCTGGCTCGTGTCGTCCTTCGATTCGTTCAGGGGAATGCGGATCTTGCCGCAGGGCGAGGTAATCGCCCGACTGACGAGGCCGGTGATGCGGCCATCGATGTCGAAGAAATGGATTTGCTTGAAATTGAACAGTTCGCGGTAGAAGGCCCACCACTTGTCCATGTTGCCGCGATAGACGTTGTGGGTCAGGTGGTCGAGATAGTAGAAGCCGACTCCGGCCGGCTTCGGATCACGCTCGCTCAGCCATTCGAACTCGGCGTCGTAGGCTGATCCCTTTTCGCCGTAGGTTTCCACGAAATAGAGAAGCGAGCCGCCGATGCCGACGATCGCCGGCACGTCCAGGCACTTGTCGCTGCCGGTATAGGCTTCGGCGCCTTTGGCAACGGCATGTTCGAAGGCATGCTTCGCGTCGACGACGCGCCAGGCCATCGAGGGGGCGCAGGGCCCGTGCTCGCCAACGAAGCGCATGGCATGCGATCCGGCCTCCGCGTTCAGGACATAGTTGATATCGCCCTGCCGCCAGACGGTGATGTCCTTGGTCTTGTGCCTGGCGACCGGCGAATAGCCCATGCGTCCGAAGAGCTCCGCAAGCTTCTCCGGCTCGGGGTGGGCGAACTCCACAAACTCGAAACCGTCCGTCCCGGCGGGGTTTTCCGCCGAAATCGCCGGCGGCGGTGCGTCATGGGGGAACGGGCCCATCGTCAGTCTCCTCTTATCCTCCAAACTCTGCTGGATTATGGCGCAGTTCCGATGCATGGTGCTTGTATTCTTGCGCGATTCACGATGATCGGCGCATGAATTGTGCAGAGAAGCGTTTGAGGGTGCAGGAATGGAGCTGCTTGACGGATTCGACCTCAAGATCCTGAGTGAACTGCAGCGCGACGGTCATCTGACCAACAATGAATTGTCCGAGCGCGTCGCGCTGTCTCCTTCGCAATGTTCGCGCCGGCGTACGCGCCTGGAGGCGGAAGGGTTCATCACCGGCTATCAGGCGCAGATCGACCGTCAGAAGCTGGGGCTTGATCTGATGGTGGTGATTTCAGTCACGCTGGCCACGCATAATCGCGACAATGCCAAGCGTTTCGGCAATCTCGTCTCGGCTCTGCCGGAGGTGCTGGAGGCCTATGCGCTGACCGGTGAAATGGACTACCACCTGCGCGTCGTGACGCCGGATCTTGCCGGGCTCTCCCGTTTCGTCAACGAGGTCCTGCTGCCGCATGACAGCGTGCAGCACGTCAAGACATCGATCGTGCTGGAGACGCTCAAGAGTTTCGAGGGTCTGCCGATACCGGCGCGGATGAAGGGGTAGGCGGCAGCGCTAGGGAAGGGCCTCGCTAGAGATTATTCATCGCCCGTTCCACGGCGCCCAGGCCCTGCGAAAGCGCCTCCATATTCTCTGCCCCAAGCACGGAATGCAGCTCCGTTTGATAGTCGCTCGCAAGCTCCGTCAGCTCCCTAAAGGCCTGCCGACCTGCCGGCGTCAGCGCCAGATGCTCGAAACGGCGGTCTCGTCCGTCCTGCTCGCGCTTCAACCAGCGGCGCTGCTCGAGGCTGAAGACCGCGCGGCTTACTTTCGTCTTGTGCATGGCGGAGTGCGCGCCGATTTCGGTTGCCGTCATGCTGCGGCGGGAGCTGCCGAGTGCCGCAAGCGTTCGCCATTCCGGCCGCGTCAGCTGGTAACGCGCTTTGTATTGTGCGGCAAAGCGCAAGGCGACGAATTCCGCCGCCCGGTTCAGCCGATATGGCAGGAAGTTCTCCAGTTCGAACCGCTCTTCGGCCATGGCCTTCCTTCCTTGATAGTTACAAAATCGATAGTTACGATTGTAACTAATATAGCGAAGAGAAGAGGAGGCTCAAGCCATGTTGGAGAAGGCGGAAAAACAGCGGCGAGTAGGTTCGGGTCAGCAGCGCACAGCCGGCTATATGCCTGGATTCGGCAACGACTTCGAGACGGAAAGCCTGCCTGGGGCGCTCCCGCAGGGGCAGAACAGCCCGCAGAAATGCAATTACGGCCTTTATGCCGAACAGCTGTCCGGCTCACCCTTTACGGCGCCGCGCGGCACCAACGAGCGCTCCTGGCTCTACCGTATCCGACCGAGCGTCCGCCACACCGGGCGTTTCCGCAAGATCGACTATCCGCATTGGAAGACGGCGCCGCATGTGGGCGAGCATTCCCTGGCGCTCGGGCAGTTGCGCTGGAGTCCTTTGCCGGCGCCCCCGGAGAGCCTGACGTTTCTTCAAGGCATCCGCACCATGACGACGGCGGGCGACGCGCTGACGCAAGCCGGCATGGCCGCGCATGCCTATGCCTTCAATGCCGACATGGTGGACGACTACTTTTTCAACGCCGACGGCGAGCTGCTGATCGTTCCGGAAACGGGCGCGATCCAGGTTTTCACCGAACTCGGCAGGATGGAGGTCGAGCCGTCGGAAATCTGCCTCGTACCGCGCGGCATGATGTTCAAGGTCACGCGCCTCGGAGAGGAGAAGGTCTGGCGCGGGTACATCTGCGAGAATTACGGCGCGAAGTTCACGCTCCCGGATCGCGGCCCGATCGGCGCCAATTGCCTCGCCAATCCGCGCGACTTCAAGACGCCGGTCGCCGCTTATGAGGACAAGGAAACGCCCTGCCGGGTCCAGGTGAAGTGGTGCGGCTCCTTCCATATGGTCGAGATCGGCCATTCGCCGCTCGACGTCGTCGCCTGGCACGGCAATTACGCGCCCTACAAATACGACCTCAAGACCTTCTCGCCGGTCGGCGCGATCCTGTTCGACCATCCCGATCCGTCCATCTTCACGGTGTTGACGGCCCCTTCCGGAGAGGAGGGGACGGCCAATGTAGACTTCGTCCTATTCCCGCCCCGCTGGCTGGTCGCCGAGCATACGTTCCGCCCGCCCTGGTATCACCGCAACATCATGAGCGAGTTCATGGGGCTGATCTACGGGCGCTACGACGCCAAGGAGGAAGGATTCGTTCCGGGCGGCATGAGCCTGCACAACATGATGCTGGCGCACGGACCGGACTTCTCCGGCTTCGAGAAGGCGTCGAACGGCGAGCTGAAGCCGGTGAAGCTCGACAACACCATGGCATTCATGTTCGAGACCCGCTTCCCCCAGCAGCTGACGACGTTTGCGGCAGAGCTCGAGACGCTGCAGGACGATTACATGGATTGCTGGTCCGGCCTCGAACGGAAATTCGACGGCACGCCGGGAATCAAGTGACTTCCGCCGCCGAACCGTGACATGCTGCAATATCCGCGCCGCCCCGGCGAGAATCAACAACGCATCGGGAACACCACTCCATGAAACTCGCAACGCTGAAAGATTCCACCCGCGACGGCAAGCTCGTCGTGGTCTCGAAAGATCTGACCCGCTGCTCGGAGGTCGGTCATATCGCCCGCACGCTGCAGGCGGCGCTTGACGACTGGGCGCATGCGGGTCCGCGGCTGGAGCGCGTCGCCGAGGGGATCGAGACCGGAGCGCAGCCGACCATGCGATTCCATGAGCACGACGCAGCCTCGCCGCTGCCGCGCGCCTTTCAGTGGGCGGACGGTTCGGCCTATGTAAATCATGTCGAGCTCGTCCGAAAGGCGCGCAATGCCGAGATGCCGGCAAGTTTCTGGACCGATCCGCTGATCTATCAGGGCGGTTCCGACAGTTTCCTCGGCCCACGAGATCCGATCCTTATGGCCGACGATGCCTGGGGCATCGATATGGAAGGCGAAATTGCTGTCATCGTCGACGACGTGCCCACGGGCGCGACGCTCGAGGAAGCAAGGGCCGCGATCCGCCTCGTCATGCTCGTCAACGACGTCTCCCTGCGCGGCCTCATTCCTGGAGAACTCGCCAAGGGTTTCGGCTTCTATCAATCGAAGCCGTCTTCCGCCTTCTCGCCGGTCGCCGTGACGCCGGAGGAACTCGGCGAAGCCTGGGATGGCGGGAAGCTGCATCTGCCGCTCCACGTCGATCTCAATGGCGAGCCTTTCGGGCGAGCCAATGGCGGCATCGACATGACCTTCGATTTCCCGCAGCTGATCGTGCATGCCGCGCGAACGAGGCCCCTTTCGGCCGGCACGATCATCGGCTCGGGCACCGTTTCCAACAAGCTCGAGGGCGGGCCGGGCAGGCCGGTTTCCGAAGGCGGGGCCGGCTATTCGTGCATCGCCGAATTGCGCATGATCGAGACGATCGAAGGCGGATCACCGAAAACGCAGTTCCTGAAATTCGGCGATGTCGTCCGCATCGAGATGAAGGATCGAACCGGCCATTCGATTTTCGGTGCCATCGAACAGAAGGTCGGAAAATACGAGCGCGGATGAGGTCGGACAGCGTGGAGACGGGTGTGGCGAACGAAACCGTGCTTTATGACTATTGGCGCTCGTCGGCGAGCTACCGGGTGCGGATCGCGCTCAACCTGATCGGCGAAGCCTATCGCTCCGTCCCGGTCGACCTGCTCGCAAAGGCTCATGGCGCGCCGGAGCATCTCGCCCGGAATCCGCAGGGACTGGTGCCGGTGCTCGACATCGACGGAGAGCGCCTCACCCAGTCGCTCGCCATCATCGAATATCTTGCGGAGACGCGGGATGGGACGGGTTTCCTCCCGTCCCATCCCGTCGACCGGCAACGCGTCCGCGCGCTTTCCTATGCCGTGGCGATGGATATCCATCCCGTCTGCAATCTCGGCGTCGTCGCTCATGTGATGGCGGGCGCGAGCGACGGCGAGGCCGCGCGGCGCGAGTGGATGCAGAAATTCATCGGCGAGGGTCTCGCTGCCTTCGAGCGTATGCTGGACCGCCCCGCGACCGGTGAATTCTGCCATGGCGATCGTCCGACGATGGCGGATCTCTGCCTCGTGCCGCAGGTCTACAATGCGCGGCGCTGGGATGTCGATCTTTCGGCGTGCCCGCGGATCGTTGCCATAGATCGCCGCTGCGCCGCCATCGACGCCTTCCGCAGGGCGCATCCCGACCGCGCCAAACCTTGACCCCCGTTTCGGATGCGATTTCGTCATTCGCACATCGGTGTGGCCTGTTCCGCCAAGCCGATGTCGCGAATGGATCGGCGGGCCGCAGATCGCCAAGCTAGTTTTTGCGCGACTGCCCGTGTAAGGGCGTGGGAACACCTCAAAACGAGAGATTCATCGATGAAAAGCTATGTGCTGACCGTCAGCTGCAAATCCACTCGCGGCATCGTCGCCGCCATCACCGGCTATCTCGCCGAAAAGGGCTGCTATATCAGCGACAGCTCGCAGTTCGACGATTTCCAGACGGGCCTGTTCTTCATGCGTCTCACCTTCATCAGCCAGGAAGGCGCCAAGCTCGAAGAGCTGCGCGAAGGCTTCGAACCGGTGATCAAGCGCTTCGAGATGACGATGGAGATCCGTGATTTCGAGGAGCGCATGAAGGTGCTGCTCATGGTGTCGCGCTTCGGCCATTGCCTGAACGATCTTCTCTACCGCTGGAAGATCGGCGCCTTGCCGATCGACATCGTCGGGGTCGTCTCCAACCACTTCGACTACCAGAAGGTGGTCGTCAACCACGACATCCCCTTCCACTGCATCAAGGTGACGAAGGAGAACAAGCCGAAGGCCGAAGCCCAGCTGATGGACGTCGTCGAGCAGACCGGCGCCGAGCTGATCGTGCTGGCCCGCTACATGCAGGTGCTTTCCGATGCGCTCTGCAAGAAGATGTCGGGGAAGATCATCAACATCCACCACTCCTTCCTGCCGTCGTTCAAGGGGGCGAACCCCTATAAGCAGGCCTATGAGCGCGGCGTGAAGCTGATCGGCGCGACGGCGCATTACGTCACCGCCGATCTCGATGAGGGTCCGATCATCGAGCAGGATATCGCCCGCATCACCCATGCGCAGTCGGCCGAGGATTACGTCTCGATCGGCCGCGACGTGGAAAGCCAGGTGCTGGCCCGCGCCGTGCACGCCCATATCCACCACCGCTGCTTCATCAACGGCAACCGCGTCGTCGTCTTCCCGCCGAGCCCGGGTTCCTACGCGTCGGAACGGATGGGCTGAGGCCTGGTCGCCGGGCTCCGCTGGCAAGGCCCTCCCACCGATTGGGAGGGGCTTGGGACGCCGGGGCCGCTCACATATGCAGAGCGTGCCCGAGCGTCTTGAAGGCCGCCTCCTGGAAGGCTTCCGATTGCGTCGGATGCGCATGGATGGTGCCGGCGATGTCCTCCAGCCGCGCACCCATCTCGATCGCCAGCGCAAAAGTCGCCGACAGTTCCGAAACGCCATGGCCGACAGCCTGGATACCGAGGACAAGGTGATTGTCGGCGCGGGCGATGACCCGCACGAAGCCGTCCTCGGCGAGCGTCGTCATGGCGCGGCCGTTCGCCTGGAAGGGAAATTGGCCGATCTTGACGTCGATGCCGGCAGCACGCGCCTCTTCCGGCGAGAGGCCGGAGGAGACGATTTCCGGGTCGGTGAAGCAGACCGCCGGAATGCAGCGCTTGTCCCAGCTCCGCTTATGACCGGCGACGATTTCCGCGACCATTTCGCCCTGTGCCATCGCCCGGTGCGCAAGCATCGGCTCTCCGGCCACATCGCCGATCGCATAGATGCCGCGCATCGAAGTGCGGCATTGGTCGTCGATGCGGATGGACCTGCCCGACCGGTCCAGATCGATCTCTTCAAGCCCCCAGCCGTCGGTCACCGGCCGGCGGCCGACGGTGACGAGAACCTTCTCCGCCGGGACCTCGAAGGCGCGGCCGTTCTCCTCGGCAAGCAGGCCCCGCCGATCGGCGGAGAGCCGTTTGGCCGTGGTGCGGGTGAAGACCTCCACACCGAGTTCGCCGAGCCGCTTCATCACCGGCTTTGAGAGGTCGGCGTCGTATTGCGGCAGGATCCGGTCCAGCGCTTCGAGCACGGTGACCTTGGAGCCCAGCTTGGCAAAGGCGGTTCCGAGTTCGAGACCGATATAGCCGCCGCCGATGACTGCGAGCGTCTGCGGCACGTCCGTCAGCGCCAGCGCTTGAGTCGAGGAAATAATGCTTCCGCCGAAGGGAAGGTCGGGAAGCTCGACCGGCGCCGAACCGGTCGCGATGACGATCGCTTCCGCCCGAATGCGCTGAAGCCCGGTTTCCGTTTCCACATCTACCGTCTTGCCGTCGACGAAGCGTCCCTCGCCGATGACCGCCTTGACGCCCGCCTTCTTCAGGAGCCCCGTGACGCCGCCGTTCAGCCGTCCGACGATGCCGTCTTTCCAGGCGATCGTTCGCCGGAGGTCGATCGCCGGAGCACTTAACGAAAGGCCGAGCGGGTTCTTGCCCGAGGCAGCCGTGCGGAGCTTGTGATATTCGTCCGCCGCGTGGATCAGCGCCTTCGACGGAATGCAGCCGACATTCAGACAGGTGCCGCCAGCCTTCGCTTTCTCGACGATCACCGTGTTGACGCCGAGCTGGCCGGCGCGGATCGCCGCGACATAGCCGCCGGGTCCGGCGCCGAGAACCAGGAGCTTGCAGGAGATTTCCTTCATGGATGCCTATCCTTCAACGAAAATCAGCGCCGGAGTTTCGAGCAGCGTCTTCAGGCGCTGGACGAAGATCGCGGCATCCCAGCCGTCGATGACCCGGTGATCGAAGCTCGACGAGAGATTCATGATTTTGCGCGGGACGAATTGTGCGCCGTCCCAGACGGGCCGGACGGCGATCTTGTTGACGCCGACGATCGCCACCTCCGGATGGTTGATGACCGGCGTCGTGGCGATTCCGCCGATGGCGCCGAGCGAGGAGATGGTGATGGTCGAGCCGGTAAGCTCGTCGCGCGTCGCCGTTCCGGTGCGGGCCGCCTCCGCCAGCCGGTTGAGCTCGGCCGCGCAGTCCCATATCCCGCGCGCCTCGGCATGGCGCACCACCGGGACAGTCAGCCCGGCGGGCGTCTGGGTGGCGATGCCGATATGGACGGCAGCGTGGCGGTGAATGACGCCGGCATGGTCGTCGAACGTGGCGTTGACGCCGGGCTGCTCGGCGACGGTCTTCACCAGCGCGCGCATCAGGAAAGGCAGGATCGTGAGCTTGGCCTGCTCCTGCTTGCGGTCGCGGTTCATCGTCGCGCGCAGATCCTCGAGCGCCGTCATGTCCACCTCTTCCACATAAGTGATGTGGGGGATGCGTGAGGTGGAGAGCGACATCTTTTCGGCGATCCGGCGTCTGAGGCCGGTCATCCTGACCTCCTCGACGGCGGTCTTGCGGACGAGGCCGGCCTGCGCCGGCAGCGGCCCGGCGCCGCGGCTGATGAAGAGATCGAGATCTTCATGGGTGATCCGGCCGGCCGGCCCGGTGCCGGCCACCTGCCTGAGATCGATGCCGCTCTCTCTGGCGCGCAGCCGCACCGCCGGGGAGGCGAGTGGCCTTGGCGAGATATCCGTCGTTTCGCGCGGCGCCGGCGCGGTTCTCGGTGCAGGTTTTTCAGGCTGCGGCGGCGCCTTGGCCGCAGGCCGGGAGGAGACGGCGACGGGCTCGTCCAGCACGTTTTCGGCCAGCGCCTCCGGGACGCTGTCCGGGACAGCATCGCCCGCCTCGCCGGCGGTCTCGATCCTGACCAGCGGCGCCTTCACCGCAACCGTGTCGCCGACTTCCGCTCCGAGCCACAGGACCTTGCCGGTGACTGGCGAGGGGATTTCGACCGTGGCCTTGTCAGTCATGACGGCGGCGAGCACCATATCCTCGCGCACCGGATCGCCGGGCTTCACATGCCACTCGACGAGCTCGGCCTCCGCGACACCCTCGCCGACATCCGGCATCTTGATGATGAATTCACCCACCGGTCAGCCCTCCATCGCTTCGGCGAGCGCACGCCCGACGCGTGCCGGACCTGGGAAATAATCCCACTCCTGCGCGTGCGGATAGGGCGTGTCCCAACCCGTTACCCGTACGACCGGAGACTCGAGGTGATAGAAGCAATGTTCCTGAACGAGAGCGGCGAGCTCTGCACCGAATCCCGAGGTCAGCGTCGCCTCGTGCACGACCACGCACCGCCCGGTCTTCTTCGCGGATTGCACGATCGTCTCGAGATCGAGCGGCAACAGACTGCGCAGATCGATCACTTCCGCGTCGATACCGGTCTCCTCGGCTGCCGCGAGCGCCACGTGCACCATCGTACCATAGGCGATAACAGTCACGCCTGAGCCCTTGCGGCGTATCTCGGCCTTGCCGATCGGGATCGCATAGTGGCCATCCGGAACGTCGCCGAGCTCGTGCTTGGACCAGGCCGTGACCGGGCGTTCGTGGTGGCCGTCGAAGGGGCCGTTATAAAGCCGCTTCGGCTCCAGGAACATCACGGGATCCGGATCCTCGATCGCCGAGATGAGCAGGCCTTTGGCGTCATATGGATTCGAAGGCACGACGACCTTCAGCCCGCAAACATGGGTGAAGAGCGCCTCCGGGCTCTGGCTGTGGGTCTGGCCGCCGAAGATGCCGCCGCCCGTCGGCATGCGCACGACGATCGGGCAGGTGAAGTCGCCGTTCGAGCGGTAGCGGATCCGCGCGGCCTCCTGCGTGAGCTGGTCGTAAGCGGGATACATGTAGTCGGCAAACTGAATCTCGACGCATGGTTTCAGCCCGTAGGCGGCCATGCCGATGGCCGTGCCGACGATACCGGACTCGCTGATCGGCGTATCGAAGCAGCGCGTCTTGCCGTATTTCGCCTGAAGCCCCTGGGTGCAGCGGAAAACGCCGCCGAAATAACCGACATCCTCGCCGAAGACGACCACATTTTCGTCGCGCGCCATCGAGACGTCCATGGCGCTGCGCACCGCTTCGATCATCGTCATTCTGGCCATGTCAGTACCCCGCCTTCTGCCGTTGACGGCGGATATGCGGCGGCATCTCTGCATAGACGCCTTCGAAGATATCCCGCACCGACGGCCTGCCGCCGGCATGCAGCGTTCCGTGGCGTTCCGCTTCCTTCTGCGCCTGGATCACTTCGTCCATGATTTCGGCCTCCGCCTGCGCATGCCGCTCCTCCGACCAGGCGCCGCGTAGGATCAGGTGTTTCTTCAGGCGCAGGACCGGGTCGCCGAGCGGCCAGGCTTCCGATTCGGTTTTCGGGCGATAGGCGCTCGGATCGTCGGAAGTCGAATGGGCGCCGACGCGGTAGGTCACGTATTCGATCAGCGTCGGACCGAGATTGAGCCGCGCCCGCTCGGCCGCCCAGCGCGCCACCGCATAGACGGCCAGGTAGTCGTTGCCGTCCACCCTGAGCGCCGGAATGCCGAAGCCCAGACCCCTTGCGGCGAAGGTGCCGGAACCGCCTCGGGCGATGCCTTGGAAAGTGGAGATCGCCCACTGGTTGTTGACGATGTTGAGAATGACCGGCGCCTTGTAGGTGGAGGCGAAGACCAGCGCGGAGTGAAAATCCGACTCGGCGGTCGAGCCGTCGCCGATCCAGCCGGCGGCGATCCGCGTATCGTTCTTGATGGCGGATGCCATGGCCCAACCGACGGCCTGGACATATTGAGTGGCGAGGTTGCCCGATATCGTGAAGAAGCCGTGCTCCTTGGAGGTGTACATGACGGGCAGCTGCCGACCATGGCAGGGATCGAGTTCGTTCGAGAAGATCTGGTTCATCATCTCGACCATCGGGTAGTCGTCGGCAATCAGGAGCCCCGCCTGGCGGTAGGTCGGAAAATTCATGTCGCCCTTGCGAAGCGCCTTGCGGAAGGCGCAGCTCACCGCCTCCTCGCCGAGATGCTGCATATAGAAGGATGTCTTGCCCTGGCGCTGCGCCATCAGCATGCGCGCGTCGAAGGCGCGCAGCAGCATCATGTGCCTGAGACCCCTCAGCAGCTCTTCGTCGGAAAGAAAACCCGCCCAGGGGCCGACTGCCTCGCCCTCGCGGTTGAGAACCCGGATGATCGAATAGGCGAGGTCGCGGATCTCCTCCGGGTCCACATCGACTTCCGGCCGCGGCACCGAGCCCGCCTTCGGTATCTTCACGTTGGAGAAATCGGGCAGATCGCCCGGCCGGACGGCCGGTTCGGGGACATGCAGGCTCAATCGGCTGAATTCATCCATGCGGATTCCGGCCTCCCTTCCGGATTGCGCGTCGCGCAACTCCATTCCCGGAAGAACGGCGCCGCCGCCCGGCGGTTCCCGGCTGGCGCCTGGGGTGTCCTCCGCCCCGCCTGCCATACCGCTACGGCATCCCGCTCTCCCGACAGGATATGGGCACAGACTGCCACGAGTCAGGGGCCAGATGAAGCGCTTTCGCCGCCGCGCCCGGCTGCTGCGCGAAGAAAGACAGATTCGTGCCGGCACGCATGCGGCACCGAACGCCGGGCCGGTGCCGGCGCCGGCGGCGGGCAATTTTCTTTCGTGAGGCGGGCGGGCGACCCGGCCTTCAGACCGGTGGCGCGATCTCTATCGGGCTGCCGTCGGAAAAGCGCGAAAGGCGGAACTCGGAGGGGTCGACGATGGGCGGATCTCCGGTGACGAGATCGGCGACGAGATGTCCGGCCCCGGGGCCGATGCCGAAGCCGTGACCGGAGAAGCCGGTGGCGATGACGAGGCCCGGCACCTCTTTCGCGTGCGAAATGACCGGGACGACGTCCGGCGTGACATCGATCAGGCCGGCCCAGATCTGCACCGGCTCGACGGTACGCAGCTTCGGAAGAGCCTTTCTTGCTTCCTCGAATGCCTTGAGCACGGATTTCGGATCGGGTCGGGGATCGAGGATGCGGTGGCGCTCGAAGGCGCCGGGCCGATCGAGGGGCACGGATGCGATTTCGAAAAGCTCGCGCCAGCTCTGGGCGCTCAAGCCTGCCTGCACGGCCTCGCCCTCGGCCCTTCTCGCCGCGCGAAAATCGCGGAAGAATGCCAAGGTGTCCGGCACGAGCGGATGCAGATTGGCACCCGCGGTGGCGATCGTGTAGCCGCCGTCGAGGCGTTTGCGATAGGCGTAAGTCGCCGTTGCGCCTGCGCCGGCCGGGCCGCCCTCGACCGGAGCGGTCCTGAGCACGGTGTTGCGCACCTTTAGCTGCGGCAGCCGAATGCCGAGGCCCTTGCAGAAGAGCCGCGACCAGGCGCCGCCCGCAAGCACCACCGTCGAGGTTTCGATGCGGCCCTTTTCGGTGACGACGGCGCTTACCCGACCCGCACTCTTCTCAACCCCCCGCACCGCACAGCCGGTAACGATATGTGCGCCGGCTCGGCGTGCTCCGGCCGCGATTGCGGGCACGGCCTTCTGCGGCTCCGCTCGGCCGTCGCTCGGCGTATAGAGCGCGCCTTTGTAGCGGATCGCCGCCCCGGCCATGCGCTCCCGGGTTTCGTCGGCGGTGAGCTGGCGGCTGTCGACGCCATGGGGTTTCGCAAGCGCGAGCCAGGCATCGCGGTTGGCGACGTCCTGCTCCGTTTCGGAAATATAAAGAATGCCGCTCCGGCGAAATCCGGTCTCGCCGCCGACGCGCGCATCGAGGGTGTCCCAGATTTTCAGCGCCTCCATTGCCAGCGGAATCTCGCGCCGATCGCGGCCCATGACGCGCACCCAGCCCCAGTTGCGGCTCGATTGCTCGCCGCCGAGACCGCCCTTTTCGCACAGGACGACTTTCACGCCGCGCTCGGCGAGAAAGAGCGCCGTGCTCACTCCGATGATACCGCCGCCGATGATGACGACGTCGGCACTACCGGGCAGTGAAGCATCGGTTTCAACGGGGTCGAGAGCGGGGCCGGGCATGATCATCTCTTGGGTTTGTTCAGCTATGTCTATCGCTGCATCCAATGTCGGCTTCGATCAAGCCTGCTTGGCCGGTTTCGGGCGGCGATGCACAGTTCCCGTGCCCGAAGCTCCCGCAACGTCTTTGAGCGGCCGCGCCTTCCCGTCTCCTGCGCCAGGCTTTATGTTCGCTCCATGCACGATACCGAAGCCGACCCCCGCCCGATCCTCCGCATCGACTTGCCCCCGAACAGCCGTCTCGGGCGCGGCAAGATCATGCTTTTGGAACACATCCGCGCGACCGGCTCCATTTCCGCTGCCGGGCGGGCCATGGATATGTCTTACCGCCGTGCCTGGCTGCTGGTCGACGCCTTGAACCGCATGTTCAAGGAGCCGGCGGTGGACTCGCAGCGTGGCGGCAAGCAGGGCGGCGGCGCCGTGGTCACCGCTTTTGGCGAGATGCTGATCGAGCGCTTCCGGGCGATGGAGGCCAAGGCGCAGGCCGCGATCGCGGACGATCTCGATTGGCTCGACGCCATGCGAGACTGCAACGGTGCTCCGCAAGAGGAGCCAACCGGAAAGCCGCTCTAACCACTTGCTTCTCTAATAATCGAGGGCGACGGTCTTGATGATGGCGTGCACCTGCTTTCCCGGGCAAAGCGCGAGCGCATCGCGGGAGACGGTCGTCACGCGCGCGGCAATTACGTTGCCGCCGCAATCTACGCGCATGTCGACGCTTCCTTGCCGCGGCGACGAGACGCCGACGATCGTTCCCGGAAGCACGTTCAGGGCGCTGATGCCTTCCGGCCGACGGGTCGCCAGCATGACGTCGCGCGCGGCAATGTAGAGGCGTAGGTTTTGCCCGACCTCGGCGACGAGATGCGGCACGCGAATCAGGCAGTCTCCAGCGCGCACCACGGTCAGTTCGTGGCCTTCGTCATGACTGTCGACGATGCCCTCGATCAACGCGCCCGCTTGCCGCCGGTCGGCGGCGGATGTCGGAAACGGCTCGTTCAGAACGGCCGCCGTTCTGCCGAAGGCCTTGACCCGGCCGTTTTCCATAACGACGACGCGCTCCGCCAGCCGCGCCACTTCAGCCACCGAATGACTGACATAGACGATCGGAATCCGCGTCTCGTCGCGCAGCCGCTCCAGATAGGGCAGGATATCGGCCTTTCTGGCGTCGTCGAGCGCGGCGAGCGGCTCGTCCATCAGGAGCAGGCGGGGGGAAGCGAGCAGCGCCCGGCCGATGGCGACGCGCTGCCGCTCACCGCCCGAGAGCGTCGAGGGCATCCGATCGAGCAGATGTCCGATGCCGAGCATTTCGACGATCCTGCCGAATTCGGGCCCTGATCGGGCCGCGCCTGCGAACCAGCGGCCATAGGCGAGATTTCTGCGGACGCTCAAATGCGGAAAGAGGCGGGCTTCCTGGAACACATAGGCAAAGCGGCGGCGGTGGACGGGGGTGAAAAGCCGGCGCTCGCTGTCGGCGATCGTGTCGCCGTCGAGCACGACGCGGCCCTGATCGGGCCGGAGGAGGCCGGCGATGATGTTGACGAGCGAGGTCTTGCCGGAGCCGGAGCGGCCGAAAAGGGCGGTCACGCCGCCCTCCGAGCCGAAGGCGGCGTCGATCGCGAAGGAGCCGAGACGAAGGCGCGCTTCGACCTCGAGCCTCATGCCGCCACCGTCCGCCGCGCCGCGGCTGAAGCCATGGCTTCCGAAAGCATCAGGGCCGCCATCGAAATAACGACGGAGATTGCAGCAAGGCGCATCGCGCCGGCGTCGCCGCCCGGCACCTGTGTGAAGGTATAGATCGCGGCGGAAAGCGTCTGGGTCTCGCCGGGGATATTGGAAACGAAGGTGATGGTCGCGCCGAACTCGCCCATGGCCTTGGCAAAGGAGAGGACCATGCCGGCGAGAATGCCGGGAAGGATCAGGGGCAATGTGACCGTCAGGAAGATCCAGGCGGGGCTAGCGCCAAGGGTTCCCGCCGCTTCTTCGAGCTTGCGGTCGACTGCTTCGATAGACAGCCGGATGCTGCGGACCATCAATGGAAAGCCCATCACCGCGCAGGCGAGTGCCGCTCCCGTCCAGCGAAACGAAAAGACCAGCCCGAAATTCTCAGCGAGAAATGCACCGATCGGGCCGCGCCGGCCGAAAAGGAGCAGCAGAGCGAAGCCCGTGACGACCGGCGGCAGGATCAGCGGCATATGGACGAGGCCGTTCAGGAGCGACTTGCCCCAGAAGCGGCCGCGCGCAAGTATCATCGAGACAAGGAGCGCCGGCGGCAAGCTCGCAAGCATCGCAACGGTGGCGACCCGCAGGCTCAGGCGGACGGCCGTCCACTCCGCGTCGCTCAATGCCATCCAGTCCAAGCTCGTACTCCCGTTCCTGACGCGCCGTGTCGTGCAATCATTCGGCAAGTTCTATTCCAGAACGGTGAAGCCCTCGGCCTGGAAAAGCGCCGCCGCCTTCGGCGAGCGGACGAATTCGAGGTAGGCGGCGGCATCGGCGTTCCTGCTGTCCGCGGTGATCGCGATCGGGTAGACAATTGGGGGGTGGCTGTCCTCGGGGAAGGTGCCGACCACTTTCACATTGGCGTCCGCTGCAGCGTCGGTTCGGTAGACGATGCCGTAGGGCGCCTCGCCACGTGACACGAGGAGGAGGGCGGCGCGCACGCTTTCGGCGCCGGCGACCTTTCCGGCAACGTTCGGCCACAGCCCGAGCTTTTCCAGCGCGGCCTTGCCATACTTGCCGGCGGGGACGGATTCCACGGCTCCCATGGCCAATCGTCCGTCGCCGAGAAGACCGGCAAGGTCGAGACCCGGCTCGATCTCGACAGCCCGGGCATCCGACTTGCCGGAGACGAGGACGATACGATTGCCGAGCAGGTTGGAGCGCGTGCCGGCCTTGATCAGCTTCTTGTCTGCGAGGTAATCCATCCAGGCGAGGTCGGCCGAGATGAACACATCGGCGGGCGCGCCCTGTTCGATCTGTTTCGCCAGCGCCGAACTCGCCGCATAGGAAACGGTGGCTTCCTTGCCGGTCTGTTTGAGCCATTCGCCGTTGATCGCATCGAGCGCATTCTTGAGACTCGCCGCGGCGAACACGGTGACCTTCTCCGCCGCCTGAGCCGGTGCAAAGGTCGTTCCCGCCAGAACCACGCCGAGCACCAGTGACACGCCCTTGAGCCAATCTCTTCTCGTTGTCACACCCAAGTCTCCCGGTTCGTGATATTTTCCAAGATATAGCGCTCCGGTATTTTGGTTACCGCTATATTCGTGGAAATACAATGCGGCCGTTGCGCTGTAGTCAAAATCGGTGAACCGATGGGGCGGAGACGACGCGAGCGCTTGCGATAGACGCTCATGCGTCTAAATTCCGGAACGAGACCCAAGGAGGTGGACGATCCACATGGACGCGACGATCAGGCTGGAAGAAAGCTGGAAAGCCGTTCTGGGCGGGGAATTCCGCCACGGTTACATGGCCGAGCTCAAGCGGTTCCTGCTGGAGGAGAAGCAGCAGGGTCGGCAGATTTTTCCGAGGGGCGTCGAATATTTCCGTGCGCTCGATCTGACCCCGCTCGACAGGGTACGCGTCGTCATCCTCGGCCAGGACCCCTATCATGGCGACGGGCAGGCGCATGGGCTCTGCTTCAGCGTTCGTCCGGGCGTGCGCACGCCGCCCTCCCTCGTCAACATCTACAAGGAATTGCAGGAAG
This sequence comes from Sinorhizobium prairiense, assembly GCF_029201645.2. Taxonomy (NCBI): domain Bacteria; kingdom Pseudomonadati; phylum Pseudomonadota; class Alphaproteobacteria; order Hyphomicrobiales; family Rhizobiaceae; genus Sinorhizobium; species Sinorhizobium prairiense. The sequence goes on from NZ_CP104131.1 coordinate 63,705, forward strand.
ACCTCGGCATTCCGCCGGCGCGCCACGGCTTCCTCGAAAGCTGGGCGCGCCAGGGCGTGCTGCTTCTGAACAGCGTGCTGACGGTCGAACGCGGCCGCGCGGCCTCGCATCAGGGCAAGGGTTGGGAGCGCTTCACCGACGCCGTAATCCGGGCGGTCAACGAGCAGGCGCAGCCCGTCGTCTTCATGCTCTGGGGCTCTTACGCGCAATGCAAGGCCGCTTTTGTCGATCGTTCGCGTCATCTCGTGCTCACCGCACCGCATCCGTCACCCTTATCGGCCCATGCGGGGTTCTTCGGCTGCCGGCATTTCTCCAAGGCGAATGCGTTTTTGACGTCCAAGGGGCTGGATCCGATCGATTGGCGGTTGCCGGAAGATCCCCCTTTGGCCGTCGAGCGGCAACTGGCGCCGAACTGCTGACGCGGCCGTAGCGCTTGCCGTCGCGAATGGGCCTTGCACCTGCCGCGGCGATCCGTCAAAGACTGGCCCGATAATGCGGGCGGGACTGGCCCGATTATGCGGGTGTGACTGACGCGATTATGCGGGTGGGATTGCCCGACTATGCGGGTGGCGCAATGGGAGACGGCATGCGACACGTCCTGATCATCGGTATCGGTGCCGGCAACCCCGAGCACATGACGGTTCAGGCGATCAATGCGCTGAATCGGGCCGATGTGCTCTTCATCCCCACCAAAGGGGAGAAAAAGACCGAGCTGGCCGAGCTGCGCCGCGCGATATGCGCCCGTTACGTGACGCGGGCCGGCAGCCGCACCGTCGAATTCGCGGTGCCCGTCCGCCGTACCGAAGGCCGCAGCTACGTGGAAAGCGTGGACGAGTGGCATGCGGGCATCGCCGCCGCCTACGAGGCGCTGCTGGAGAGCGAGCTTGCGGAAGGCCAGACCGGCGCCTTCCTCGTCTGGGGCGATCCGATGCTCTATGACAGCACGATCCGCATCGTGGAACGCGTGAAGTCGCACGGCCGGGTGGCCTTCGGCTACGACGTCATTCCGGGCATTACCAGCCTGCAGGCGCTCTGTGCCAGCCATCGCATCCCGTTGAACCTCGTCGGCAAGCCGGTGGAAATCACCACTGGCCGGCGGCTCGCCGAAAGTTTTCCGCACAAAAGCGAGACGGCCGTCGTCATGCTCGACGGCGAGCAGGCGTTCCGGAAGATCGAGGATCCGGACGCCGAGATCTATTGGGGGGCCTATCTCGGCACGCCCGACGAGATCGTCATTTCAGGGCGCCTCGCCGAGGTGAAAGAGCGGATTCTCGAAGCGCGGGCCGCGTCGCGCGAGCGGATGGGCTGGATCATGGATATTTATCTGCTGCGCAAGGGCGCCGATTTCGAAGAGTAATCGGGCGTTGCCCCTGCTCTCGGCGGCAGATCTTTGATCTCTCTCGACGTTCGCCCTGTGATATAGGCTCGATCGATCAGGCGTGCCGGGTTGGCTCGCAGAAACCGAAGGATTACCGAGACGAATGAAAAGCTGCGCCGCTCCACGAGCCGACCGATCTGCGACCGGCGCATCGATGCGCCGCGGGAGCTGTCCTTCGCTGGCGGCGCCGATGCAGACCGGGGACGGCCTGCTCGTGCGGCTGCGACCGGCAGGCGACGGCCTCACGCCGGCCGAGATGAGGGCGATTGCCGGTGCGGCTGCGACATGCGGCAGCGGGATCATTGAGGTCACGGCACGCGGCAACCTGCAGATCCGCGGCCTGACGCCGGAAAGCGTTCCGGCGCTCGCCGAAGCGATCGGGGCGGCGGAGATAGCCATTGCCGAAGGGGTGGCGATCGAGACGCCGCCGCTTGCCGGATTCGACCCGGACGAAATCGCCGATCCTCGCCCGCTCGCCCGCGCGCTGCGCATGGCGATCTCCGGCGCGGGTGAGGCGCTCAGGCTCGCGCCGAAACTTTCGATCGTCGTGGATGGAGGCGGCCGCTTCCACCTGGGAAGCCTGACCGCCGACCTGCGTGTCTCTGCGTTCGAGCATGAGGACGGCGTGCGATGGCTGCTTTCGCTCGGCGGGACGGCGCGCTCGGCAAAGCCCGTCGCGCTCTTGGAATCGAACGAAATCGTCCCTATCGTTCTCGAAATCCTGGGAGATCTCGCTGCACTCGGCCCCGCTAGCCGGGCCCGCGACCTTGATGCCGATCTTCTTCGGCAGCGCGCGGCGGCCGGCGATGCCCTGCCGCGCGCGGACGGTCCCGCTTTTTCGCCGCCACCGGCGGGCATCCACCACTTCGGCAGTGCCGGCACCGTGCTCGGCGTCGGCCTGGCCTTCGCGCAAACCGATGCGGGCAGTCTCGTCGCATTCCTCCGACAGGCGGAGGAACTCGGCGCAAACGAGATACGCTTGGCACCCCCGCGCGGTCTGTTCGTCCTCGGTCTCTCGGGCGAAACGGCGGCCGTCGTGCAACGACTTGCCTGCTCGCACGGTTTTCTGGTCGCCTCCGACGATCCGCGCAATCACATAGCCACTTGCGCGGGCCTCGCCTGCGCCTCGGCGCGCATGGACACAAAGGCGACGGCGAGGCTGTTGGTCGAATCCGCGCCGGATCTCCTCGACGGTTCGGTGACGGTGCATCTCTCCGGCTGTCCCAAGGGTTGCGCCAGACCCACGGCGTCGCCGCTGACGCTCGTCGGTGCGCCATCAGGATATGCGCTTGTCGTAAATGGCACTGCTTCCGTCGCGTCGAGTGCCTACAGGGATGAAAACGGAATAGGATCTGCGTTCGGCGCGCTGAACGCGCTCGTGCGGGAAAACAAAGACGCTGGCGAATCGGCGCTGTCCTGTCTTACACGGCTCGGGACCGCGCGCATCGCCGCCGCGTTTGAACAGGGATAGAAATGCCTGATTACGATTACATCCGCGATGGCAACGCCATCTATGAGCGTTCCTTCGCGATCATCCGCGCGGAAGCCGACCTTTCCGGATTTTCGGAAGAAGAAGCCGATCTCGCCATACGCATGGTTCATGCCTGCGGATCGGTCGAGGCGGTGCGACAATTCGTGTTCTCGCCCGGCTTCGTCTCCGCCGCGCGCGCGGCGCTGAAAGACGGCGCGCCGATCTTCTGCGACGCCGAAATGGTCGCCCATGGCGTGACGCGCGCCCGGCTGCCCGCCGGCAACGAGGTGATCTGCACGCTTCGCGATGCGCGTACCGCGGAGATCGCCACCGAGATCGGCAATACGCGTTCCGCAGCGGCGCTGAAGCTCTGGGGCGAGCGGATGGCTGGCTCCGTGGTTGCGATCGGCAATGCGCCGACAGCGCTCTTCTATCTGCTCGAAATGCTGCGCGACGGCGCGCCGAAGCCGGCGGCGATCCTCGGAATGCCCGTCGGTTTCGTCGGTGCGGCCGAATCGAAGGACGCGCTTGCCGAAAATTCCTATGGCGTTCCCTTTGCGATCGTTCGCGGCCGTTTGGGCGGCAGTGCGATGACCGCCGCCGCGCTGAATTCTCTTGCGAGGCCGGGCCTGTGAGCGGCGTGGAATCAGGCCGTCTTATCGGCGTCGGAACGGGTCCCGGCGATCCTGAACTCCTGACCGTAAAGGCCGTCCGGGCACTCGGCGAAGCGGATGTCGTCGCCTATTTCGCCAAGGCCGGACGCAACGGCAACGGCCGCGCGGTGGTGGAAGGTCTTTTGAAGCCGGACATGACCGAATTGCCGCTCTACTACCCGGTAACGACCGAGATCGACAAGGATCACGACGCCTATAAGCGCCAGATCACCGATTTCTACGACGCCTCGGCCGAGGTCGTCGCGGCGCATCTCCTCGCCGGACGGACGGTCGCGGTGCTGAGCGAGGGCGATCCGCTTTTCTACGGTTCCTACATGCACCTTCATGTGCGGCTTGCCGGCCGCTTCCCGGCCGAGGTCATTCCGGGCATCACCGCAATGTCGGGCTGCTGGTCGCTGGCGGGGCTGCCGCTGGTGCAGGGCGACGACGTGCTCTCGGTTCTCCCCGGCACGATGAGCGAGGGCGAGCTTCAGCGCCGCCTCGCCGACACGCAAGCCGCGGTCATCATGAAGGTCGGCCGCAACCTGCCAAAGATCCGCCGGGCGCTGGCGGCGGCAGGCCGGCTCGAGGCGGCCGTCTATGTCGAGCGCGGCACCATGAGGAATGCGGCGATGGTTCCGCTCGGCGAGAAGCCGGACGACGAGGCGCCCTATTTCTCGCTGGTGCTCGTCCCTGGCTGGAAGGACAGGCCCGGCCGGAAGGAAAGGCCCGGATCGGAGGGCAGCGCATGACCGGAAAGCTCTTCATCGTCGGCACCGGCCCCGGCAATCCGGCGCAAATGACGCCCGAGGCCGAGGATGCGATTGCGGTCGCGACCGAGTTCTTCGGCTACGGCCCCTATCTAGATCGCCTGCATCTTCGGGCGGATCAACGGCGCATCGCTTCGGACAATCGCGAGGAACTGGACCGTGCCCGGGCAGCACTCGCGCGCGCCGCAGCCGGGGCGGATGTCTGCGTCGTCTCCGGCGGCGATCCCGGCATCTTCGCGATGGCGGCCGCCGTCTGCGAGGCGATCGACAAGGGGCCGCAGGAATGGCGTGAGGTCGATCTCACGATCACGCCCGGCGTCACCGCGATGCTCGCGGTCGCAGCCCGGATCGGGGCACCACTCGGACACGATTTCTGCGCCATGTCGCTTTCCGACAACCTGAAGCCGTGGGATGTCATCACCAGACGACTGAGGCTTGCCGCCGAAGCGGGGCTCGTCATCGCGCTCTACAATCCGATCAGCAAGGCGCGTCCTTGGCAGCTCGGCGAGGCCTTCGAGGTTCTTCGGCAGGTGCTGCCGGCCCGCGTTCCGGTTATCTTCGGCCGCGCCGCCGGCCGGGCGGACGAGCGCATCGCGGTCATGCCGCTCGGTGAGGCCGACCCCGACCGCGCCGACATGGCGACCTGCGTGATCATCGGTTCGCCGGAGACGCGCACCATCGCCCGCGAGGGTAAGCACGACCTCGTCTACACGCCGCGGTCCTTCACCGGAGAAAGCCATTGACGGATGCGTTCGAGCGCCTCGTCGCAGTCGCCGACCGATTGAACGTCGGCAGGCTTGTGGCGCTCGACCATCACCACCTCGATCCCGAGGTGACGCGCCGCCGCTATCTTGCCGTAGGTGGCCGCACCGCCGCTGTTCTTGGCGACGATGACGTCGATCCCGTGGCGTTCGAGCAGTTCTGTTTCGTCGGTCTGCGCAAAGGGGCCGGAGGCGAGGATGGCGGTGACATCCGGCAGATCGAGCGGCGGCATCACCGGATCGACGCTGCGCACGACGTAGCTGTGCTGCGGCGCCTTCTCGAAATGGTAAGCCTCCTGCCGGCCGATTGCCAGCAAGACGCGGCGCGGCTCCTCGCCCAACGCGGACACCGCTTCCGCGACGCTTCCGACGCAGGTCCATCGATCGCCGGGCTCTGCCGCCCAGGCGGGGCGGCGGAGCGCAAGGAGCGGCGTTCCGGTCATCTTGGCCGCTGCGGCGGCGTTGAGCGAGATGCGGGCGGCGAAGGGGTGCGTCGCATCGATCAGCAGGGCGATCTTTCGTTCGCGCAGAAAGGCGGCAAGCCCTTCGGCGCCGCCGAAGCCGCCGATGCGCGTCGGAAGCGGCTGCGGGCGGGGATCGGCGGTACGGCCGGCAAGCGAGATCGCCGCATCGTAATGCCGTTCGCAGACCAGGCGCTCTGCGAGCTGCCGCGCCTCGGTCGTTCCACCCAGGATCAGAATGCGAGGTCTGCCCGTGGCTGACATGTCGAACAGTGGCTCGGCCATCGTCGCTCCCTGGCTCATCGTGATCGGTATCGGAGAAGACGGTGTAGCCGGTCTCGGCGACGAGGCCAAGCGCCTGATAAAGGCAGCTCCCGTCGTCTTCGGCGGGGCCCGCCATTTGGAACTCGCCGCGCCGCTGATCGGCGGCGAACGCCATAGCTGGCAGAGCCCCTTTGAAAAATCGGTGGAGGCGATCGTCGCCCGGCGCGGCAGCCCTGTCGTTGTGCTCGCCTCCGGCGATCCGTTTCTTTACGGCGTCGGCGCCACGCTGGCGCGCCGCGTCGATGCCGCGGAAATGCGCACCATCCCCGCGCCGTCCGCCTTCAGCCTCGCCGCTTCCCGGCTAGGCTGGCCGCTGCAGGAGGTCGCGACCGTTTCGCTGCACGGCCGTCCGCTCGATCTCATACGGCCGCATCTTCAGCCGGGCGCGCGCGTTCTGGCGCTGACCTCGGACGAGAACGGGCCGAAGGCGCTTGCCGGGCTGCTTGCAGAAAGCGGATTCGGTCAGTCACGGCTTACGGTTCTCGAAGCGCTCGGCGGCGCAAGCGAGCGTGTCTCCCGCCACCTCGCTTCCGGCTTCGCGATGGAGGACCTCGACGCTCTGAACGTCTGCGCACTTGAGGTGGTGGCCGATGCCGATGCACGCGTTCTGACGCTTGCCAGCGGCCTGGACGATCGGTTTTTCGAGCATGACGGCCAGATCACCAAGCGGGAGGTGCGGGCGCTGACGCTCTCGGCGCTCGCGCCGCGCAAGGGCGAACTCCTCTGGGACATCGGCGCCGGCTCAGGCTCGATCGCGATCGAATGGATGCTTGCCGATCCGGCGATGCGCGCCGTCGCCATAGAGGCGTCGTCCGAACGGGCTGCGCGGATCGGCCGCAACGCCGCCCGCTTCGGCGTTCCGGGGCTTGTGGTCGCCGAAGGGCAGGCGCCGGAGGCGCTGCGCGGCCTTCCGCAGCCGGACGCGATCTTCATCGGCGGCGGCGGCAGCAAGCCCGGGGTAATGGAGGCGGCGGTTGCGGCACTCGCGCCCGGCGGACGTCTCGTCGCCAATGCCGTGACGACGGAGATGGAAGCGGTGCTGCTCGCCCGACACGCGCGGTTCGGCGGCTCGCTGATCCGCATCGACATCGCCCGGGCCTCGCCCGTCGGCGCCATGACGGGCTGGCGGCCGGCGATGCCGGTCACGCAATGGTCGTGGATCAAGGCGTGAGCCGATCTACGAGCCATGCTTTTTTCGAGAGGACAGATCATGACGGTTCATTTCATCGGCGCAGGCCCGGGCGCGGCAGACCTCATCACGATCAGGGGCAGGGACCTGATCGGCCGCTGCCCCGTCTGCCTCTACGCCGGTTCGATCGTATCGCCCGAGCTCTTGCAATATTGCCCGCCGGGCGCTCGCATTATCGATACGGCGCCGATGTCGCTTGACGAGATCGAGGCGGAATATGTCCGCGCCGCCGAAGCCGGCGACGATGTCGCCCGGCTGCATTCCGGCGATCTCTCCGTCTGGAGCGCGGTGGCAGAACAGATCCGCCGGCTGGAGAAGAATGGGATCGCCTACACGATGACCCCGGGCGTCCCCGCCTTCGCTGCCGCTGCCGCGACGCTCGGCCGCGAGCTGACGATCCCGGCGGTCGCGCAGAGTCTGGTGCTGACCCGCGTCTCTGGTCGTGCCTCGCCGATGCCGAACAGCGAGACGCTCGCCGCCTTCGGCGCCACCGGTTCGACGCTTGCGATCCATCTTGCGATTCACGCGCTCGGTCAGGTGGTCGAGGAGCTGACGCCGCTTTACGGCGCCGACTGCCCGGTCGCGATCGTGGCCAAGGCCTCCTGGCCGGACGAACGCGTCGTCCGCGGCACGCTCGGCGATATCGCAGCCAGGGTCGCGGCGGACCCGATCGAACGCACCGCGCTGATCTTCGTCGGACCGGGCCTGGAGGCATCGGATTTCCGCGAAAGCTCGCTCTACGACCCGGCCTATCAGCGCCGCTTCCGCGGGCGCGATTGAACGGGCGGGCATCGTTCAAAGTGCTATAGCGAGCTTTCCTGATAAGACACGCGGCGCCGCAGAAAAGCGCCGGCTGATCATTGCCCGTTCGGCGAACGGTCCATTCCCGGAAGCTTGCCGATCTCATTTGCGAGGAAGTCGATGAGAAGGCGGACCCGGGAGATGCCGGCGCGTTCCGGTACGACCAGCATGTTGAGCGGCACGGAAGGAAGCGAATAGTCGGGCAGCACGACCTCGATCCTTCCCGCCTCCAGAAGATCGCCGACAAGCCATCGATGCGCAGGCGCGATGCCGCGTCCGGAGACGAGCGCTTCGCGTGCGGCGAGGCCATGGTCCACTCTCAAGCGACCGCCGAAGGGAACGGCGTGGTACCTGCCATCCCGCCCCTGCAGGGCGAGGGTTTCGCTGCCTGCCACATTCGACATCCGGATGCCTTCGTGCCCGATGAGCTCCTGTGGAGTGGCCGGTCTTCCTCGCTTCGCCAGGTAGGCCGGCGCTGCCACCAGCAGCCGTCGGCTTTGGCCAAGCGCCTTCATCCGCATCGAACTGTCGGTAAGAGGCCCCAGGCGGAGCGCCACATCAATTCCCTCCCGCACGAGGTCGATCCGCTCATCGGTAAGGCTCAAATCGACGCCGATATCCGGATAGGCGTCCTGAAATTCGAAGATAAGCCGGCTTACATGCAGCACACCGAAAGCCGCCGTGCAGGAGATGCGGATCGTGCCGGCGTGGGCGCCGCGCGTAACGCGCACCTCGTCGCTGGCCTGTTCCACCAGGCGCAGGATCTCGACGCTTCGAGCATAGTAGCGGCTGCCTTCGTCGGTCATCGTGACGCGCCGGGTGGTCCTGCTCAGCAAAGGCGCGCCGACGGCCTCCTCGAGTTCGCGCAGATGCCGCGTCACGGTGGATTGGCCGATGCCGAGTTCTCGCGCCACTGCCGACAAGCTGCCCCGTTCCGAGACGCGAACGAAGGTGCGTATCCGTTCGAGGGTGACGTCTGATTTATCCATTATATGGCTCAATCATATCCATTCCAGACATATAGTGGAATATTGATGCTCCGGCTACAGTGAGGCGACCTACCATCAGGAGAATGATCCATGAAAATTCTGCTCGTCTTTGCCCACCCTGAATCGCGTTCGCTCAACGGAGCGCTCCGCGACGTCGCGGTCGAGGAGCTCATGAACCAAGGTCACGAAGTGCGGATCTCTGACCTCTATGCCGACGGCTGGAAGTCCGAAGTCGGTCACGCCGATTTCCCCCTTTTGCCGCCGGATGCGCGGCTGGTGCCGGTCGCGGCGTCCAAGAAAGCCTTCGAAACCGGTGCTTTGACGGAAGATGTAAGGGGGAGATCGACAAGCTGCTGTGGGCCGACGTTCTGATCCTCCAATTCCCGCTCTGGTGGTTTTCCATGCCTGCCATTCTCAAGGGCTGGGTCGATCGGGTGTTCGCCTACGGTTTCGCCTATGGCGTCGGCGAGCATAGCGACAAGCGCTGGGGCGACCGCTATGGCGAAGGCAGCCTGGCAGGCAAACGCGCGATGCTGATCGTCACCGCCGGGGGTTGGGAAGAGCACTATTCGGCCCGCGGGGTGAACGGACCGATCGACGACCTTCTGTTCCCGATCAATCACGGCATCCTCTATTATCCCGGCTACGACGTGCTTCCTCCCTTCGTGGCTTATCGCGCCGATCGCCTCGACGAAGCCGGATTCACTGAGGCCGCTGAGGGTCTTCGGGAAAGGATGCGGACGATCGGGACCATCTCACCCATTCCATATAGGCAGCAAAATGGCGGAGACTATCTCATTCCAAGCATGCAGCTCCGCCCCGGACTGGAAGACCAGACTGCGTCCGGTTTTGCGCTTCACCTGGATGAGACGCGGGAGGCGCTTCGTCAGGCGGGCGAGTAGCTATTCTTCACCCGGTGCGGGTTTCTGCTTGGGCGGCACGCCCTGCCGTTCCTCGAAGCGGTCGCGGTACAGGGTCGCCTGGCCAAGCAGCATCAGGGTCACGGGCGTCGTCACCGTCACGAAGAAGATGATGAGGACTTCGTGGAACACCCAGCGGCTCTGCAGGACGGCGAAGCAGAGGATCGACGCGAGGCAGAGGAGGATGGTGCCGCCGCTGGTCGCGATCGTCGGGGCGTGCAGGCGCGCGTAGAAATCGGGCAGGCGCAGGAGCCCGAGCGATCCTATCAGGGTGGTCGCGGCGCCGATAAGCATCAGGCCGCAGACGAGCAGCGCCGCCCATGGCGGAAGGTCGGTCAGATGGCTCATTCGATCACCTCGCCGCGCATCAGGAATTTTGCCAACGCGATGGACGAGGCGAAGCCGATCACTGCGATGATCAGCGCCGTTTCGAAATAGACCGTATTCGCCGTACGGATACCGAAGGTGATGAGCATCAGCATCGCATTGATGTAGAGCGTGTCGAGACCGAGAATGCGGTCCTGGGCCCTCGGTCCTCTGGCCATGCGGTAGAGCGCGAAGGCCATGGCCAGCGCAAGCATGGTCTGTGCGACGAGCACGGACCAGACGACGGCAAGCTCCATCATTCGAATATCTCCTTCAAATCGGCCGCATAGCGCGTGATCGTTTTCCGCCACAGGCCCTCGTTGTCGATGTCGAGCACGTGGAAGAGCAGGATCTTCCGGCGACGGTCATATTCGAGCCACGCGGTGCCCGGCGTCGCCGTGACGACGCAGGCGAGCAGCGCCAGGGCGTTCTCGTCGGCGAGATCGAGGCTGACCGTCATGAAGCCCGCATTCACCGGACGCCTGCCTGCGCGCAGGATGATGAGCGTGACGGCGATATTGGAGCGGATGACGTCGCCGACGACGCGCAGGATGAATCCGGCGATCCGGCTCCAGCGGTGGAGACGCGAGCGGGCGGGCTGCAGGTTGAGCGTCACCCATGCGAGAGCCGTGCTGACCACCAGGCCGAGGACGATTGAGCCCGGCGCCACGGACTGGCTCAGAAGCAGCCACATGAGGAGGAGCGCGATCGAGAGCAGCGGGTAGGGGAACCAGGTACGCATCGCTACTGGCTCCCGGCCCGCGGCGCCGAAAGCACGCGCTCGCTGTGGGTGAGGGGCGCGAGCAGATCGTCAGCCGTCGCCTGCATGTAGCGCATCGCGGGCCCCGCCTGCAGGCTCAGGAAGATGCAGGCTGCGAGCAGGACGACGACCGGCGTGATCTCGATCACCACGACCCGCGGGATCGTACCCTCGATCGACGCCCAGAACGTTCGGATGCCGATGCGGTTCATCGCGATCATGGCAGCGAGCCCGGACAGGATGAGGAGAGTGACATAGGTCCAGTCGGCGGCGGATATCGCGGTCGCGAGCTCGGCGCCCGGCATGTCGAAGAGGCCGCTGATGAGCGCGAATTTGGCGATGAAGCCGGAGAAAGGCGGCAGGCCGGCGAGCAGCAGGGCACAGAGGCAGAAGCAGAGGCCGAGAACGGCCATCGTGCCGGGGATGGCGACGCCGACCTCTTCCTCCTCCTCGTCCTCGTCAAAATCGCCATAGGCTTCCATCGTCACGGCCAGAACGTCGGCGCCGGCGTCCCGGCCGCGTTCGACGAGCTCGATCAACAGGAAGAAGGCCCCGATCGTCAGTGTCGAGCTGACCAGATAGAAGAGTGCGCCGGCGAGCATTCCGTCGTGGCCGAGGCCGACCGCGGCGAGCAGGGTCCCCGAGGATACGAGAACGGAGTAGCCCGCAAGACGGCCCATCGCCTGCGAGGCGAGCACGCCGATACCGCCGAAGGCGATCGTCAGCATTCCCCGGTGACGAGCCAGTCCTGGCCGAAACCGGACGATGTGCCCGCCGCGGTGCCGAAGACGAGCAGATGCAGGCGGATGATGACGTAGATGCCGACTTTGGTCAGGACCGCGAAGACGCCTGCGACCGGCGGCGTCGCCGCGGCATAGGCCGTGGGCAGCCAGAAGCTGAGCGGCCACATGCCCGCCTTGACGAGAAAGGCGACGCCGAGGATGGCCGAGCCCATTTCGACGAGTGTTCTGCTTCTCGGTTCGAGGGCTGCGAGCTTCGTCGCGAGGTCGGCCATGTTGAGCGTGCCGGCGGCGCCGTAGATCAGGCTGACGCCGATCAGGAACAGCGCCGAGGCGGCGAGGTTGACGGCGATATAATGCAGCCCCGCCTTCACGCGCAGCGGACCGGAGCCGTGCAGGAGCAGGCCGTAGGAGGCGGCCAGCATCATTTCGAAAAAGACGAAGAGATTGAAGAGGTCGCCCGTGAGAAAGGCGCCGTTGAGACCGGCTACGAGAAGCTGGAAAAGCGAATGGAAGTGATGCCCGGCCGTGTGCCACCGCGCCATGGAATAGGCCTGCGCGGCGAGTGCAAGGCCGCTCGTCAGGCACAGCATCAGGGCCGACAGGCGGTCGAGCACGAGGACGATCCCGAAGGGGGCGGGCCAATTGCCGAGCTGATAGACCCCTGATCCGGGCAGGCTGCCGGTGCCGGCCGCGGCAAGTCGCATGAGGATCATCGAGAGGATGAAGACGACGAGCGTGGACGCGAAGCCGATGGCCCCCTTCAATGTGCGGTCGCGCTCGTTGATCGGGATCAGCACCGCAGCCACGGCAAGCGGCAGGAGGATCGGCAGGATGAGAAGATGATCGAGCCAATCAGTCACCGCGCTGCTCCCTTCCGTCCACATGGTCGGTTCCGGTGAAGCCGCGGGAGGCGAGCAGCACCACGAGGAAAAGTGCGGTCATGGCGAAGCCGATGACGATCGCCGTCAGCACCAGTGCCTGCGGCACCGGGTCGGTATAGCGGGCGAGATCGCCGACGCCGCCGGGATCGAGGATCGGAGGGCCGTTCACCCGCAACCGGCCCATGCCGAAGATGAAGAGATTGACGGCGAAGGAGAGCAGCGAAAGCCCGATGATCACCTGGTATGTTCGCGGCCTCAGGAGAAGATAGACGCCCGATGCGGTCAGCGTGCCGATCCCGGCCGAAAGAATGAGTTCCATTAGCGTGCCGCCTCCTTGTCCGAGCGTGCGGCCTTCGCATGCGCACGCGGCGCACGGACCGACTGGTGCGCCAGCGCGATGAGGATGAGAACGGTGGCGCCGAGCACCAGCGAGAAGACGCCGAGGTCGAAGAGGATCGCGCTTGCGAGCGGAAACTTGCCGACGACCGGCAGGCTTGCATATTGCGCGTGGGAGGTGAGGAAGGGATAGCCGAAGAACCAGGACCCGACGCCCGTGGCCGTCGCGACCAGCAGGCCGATGCTCATCCAGCGAAGCGGATGGATGCGGAGCCGTTCCTCGACCCAGCGGGTTCCGCCGGACATATATTGCAGGATAAAGCCGATCGACATGGCGATGCCGGCGGCAAAGCCGCCCCCGGCAGATCATGTCCGCGCAGGAAGAGAAAGGCCGCGAGCATTCCTGTGACCGGAAACATCCAGCGCATGATCACTGCCGGGATGAAGAGATATTCGGCGACGCTGTCGCCGGCGGCGCGGTCGGGATGATCGTCGTCGAAGGCGTTCTGCACCCTTTGCTGCTCCGGCGTCTCCAGGCTGTCGGACTGGGGGCGGAAGCGCAGGAGAAGCGCGAAGACCGTGAGCGCGACGATGCAGAGCACGGCGATCTCGCCAAGCGTATCGAAGCCGCGGAAATCGACGAGGATGACGTTGACGACATTTGTGCCGCCGCCCTCCCGATAGGCGCGCTCGAGAAAATAGCTGGCAATGGTTTCGGGGAGGGGCCGCGTCATCACCGTGTAGGCGATGAGCATCATTCCCCCGCCGGCGCCGATCGCCAGCAGCAGGTCGCGCAAGCGTCTCAGGCGGACCCTGATCGAGATGTCCTCCGCCGCCATCGGCTCCTCGATGCGCTTCGGAAGCCAGCGCAATCCGAGCAGAATGAGCACGGTGGTGACGATCTCCACGAGGAGCTGCGTGACCGCAAGATCGGGTGCGGAAAGCCAGACGAAGGTGATGCAGGTGACGAGCCCTGCTCCGCCGAGGAGGACCAGCGAGGCGAGACGGTGGAATTTCGCCTGATAGGCGGAGCCGATGGCGCAGGCGATGCCTATCGCCCAAAGCAGGGCAAAGGCGGGATCGATGCCGCGGATCACGAGCGGCGGCAGTTCGAAATTGCCGAGAAGAAGCGGCGATGCCCCTGCCGCAAGCGCCAGAAAGACGAGGAGACGCATCTGCGGCTGGAGGCGACGCGTGCCGAGCCGCTGTTCGAGCCATCGGGCCCACTTCCAGGAAAGCGTTACCAGCACGCGCTCGAAAATGCGCTGCCCCTGGAGCAGGCGGAAGACCGGCGGACCCTCGACGGCCGTCGCCAGATAGGAGCGCATCAGGAAGTAAAGGCCGATGCCGCCCGAAAGCGCGACGAAGCTCATGATCAGCGGAATGTTCCAGCCGTGCCAGACCGAAAGGCTGTAATCGGGCGTTCCCTCGCGCAGGACCGAGAGAACGGCCGTGTGAAGGAAGGGACCGATCGTCTGGGCGGGAATAATACCGACGACCAGACAGGCAAGAACGAGGAAGTCGACCGGCGCCCGCATCCAGCGGGGTGGCTCATGTGGTTTTCTCGGGAGGTCCGCCGGTGGCCGGCCGAAGAAGACGCCGTGGATGAAGCGGAGGGAATAGGTGACTGCAAACATGCCCGCGATCGTCGCCACATAGGGCGTAGCCGTGTCGAGCGGGTTGACGAGATGCGTCTCGATCGCCTCGGCGAAGAACATCTCCTTGGAGAGAAATCCGTTGAGCAGCGGCACGCCGGCCATGGCGGCACTCGCCACCATGGCGAGCGTCGCGGTGATCGGCATGAAGTGGAAAAGCCCGCTCAGCCTGCGCATGTCGCGGGTGCCGCTTTCGTGGTCGATGATGCCGGCCGCCATGAAGAGGGAGGCCTTGAAGGTCGCGTGGTTGACGATATGAAAGACCGCGGCGACGGCCGCCAGCGGACTGCCGAGGCTCAGGAGAACGGTGATGAGCCCGAGATGACTGATCGTCGAATAGGCGAGGAGTCCTTTCAGATCCTGCTGAAAAATCGCGAAATAGGCGCCGAGCAGGAGCGTTGTGAGGCCCGCAAGGCCCACGATCCAGAACCAAGCATCCGTGCCGGCCATCACCGGCCAGAACCGCACGAGCAGGAAGACGCCGGCCTTCACCATCGTCGCCGAATGCAGATAGGCCGAAACCGGCGTCGGGGCCGCCATCGCGTGCGGCAGCCAGAAATGGAAGGGGAACTGGGCGCTCTTCGTCAACGCCCCGAGCAGGACGAGGACAAGTACCGTGCCATAGAGCGGATGGTTGCGGATCGCGTCGCCCGAGGCGAGAACCGCGTCGAGTTCGTAGCTGCCGACGATCTTGCCGATGAGTATCAGGCCGACGAACATGGCGAGGCCGCCCACGCCGGTAATCGTCAGCGCCATGCGGGCGCCGTCGCGGGCGTGTGCGTTATGGTGCCAATAGCCGATCAGCAGGAAGGAGACGATGCTGGTCAGCTCCCAGAAGACGGCGAGCAGAATGAGGTTGCCGGAAAGAACGACGCCCAGCATCGATCCCATGAAGGCGAGGAACAGCGCGAAAAAGCGCGGGACCGGGTCCTCCTCGGCCATATAGTAGCGGGCATAAAGGACGACGAGAACGCCGATCGCCGTGATCAGTGCCGAAAACAGCCAGGCGAAGCCGTCCATCCGGAGGGTGAAGTTCAGCCCGAGTTGCGGAACCCAGTCGATCCGGTAATGGAGGACGCCGCCCGAGGCGACGTAGGGGTAGAGGCCGGCGGTCACCAGGAAGCAGACAAGCGCGATCGCACCTGCGAACCAGGAAATCGCACCGCGCTGATCGGACGGGAAGAAGATTGCAATGAGGCTTCCCGCGAAGGGGACAAGAATGAAAACAGAAAGCAATTTCTCCGCGTATTCGATCGTTTATCTCCTTCCGAGTGTATTGGAGGTCGGGACTTCGGTCCCCCGAGGACTGACGCCGGACGGGTCACGCGGACGAGTTCCGCGCGTTCGCATCAGCGGCAGGAGGCATATGTTTTTATGACTATTTTCCGGACGGCTGCCAAGCCTTAGCAGCAAGAAAATGCCGCGTATGTGCAGTCCGCCTCTGAAAGCGGGGTCCGGATCCCGGTCAAGCGGCGCACCACCGCCGCTCGAAGACGAAAGTGGCAAGATCGTTGGCGTTCATCGGCCGGGCGAAGGCGTAGCCCTGCAGACCATGGCATTCCATTTCCTTGAGGATGCGGGCGTGCTCGAGCGTTTCGACACCTTCGGCGATCACTTCGATCCCGAGCGATGTGCCGATGTCGATAATCGATGCCACCAGCCGGCGCTCCGCCGGAGAGGCGAGAATAGGCAGCACCAGTTGCCGATCTATCTTCAGGCGGCGTGGCGTCAGCTTCAGCAGGCTCAGGATCGAGGCATAGCCGGTACCGAAGTCGTCGATCTCGATGTCTATGCCGAGTTCCTTGATGCGCCGGATGTTGGACATGACCGTCACATCGTTCTCGTCGAAGGAAATCGATTCGAGCAGTTCGAAGGAAAGCCGCCCCTCGGGTATGGAAAGCTCCTCCAGCCGGTCGATCAGTCCCTCGTCTCTCAGGCGCGGATAGGAGAGATTGACCGACACCTTCGGCACGTAGATCCCGTTTGCCTCCCAGCGATAGATCTGAAAGAGCGCCTGTTCGAGAATCTTCTGATCGATCGCCGCGACGACATTGATGTCCTCCGCCGTCTTGAGAAAGGCGTGCGGGCCGAGGAGCCCCTTGGTGGGATGATCCCATCGTGCGAGTGCCTCGACGCCGATGATGTCGAGCGAGCTCGGACAGAACTGCGGCTGGAAATACGCGACGAATTCGTTCTGCTCGAGACCGCGCAGGATCTCGTCGGCCGTCTGTTTCGTCTGGAGCACGGCGGTCTTAAGCGCACCCGTAAAGGTCTCTTGCCGGTTGCGGCCCCGGCGCTTGGCCTCGTAGAGGGCGATATCGGCGTTGACCAGTACCTGGGAAAGGTCATCCGTCGCATCGGTTTGAGCGGCAATCCCGATGCTCACGCCTATGCGGCATTCCTGATCTTCGTACCGCACCGGAACGCTCATCGCCTCGATCACGCGGGAAGCCAGAGCCGCGTCTTCGTCGCCGCCGCCGCTTGCGCGAATGATGACGAACTCGTCGCCGCCGATCCGGGCGACGAAGTCGTCCTGGCGTGCATTGTCCCGCAAAAGGCTTGCCGCATGCTTCAGGATTTCGTCTCCGGCTGCATGGCCCATCGTGTCGTTGATCTGCTTGAAACGGTCGAGATCGATATGGAAGATGCTGATCTTCGCATTTGCGTCGGCCCGCCGGCTGCGGTCGAAGAGAATCTGGTCCAGGAAGCGGCGATTGGGCAGACCGGTCAATGGATCGTGCAGCGCGTTGAATTCCATGCGATGGCGTGCCGCCTCCAACTCGGCACTGTGAGCTTCCGCGAGACGTTTGGCCTCCGACAGCGTCGCGCGTGTCTTCACGTCGGCCGTCACGTCCCAGTTGACGCCGACGATCTTCCTGTTGCCGTTCGTTCCGGCATAGGTCGAGCCGATTGCACGGACGTGGCGGACTTCCCCACCCGGGAGGCGGATGCGGAATTCCGTGTTGTATGCGCCGCCCGTGGCGAGCGTTTCGGCGAATTCCGCCTCGGCACGGGCGAGATCGTCGGGATGAAGCGTGTTCCGCCAGTCCTCGTAGACCGCGCGCATCGACGATCCGATGCCGTAGAGCTCCTTCATGCGGCTGTCCCACAGGAGCGTGCCGCTGTCGACGTCGAGCTCCCATATGCCGATCTTCGAAGTGTCGAGCGCGATCCTCAGCCGGTGCGAAAGCTCCTGAAGCTGATCCTTGCTCTGCCTCAATGCGCGAAAGTTCGCCTGCCTCTCGGCCATGAGGCGGCCGGCGACGATCATCGGAGCGACGATCATCAGGCCGCCGAATATGATGAGGAAGCGGACCTGCCACGCATTCTGCGGTGTCGTCGGCCAACCGCCTTTGGGGATCGCGGCCATGCGCCAGGAACCGCCGGGCAAGGATACGCTCATCTCGACAGGGGCGCTTTCGAAGATTGCCGGGTCGCCGAAGAAATGCGGGCCGCCGCGCCCCGTGCCGTCGCGGCCGGCAATGGCGATGTCGATGTCGAGCGCCGGCGATGAAAGGCCACTGTCGCGATAAAGGCGATCGACATCGATCACCGCTGATACAACGCCCCAGAAGCGCCTGCCACCTTCCGGACCGGTGGTTACGGGGAAGCGGCCGATCAGCCCGCGACCGCCTTGCACGAGGTCGACAGGGCCCGCGAGCACCATCTCTCCGGATGCCACTGCGCGCATGACGGAACTGCGTTGTTTGTCGTTCGCGCGGTAATCGAGACCGATCGCCTTCTCATTGCCCGTCAGCGGGTAGACCATCGCGACCACCAGTTCGGGCGCGGCGGCGATGTTGCGAAGCTGCGAGCCGCCGCTGAAGACGCTGCGTGCGAGCTCTCCGAAGCGCTGCTGCTGCATGTCGGGTTCAGTCTCGATCGTGGCGATCAGGCCCCGGACCAGCTGAATATTGCCGTTGACGCTGCTCTCGAGGCTCGAGCGTATCGGGTTGAGCGCGTCGGCAACCTCGGAGCGCAGCCGGGCCTCCGAAACGATCCGGTTCTGATTGTCGGCGAGAACCCCGGCGGCGACTACCACAACGGCCGCGATGAGGGCCGGAAGGTAGCTGGGGGTGAGAAAGCGCGACAGACGGGACATGGCATGATGCGGCTTCAAAAGAGCAATTCCAGGACGTGGCCCACAGGGGGGCGGGGACGGCATGCAGCAAGCCCGGATAATTCCAGACTCTCCTTAACAAACCTTCATTCGGGGTTTCTGAAATAACTTGCGGTAACGCGTGGTCGCAAGCGCTTCAGCGTTGCGTTCCGATCATCGCCTGCAGTGTTTCGAGCCTGTCGGCATCGCGAGGCAGCTTGTCGGGTCTGAGGCGTGCGATCCGCGGAAAGCGCATGGCGACCCCGGATTTGTGGCGCGTGGAGCGGTTGAGGCCTTCAAAGGCAACCTCGACGACGAAGCCGCTGTCGGGTTCGGCGCGCACCGCGCGCACGGGGCCGAAGCGTTCGACCGTATTGTCGCGCACGAACCGGTCGAGGACCTCCAGTTCGGCATCGGTGAAGCCGAAATAGGCCTTGCCGACGGGAACGAGGCTCGTCCCGTCTTCACCCTGCGCCCAGACGCCGAAGGTGAAATCGGAGTAATAGCTGGACCGCTTGCCATGGCCGCGCTGGGCATACATCAGCACGGCGTCGATATTGAAGGGCGCCCGCTTCCACTTGAACCAGGGCCCCTTGGCCCGTCCGGCCATATAGGGCGAATCCAGCCGTTTCAGCATGACGCCTTCGATCACCGGATCGGGCGGGTTGGAGCGCAGCTCGTCAAGCTCCTTCCAGCTTGAAAAGCCGACGAGCGGCGAGAGATCGAAATGCTGCGGCGAGGCCGCTTCGATCAGCGCCGACAGCGCCTCGCGGCGGAGGTGAAAGGGCTCGGGCCTGATATCGCGCTCGCCTGAAAAGAGAATATCGTAGGCACGGATGAAGGCCGGAAACTCGTCCATCAGCTTGCGACTGACGGTCTTGCGGTTCAGCCTTTGCTGCAGGTCGGCGAATGTCGCGGTGGCGCGGTTGCTGCGCATCGTTCCGCCGACCAGAAGCTCGCCATCGATGACGCCGGTGATATCGGCAGCCTCGATGATCTCGGGAAAGGCGGAGGATATCTCGTCGCCGCTGCGTGAGTAGAGGCGTCGAGTCCCGCCGACATTGGCGAGCTGGACGCGGATGCCGTCCCACTTCCACTCGGCCGCGAAGTCGGCCGGGTCGAGCCCCTCCAGATCGCCCTCTCCGACCGCTGTCGCGAGCATCACCGAATGAAAGACCGCAGGTGTCTTGAGCACCGGCATCTCCGCCTCACCGGTGAGCCAGAGGAAAAGCGGCAGGTATGGCGGCTCCAATCCGTGCCAGAGCGTTTCGATCTCGCTCACCTCCTTGCCGCCCATCTCCGCAAGCGCCTGCTTTGCGAGCCGCGCCGAGACCCCGATCCGCAAGCCTCCTGTCGCGAGCTTGAGGAGTGCGAAGCGGCCGGAGGTGTCGAGCCGGTCCAGAAGGTCGCGGACGAGCGAGCGAACCTCGGAGCGGCCGGCCCGCTGCAGCCGCTCGACAACCTCGCCGAGCGGAATGTCCTCGGGGGCGACGTGCGGCGGCGGCTCCCAGGCGAGGGAGACCGTTTCCGCGAGGTCGCCGACATAGTCGTAGGAATAGTGGAACAGCACGTCGTCCATGCGCTCGAGCAACAGGTCGCGAATGAGGGCCGGCTTTACCGTGTTGAGCGAGAGCGTGCCCGCGATCGCGGCCAGCGCGTAGCCGCGGCTCGGATCGGGTGCGCCGCGGAAATAGTCGACGAGCAACCGAATCTTGCCGTTTCGCTGCGGCGTCAGCACGAGCCGGTCGAGCAATTCGGCGAATGCTCTCATCGCTCACTCTCCCTCATCGTCGTAGCCGACAAGGTGCAATGGCCGGGCGGGTATGCCCTGTAACTGGCACCAGCGGACCAGCGCCTCCTCACGGCCATGCGTCACCCAGACTTCGGCAGGCGCGATTTCGCGGATCGTGGCCGTGAGCTCGGCCCAGTCGCAATGATCGGAGATGACGAGCGGCAACTCGACGCCGCGCTGCTTGGCGCGCTGTCGGATGAGCATCCAGCCGGAGGCGAAGATGGCGAGCGGATCGGCGAAACGGCGCGCCCATCGCTCGGCAAAAGCCGCCGGAGGCCCGAGGACGATAGCGCCGGCGAGGTCCTGCCGGTTTTCCTGGCCGAGCGTTGCCGGACGGATATCGCCGAGATCGATGCCCTGGCTCTGGTAATATTCGCACAGCCTGGCGAGTGCGCCATGGATGTGGATAGGTGCGTCGTAGCCCTGCTGGCGTATGAGCGCGATGAGGCGTTGTGCCTTGCCGAGGGCGTAGGCGCCGACCACATGCGCACGCTCCGGAAACTGCCGGAGAGACTGGAGGAGCCGCGCGATCTCTCCCTTGTCGTCCGGGTGGTGGAAGACCGGCAGGCCGAAGGTCGCTTCCGTGATGAAGACGTCGCAGGCGACCGGCTCGAACGACGGGCAGGTCGGATCGGGTCGTCGCTTGTAATCGCCGGAAACGACGATCCGCGTCCCGTCTGCCTCGACGGAGATCTGCGCCGAGCCGAGCACATGGCCGGCCGGGTGGAAACGGACGCGCACGCCGCCGACCGAAATCGTCTCGCCGAAGCGCGCGTCTTGGCTCGCGCCGCAGAAGTCGTCACCATAGCGCAGGCGCATGATGTCGAGCGTCTCGCGCGTCGCGAGCACATGGCCATGCCCGGCGCGCGCATGGTCTGAATGTCCGTGGGTGATGAGTGCCCTCTCGACCGGTTGCACCGGGTCGATATAGAAATCCCCGTATTGGCAGTAGAGACCTTTGGGGGCGGGAAAGAGCAAGGCGTCCGGCTTCATACGGATAAAGATAGCCGGCGGCGGCGCATCTGCCAGCTATCTGCAAAAGATTTTCGCCGTAAGGCGGCTGCGGGCCGTCCGCGGATAAAACCCTTCCCCAGCGCCGGCGTCAGCAAGCGGCAGTGCGACGGGTCAAGCCCCTCCCACTTGTGGGTAGGGGTTGGGGAGGGGCGCTCCCTGGAGGTTAGCTGTCGCCCGCGAGCGTATCGCCGATGAGTTTCAGCACCGCTTCGGCATCGATGTCGATACAGGCCTGCTGGCTTGGGAAGCCGTCCCAGGCGTTCGGGGGAAACAGTCGCCCATCCGGCTTTTGAACGGTCTGGCCGTCGGCGATGCCGCCGCAAAGGACCCGGATGGCGCCGCCACGGGTCTGAAAGAATTGGGGCGCGACGACATAGGCGCAGGCGCAGCTGTCGTGCACGATCATGCCGTCATCCACATGGTGCTCGTAGAAGTCGATGTAGAATTGCGAGATGTCGGAAAGAAGCCTCGCCGGTGAACCGCCGCGTTCGGCGATCTCGGAGAGCATGGCGCGGCTCATTACCGTCTTCGTCGTCACGTCGAGACCGATGACGGTCACCGGCCATGGCGCCGTCATCACCACATCGGCCGCTTCCGGGTCGCCGTGGATATTGGCTTCCGCCGCCGGCGTGATGTTGCCGGGAACATCGAAGGCGCCGCCCATGATCACCACCGCCTTGACGAGCGCGGCAATCTCGGGATCGTCGCGCAAGGCGCGCGCCAGGTTGGTCATCCGGCCGACGGCGACGAGCGTCACCTCGCCGGGATTGGCGCGCACGGTGTCGATGATGAAGCGGTGGGCAGGACGAGGGTCGAGCGGCAGGTCCATCTGCGCCGGCACGCCGATATTGCCGAGCCCGTCATCGCCGTGAATGCCCGTCGGCCATTCGACATGCGGCCGGCCGGCATCGAACGTCTCGCCCATGCCCCTGGCAACCGGTGCGGCAATATTCCATGCCCCTTTGAGGAACAACGCATTGCGCGTCGTCGTCTCGATCGAGGCATTGCCGAAGACCGTGGTGATGCCGAGCAGCTCTATGGCCGGGTGACGGTGCAGAAAGAGGAGGGCCATCGCATCGTCGACGCCCGGATCCGTATCGAAAATAACCTTGTGCATACCGCCTCTTCCTGGTTACGGGGGATTCCCGCCTACAGCGACGTTGTGCATGGCGCAATGGACAAGCTGCGGAAGAAAGTCAATCTCTGGCCGCCTGCCGGAGGCCTCCGTTTAAACTTTCCGAAAGGTGGCTCGTCTATCTTCGAAGACGCCTTCGGGCCTTTCTTGCGATCCATTACGACGACAGCGGAGCCATCCCTTGAAGGCCATTCTCAGCAAATTGCGCCCTTCGAAGCGGCTGGTGATCATCCTGTCCGCCGCCTTCGGGGTCTCCGCCGCATCCGGCGGTGCCGCGGTCTATGTCGGTCGCGACAAGATACTGACCCGCTTCGCGGGGCCCTCCGCCTCCGGCCTCGAATGCACCGCGCTCCGGACCTTGAAGCTCGACCACAAGGGGCAGCGGTGGATCCGCATGCATGTTAAGACGGACCGGGCAACCGGGCCGGATCGGATCAGGACCGCCTTGCGCGTCGCAGGCGGCCTCGCCAAAAAGGAGGAGGCCGATCTTTATCAGGTGGTCGTGCTCGATGCGGCAGGTCCGGAGGATCGCGCAGGCGTGCGCGGCTCGGCGATCGGCGCGGAGGTGCTCTTCGCCCCCGGTCCGCGGAGCGTGCCGGGTTTGGATGAGCCCTTCCGTGCCTCCTATAACGAGGCCACGGCCAACGCAGCCGGCAGGTTCCACGGCAAGGTCGTGACGCTCGAACTGGACGACGTCCGCGCCATCATGGCCAAGATGGACGACCGCTCCATGTGCAACGATCCGTCGGCAGCGGGCGATGTCGCGGCCGCTGCGCCGGCCGAGGAGCAGGCGAGTCATTAAGGGAGAGCCCCTCCCCAACCCTCCCCCCGTTGGGGAGGGCCTGCTCCAGGGTATCAATCGGCCTTCTGACGGCGGGCCGGGAAGAGGATGATGTCGCGGATCGACGGCGAGTTGGTGAGCAGCATGATCAGCCGGTCGACACCGATCCCCAATCCCCCGGCCGGCGGCATGCCCTGGTCCATGGCATCGAGGAAGTCCTCGTCCAGCGTCTTTTCCTTCTCGCCACGGGCATGCGCCTGTTCCATCTGCTCGACCATGCGGGCGCGCTGCTCGACCGGGTCGTTGAGCTCGGAAAATGCGTTGCCGATCTCCCAGCCGTTGCAATAGGTCTCGAAGCGCTCGACGAGCCGCGGCTCGCCCGGCACCTCCTTGGCGAAGGGCGAGATGTCCTTCGGGAAGTGGATGACGTGAGCAGGCTGGATCAAGGTCGCTTCGACCTTCTCCTCGAAGAGGAAGGCGAGCACCTCGCCCCAGGTCGCGTCCTTCTCGATCTCGACACCGGCGTCGCGAGCCGCCTGCCGGGCCTCCTCGTCGCTCTTGATCGCAAGGAAATCGATTCCGGTCGCATCCTTGACCGCCGCCGGCATGGAGACGCGCGGGAACGGCCCCTTGAAGGAGAGCTGCTTGTCGCCGAACTCAAATTCCGTCTTGCCGTGAACCGCAAGCGCCAGGGTCTCGAACATGCGTTCCACAAGACCCATCACGTCCTCGTAGTCGGCATAAGCCCAATAGCACTCCATCATGGTGAATTCAGGATTGTGCCGGGTCGAGACGCCTTCGTTGCGGAAGTTGCGGTTGATCTCGAAGACCTTGTCGGTAAGGCCGGAAACGAGAATGCGCTTCAGGTAAAGCTCGGGCGCGATGCGCAGATACATGTCGAGCTTCAGCGTGTTGTGATGCGTCTTGAAGGGCTCGGCCGTCGCGCCGCCATAGATCGGCTGCAGCATCGGAGTCTCGACTTCCATGAAGCCTTCGTCCTCGAGGAATCGGCGCAGGCTCGATACGATGCGGCTTCGCTGCTGGAAGCGCAGCTTCGATTCCTCGTTGACCATGATGTCGAGGTAACGCTTGCGGTAGCGCGTCTCGATGTCGGCAAGCCCGTGATACTTCTCCGGCATCGGCAGGAGCGACTTGCAGAGCATGGTGATCTCTTTGGCGTTGACCGTCAGTTCGCCGCGCTTGGTGCGGCGCACCTCTCCGGTCACCCCGATGATGTCGCCGAGATCGATCATCGGCAGAAGCGCGCGCGCCTCCTCCGGTGCCGTATCCTTGTGCGAAAAGATCTGGATCTTGCCGGAAGCGTCATGAAGATCCATGAACATGCCGGAATTGCGCGAGGAGAAGACGCGGCCGGCAACGGTTACCGTTTCGCCGCTTTCGGTATCGGGCTCCAGCCCGGCATATTTCTCCGCGAGTTCCGAATTGGTGAGCGTACGGTGGAAATGCGCGGGATAAACATCGCCGATCTGCTGGCGCAGCAGGTCGAGCTTCTGGGAGCGCACTTCCGTCGCGTCGGAGGAAAGGCCGGCTGCCTGTGTCTTGTCGGTCATGGTCTCGTCCTTACTTTCCACTGCCCGCCATGGAGGCGACGACCTGCGCGGCGACCTTCAGCCGCTGGCGCACGACCGAACGGCCGAGCAGTTCCATCGAATCGAACAGCGGCAGCGAGCGCTGCGAGCCCGAGCAGGCGACGAAGAGCGGCGCCACCACGGCTTTCAGCTTCTTGCCCATTCGTTCCGCGCTGGCGCGCAGCTCCGTCTCGATCGATTCCTTGTTCCATTCCAGGATCTTTTCGAGATCCGGCTGCACGGTGTTCAGGATTTCGAGCATCTCCTCGGGCGAGGCCTTCACGCCGGCAAAGGCGGCGGGCTGCAGGCCGAGATCCGACTTGAAGAGGAAGGCGGCGAGATCAGGCAGTTCGCCAAGCTTCGAAATGCGGGTCTGAGAGAGCTTCAGACCTTCCTTGAGCCGCTCGTTGTCCATCGCCCAGGCGAGGACGCGGGCTGCGAATTCCTCGTCGGAAAGCTTCTCGCGGATCCAGCGCGCATTCAGCCAGTCGAGCTTCTGGATGTCGAAGATCGCGCCGGCCTTGGACAGGTTTTCCGGATCGAATTTCTCCGCCAGCTCCTCCACCGTCAGCAGTTCTTCGCCTTCGGCGATCTGGATGAAGAACAGGCCGAGGAAGTTCATCAGCGCTTCCGGCAGGTAGCCGAGTGCCGTGTAGTAGGAGATGGAGGTCGGGTTCTTGCGCTTCGACAGTTTCGATTTGTCGGCATTGCGCATCAGCGACAGATGCATGAAGACAGGCGGTTCGAGGCCGAGATACTGGTAGATCAGAATGTGCTTCGGCACCGAGGCGAGCCACTCCTCGCCGCGTGCGACATGGGTGATCTTCATCAGATGGTCGTCCACGACGTTCGCCATGTGATAGGTCGGCATGCCGTCGGCCTTGAGCAGTACCTGCATGTCGACGGCTTCCCACGGGATCTCGACATCGCCATAGACGCCGTCGTGGAACTTGCAGGAGCCCTCGGTCGGGATCTTCATGCGCACGACATGCGGCTCGCCGGCGTCGACGCGCGACGTCACTTCCTCGGCCGAGAGGCTGAGGCAGAGGCCGTCATATTCGGGCGGCTTGCCGGCGGCACGCTGCGCCTCGCGCATCTGCTCCAGCCGCTCGGGCGTGCAGAAACAGCGGAAGCCGTGGCCGTTCGCAACGATCTTCTCGACGTAAGGCTTGTAGATGTCCTTGCGGTCGCTCTGGCGATAGGGGCCGTAGGGGCCGCCGATATCGGGACCTTCCGACCATTCCAGTCCGCACCACCTCAGCGCGTCGAGCACCTTCTTCTCGAATTCCGGCGTCGAGCGCGTCGCATCCGTGTCCTCGATGCGCAGGATGAATTTGCCGCCGTGCTTCTTGGCGAAGAGATAGTTGAAGAGCGCGATATAGGCGGTGCCGACATGCGGCTCGCCGGTGGGGGAAGGTGCGATACGCACCCGGACTGCAGAATCTGCCATTGTCTTTGCCCGTCTTGACGTGCTTTCGGGGCCCTTTGCCGGAGTGCTTTCCAGCTTGCGGGCGCGCATTTTATGGGAAGGAAAGGCCCGCAAGGGTTCCGCACCAGCGGTTTAGCCAGGCAATTCCAGTCGGCAGGCGTGAGACCATAGAAAGCCCTGCATGTCAACGGAAAGCCGCGAGCGGCAATGTCGTCGTCTCGCCGCAGGCCAAGAGCAAAGATCGCGGCGAAGGCCCGCATTGGTGCGATGCGGGCCTGTTGTGTCGCGCTTCTATTTCGTCCTTGCGGCTTGTCGCTTCATGCGCGCGTTGCGGGCGACCATGTTGAGCACCTCGACCAGTGCGGAGAAGGCCATCGCAGCATAGACGTAGCCCTTCGGCACGTGGAAGCCCATGCCTTCGGCGATCAGGGTCGTGCCGATCATCAGGAGGAAGGCCAGCGCCAGCATGACGATCGTCGGATTTCTCTCGATGAAGTTTGCAAGCGGGTTCGCTGCAACCAGCATGACGGTCACGGCGACGACGACGGCGACGACCATGATCGGCAGATGCGGGGTCATGCCGACGGCGGTGATGATGCTGTCGACCGAGAAGACGAGGTCAAGAAGCAGGATCTGGCCGATGGCGGCCGCGAAGCTGTTGATCGCGGAGCTGGCGATGAAATCCTCCTCATGATCGCTCGGATCGACACTGTGATGGATTTCCTTGGTCGCCTTCCACACGAGGAAGAGCCCGCCGGCGATCAGGATCATGTCCTTCCAGGAAAAGCCGTGGCCGAAGGCCTCGAAGACCGGCTGCGTCAGTTTAACGATCCAGGCGATGGTGCCGAGCAGCGCCAGCCGCATGACGAGTGCAAGGCCGATGCCGATGCGCCGGGCGCTGACGCGGTGTTCCGGCGGCAGCTTGTTGGTGAGGATCGAGATGAAAATGAGATTGTCGATGCCGAGGACCACTTCCATGACGATGAGTGTGATGAGGGCGATCCAAGCCTCCGGGCTTTGAGCAAGCGTGAGGATTTCCTGCATCGGCAACTTTTCCTTTTCGAGACACGACAGATGGCGCAGTATTTAGGCATACTTGCGAAAGTCGCAAGCGCCGCCGCGCGTTTCGCGGCGACGTTGTCGGCTCCAGGTGATCGAAAAGGTGGAATTGTCGAAGGAAAGCCGGCTGCACCTGTCCGTGCACCGGAAATCAGCCCTTCAGCGGCACCCAGATCTCGACCGCACCCATGCCGGAATGCGGATCGAAGCGCTCGTCGTAGCGTTCCATCAGGTCGGGCAATTCACCATGTCGGTGGCCGGACTGCGGAAACCAGGTCGTGAAGATGTGGTGGGCCGTGTTGGCGATTCCGGAAATGTGCCCGCGTAGGTCTCTGCGAGACCGGCGAGAAGAAGCCCCGGGCTTTCCTCGAAGCGCGGCGGTTCGATCTTCAAAGTGCGTGCGTCGTCCATTCTGATCGGCTCCAAAAGCTCGACATTGCGGACGTGCCCCTGCTTGCGGATGGTCTCGGGCGTCACCCCGAACTGCTCGCGAAAGGCACGGGTGAAAGCCTCGTGCGAGCCGTAGCCCGCCTCGAGGGCCACTTCGAGAATGCCGGATGTGCCGTTGGCGAGGGCAAGCGCGGCGCCGCTCAGGCGTCGGCCGCGGATATAGGCACTGATCGAGCGACCGGCCGAAAGCCCGAATACGCGCGAAAGATGATAGCGCGAAAGGCCGGCGGCCGCGGCGATATCATCCAGCGATATATCCTCGGCGAAATGGCTTTCAATGAACCAGATCGCCCTTCCGATGGCACTCATCGTCACTCCCTTTGTGGACACGCAAGGTCTTACGGCCTTTCAGGCGAGCGCGTTTGATCGCGATTGCTGGATTGCAAGAAGATGGTGCGTCATGTTTCGCCGGCAAGGCGCCGTGGCGTTTACTCCGTGCCCGTCGTCTTTCCGTAGGCGGCGAGGAAAACACGGATGGCGGATCTGACGTTCTTTTCGATGCTTTCGGCCGAGACCGCATCGCACATGCCGAAAAGCCGTCCCTTGAACATTCCGGCCATGGCGAGATCGATGAACTGCTTTGCGGCTATTTCCGTGTCTTCGATCGAGAGCGTGCCTGCCGACACCTGCTGGTCGAGATAGGCCTTGAGCACGGTGTATCCGTTCTCCGGCGTCGCAGTGAAGAAGCGCTGCGCCAGCCGGGGCATCCGGTCGATCACGCCGAGTACCGTGCGCATCGCGCGGATCGTGTAATCCGACGTTATGCTCGTCACCAGCTTCACGCCAAAAGCGTGAAGCGCCTCCTCGATCGGTTCATTGCCGTTCAACGATTGCTTGACGCTGTTGACGATAATGTTGCGCTCGCGCGCGATGAGCGCCGTGAACAGGTCTTCCTTGTTCTCGAAATAGACGTAGAGCGTGCCCTTGGAAACGCCGGCCTCGCGCGTGATGTCGTTCATGCTGGCGGCGTCGAAACTGCTCCGCATGAAAACGCGTTTGGCGCCGTCGAGAATCCGCTCGCGTTTGACCGGATCCTCGCCGGCGGCGTGACGCCCGCCGGTCGACGGGTGTTCGTGCTGGTCCTGCAGGGATCTTTCCTGCTCTGCGCTTTTCGCTGACGTCATGGCTGCCGGACGTATCCACTCCTTTTGATCTAGCTTGCGTCACGGGAACGCGTTCAGATCCGATTCCAATGAGAATAGCGGGCGCGGAGAGAACGCGCACACTTTATCTTCACCTTACAAATCATCTTCACCTTACAAATCGAACCGACCGGTTCGATTTGCTCTTGATATGCGGTGTGAAAGGCATTATGTCAAGCGTCATCGAACCGAACGGTTCAGTTCAATTCCAACCAGATCGGTGGCCCATGTCCGCTTCCAGCTCTTCCAGTGCTGCCCGTGTTCGTCCCGTAGGCGACGATTTCGAAATGGATACCCAGAAGGCCGAGGCCAAGGGGCCCGGAACCGACGCTGCAGCCGCAGAGCAAACCGGGACCGAGAGCGCTGCGCCCCCGAAGAAGCGCCGCAAAATCCTTCCGGTGCTGGGTCTCGTGCTTCTCGGTGCTGCCGGCTGGTACGGCTATGACTGGTGGACCAACGGCCGTTTCCTGGTCTCGACCGACGACGCTTACATAGAAGGGGACATCGCGACGATTTCGCCCAAGGTGTCCGGCTATGTCGCCAAGGTCGACGTCGTCGCCAACCAGCATGTAAAGGCTGGAGATCCCCTGGTGACGCTCGACGACGGCGATTATCGTATCGCGGCCGAACAGGCCGAGGCGCAGATCGCCACGCAGAAGCTTGCGCTCGAACGCTTCGATGCGCAGATCGCCGGCGCCAAGGCGAGCCTTACTCAAACCGAAGCGCAGAAGAAGGCGCTTGAGGCGACGGTACGCGGCGCGGAACTGGCCCAGAAACGCGCCAGCGAGCTGCAGTCGAAGTCCTTCGGCACGGACGCTTCCCTCGACAGCGCACAGGTCGCACTCGATCAGGCTCGCGCGAATCTCGCCGGCGCGGAGGCGAACATTGCTGCGGCCAAGTCCAACATCACCGTCCTCGAAGCCCAGCGGATGGAAGCTGAAAGCACCATCCGCTCTCTGGAGCTTACCCGCGACAAGGCAAACAGGGACCTGGCCTTCACGGTGCTGAAGGCGCCCTATGACGGTGTGATAGGCAATGTGGCGGTTCAGGTCGGCGATCTCGTCTCGGCCGGCCAGCGGCTGGCCGCGCTCGTTCCGACGGATGAGCTCTATATAGACGCCAACTTCAAGGAAACGCAGATCGCGCATCTGGTGCCGGGTTCCAAGGTCCAGATACATGTCGACGCCTATGAGGATCATCCGATCGAAGGCACGGTCGCATCGATCTCGCCGGCGTCCGGCTCCGTCTTTTCGCTGCTGCCGGCGGAAAACGCGACCGGCAACTTCACCAAGGTCATCCAGCGCGTTCCGGTGCGCATCACGCTGCCGGCCGACGTGCTGGCGGAAGGGCACCTGCGCGCGGGGCTGAGCGTCGTGGTCGACGTCGATACCCGCACCGCACCGGAACAGTCGAAGGTCGCGGCCGCGAAGTAAAGGGCTCAAGGCCCGAGGAGTGGCGGAAATGGCCGCAACAGCAACAGCGGGCGCGGCTGCGCCGAGCCTACCCAAGGCCGAGGAGCATATGGACCCGCGGCGGCTCATCGCGTTTTTCGCGATGGTCGTCGGAATGTTCATGGCGATCCTCGACATCCAGATCGTCTCCGCCTCGCTCGCCGAGATCCAGGCGGGCCTGTCGGCCGGATCTGACGAGATCGGGTGGGTGCAGACCGCCTATCTGATCGCGGAAGTCATCATGATCCCGCTCTCTGGCACGCTTGCCCGCATCGTCTCGACGCGGGTGCTCTTCTCCGTGGCCGCGGCCGGCTTCACGGCCGCCAGCGCTCTTGCCGCCACGGCCACCAACATCGAACAGATGATCGTTTACCGGGCGATCCAGGGATTTATCGGCGGCGGCATGATCCCGTCGGTCTTTGCCGCAGCCTTCACCATCTTCCCGCCGTCGAAGCGCAACGTCGTCTCGCCCATCATCGGGCTCATCGCGACGCTTGCGCCGACCATCGGCCCCACGGTCGGCGGTTATCTGAGCCATGCCTTTTCCTGGCACTGGCTGTTCCTCGTCAACGTCATTCCCGGCATCATCGTCGCGACGGTCACCTGGATCTTCATCGATTTCGACAAGCCGGAACTCGGATTGATCAAGAAGTTCGACTGGTGGGGACTTCTCTCCATGGCGATTTTTCTCGGCTCGCTCGAATACGTGCTGGAGGAAGGCAATGCCAATGACTGGTTCAACGACGAGCACATCGTCATGGGTGCCGTCGCCGCCACGGTCGCTGCCGCCGTCTTCTTCTATCGGGCGTTCAAAGTCGATTTCCCGGTCGTCGATCTCAAGGCCTTCGCCAACCGCAACTTTACCTTCGGCTCGCTCTTCTCCTTCGTCATGGGGATCGGCCTTTACGGGCTCACCTATCTCTATCCGCTCTATCTCGGACGTATCCGCGGCTACGACTCCCTGATGATCGGCGAAACCATGTTCGTCTCGGGTCTCGCCATGTTCCTGACCGCGCCCGTTGCGGGTTTCCTCGCCGGGCGAATGGATCCGCGAGCGATGATGACCATCGGCTTTGCCGGCTTTGCCGCGGGCACCTGGCTGATGAGCCAGATGACCGCCGACTGGGATTTCTGGGAGCTGCTCGTTCCGCAGATCCTGCGCGGCTGCTCGCTGATGCTCTGCATGGTGCCGATCAACAATATCGCACTCGGCACCCTGCCGCCGGCGCGCATCCGCAATGCGTCGGGACTCTACAACCTGACGCGTAACCTCGGTGGCGCAGTCGGGCTGGCGGTCATCAACACGATCCTCACGCAACGCCAGGATTTCCACTACGCCCGGCTCGCCGAGCACGTGGAATGGGGCAACCCGGAGGCTGTCGAGCGGATGCGCAACATCGCCACGACCTTCACTGCGCACGGCCTCGACGGAACCACGGCTGCGGTCAAGCAGCTGGCGGCGATGGTCCAGCAGCAGGCGGCGATCATGTCCTTCATCGACGTGTTCGTATTGCTCACCGTCCTGTTCCTGTCGATGATCGCCGGCGTCCTGATGATCGCCAAGCCACAAGGCGCCGGCCCAGGAGGCGGCGGGCATTAGAGCGGGAATGAGGAAAAGTGTGCGCGGTTTTCCGCCCGCGTCCCGCTCTACCTGTTGGAATCGATCACGTTGATCTTAGGTACACCCGACATAAGATCAACGTGATCCACAGGACGCCGATGCCGCGGGGTGGCTGCCCTTATTCCGCTCCAGCGCTTTACGCGGTTTCGAGATCGCTGCAATATTCCGTCTCGTCGAAGCTGTCGGAGGGCGCGCGTAGCGACGCGCGGGCGGCGCATGAACGATCATCCTTGCCTACGGCCTTCGCGGCGGATGTTCCTCGCCGGTGCGGTCGGATTCGGTCTCTCGATGACCGTCGGCGGCAGATCTGCGAGAGCGGCCGGCCTTCCGGTCGACGTGACCTTTCTCTTTGCCGCGGACATCCATGCCTG
The DNA here is from genome assembly GCF_029201645.2 of Sinorhizobium prairiense. NCBI lineage: Bacteria > Pseudomonadati > Pseudomonadota > Alphaproteobacteria > Hyphomicrobiales > Rhizobiaceae > Sinorhizobium > Sinorhizobium prairiense. The sequence continues at coordinate 96,096 of NZ_CP104131.1, forward strand.
CCTCGTTTCGACGGACGGCTTGGCGCCGAACTGCGAAGCGGAGGGCAAGACCGACGCCAGCCTCTTGCGCCACGTCGCCGCGCTGAACGCATTGGCGGCACAGCACTGGCCGCATGCCGTTGGAGGGAAGCCGAGCGGTCTTGCCAGTGCGGGCACGAGGATTTCGCGTCCGCTCGGTCTGGTGCTCGGCGGCGACATCACCGACGACGGCGGCGGCCAGGTTCGCCAGCCCCGCGAGGGGCGGCAATTACAGCAGTTCCAAAGCCGGTACGAGCAGGCGCCGGGCCCGCACCATATCCACATTCCCGTTTATGTCGGCCTTGGAAACCATGACCTCGACCAGGACGGGCCGCCGCCGAATGCCGACTGGTATCGCCGGGAGCTGCGAGACTATGTCGAGCTTACCCATCGCCAGACCGTTTTCTACAAGCCGCCGGTGCCGGTCGCGAATTACGATCCGCTATCGGACAGCTATTCCTGGGACTGGGGCGGTCTTCATCTCGTACACCTGCAGCGTTTCGGAGGCGACGAGAGCAAGGGCGCGGTGAGCGGATTGCCGTGGCTTAAGAGCGATCTCTCCTCCCATGCCGCCGATGGCCGGCCGGTCGTCCTCTTCCAGCATTATGGCTGGGACGCGTTTTCGACCGAGGCCTGGGATCCGGCGGCAAAGACCTTCGACGACAAGGGGGAGGGCGAGCCGCATTGGTGGAGCGCCGACGAGCGCCAGGCGTTGCTCGACCACGTGCAGGGCTACAACATCGTCGGCCTCTTCCATGGGCACGAGCATGACCGCGTCATGGTCTACAGGGTCGGCGGGATCGACGTCTTCAAGCCCAAGGCGGCCTTTCTCGGCGGTTTCACGGTCGTGCGCGTGACCGGCAGCTTCATGGATGTAGCCTTCGGCGAGGCCGAGGGCGAGCATGGCCACGTCGTGTTCACGCAGGCCTTCAGCAAGCGTTTCGACTGAAGCGACATTCCGGAACTCGTCCATTCGAGCGCTCGCCCGGAGTTTTCTGATTTACGTACATCAAAAATTCCTCTAATGGGTTTGCCGGGAGGAAGAGATGCGACCGACAGTTCACGATATCGCCGCCGAGGCGGGCGTCAGCCTCGCCACCGTCGACCGGGTGTTGAACAATCGTCCGGGCGTGAGAAGCGTCACGCGCGAGCGGGTGGAACAGGCGATCGCCACGCTCGGCTATGTTCGCGACGTCGCCGCTGCCAATCTTGCGAAGAGCCGCAGCTATCCTCTGGTCTTCATCCTGCCCGCCGGCGAAAACTCCTTCATGCGCGGTCTCGAGGCGGAGGTTCGCTCGGCAATGTCGCGTTCCGCGACAGAGCGGCTGGATATCACCATCCTCTCCGTTCCAGCCTTCGACGCAGCGGCGCTCGCCGCCGCGCTGCTCGAGGCGCGTAAGCGCCGGCCGGCGGGTGTCGCGGTGGTTGCCGTCGACGCGCCGGACGTGACGGAGGCGGTAAAGCGGCTCCGCGAAGACGGCATTGCCGTCGTTACGCTGGTTTCCGATCTGCCGGGGTCGGGGCGCGACCATTTCGCCGGCGTCGACAATGTCGCCGCGGGCCGCACCGCCGGCAGCCTGATGGGCCGGTTTCTCGGCGGCGAAGGACCGGTCGCGGTGCTTGCCGGCTCCATGCTGGTACGCGACCACCGCGATCGGCTGGAGGGTTTCCAGGCTGTCATGAGCGAGGATTTCCCCTCGCGCCAGGTCCTGCCGGTGATCGAGGGGCAGGACAATCCGTCGCTGGTCGAGACGCTCGTCGGCGCCCTTCTCGGGCAGCATCCCGATCTTGCCGGCATCTACAGCCTCGGCGCCGGCAATCGCGGCCTTGTCGCGGCGCTCGAAAAGGCGGGCAAAGGAAGGACCGTTTGCACGATCGCGCATGAGTTGACGCCGCACAGCCGCGCCGGGCTCCTTTCCGGCACGATCGACGCGCTGCTCAACCAGAATGCGGGCCACGAGGTCAGGAGCGCCATCCGGGTGCTGAAAGCAAAGGCGGACGGGCTGCCGGTCATCGCGGCGCAGGAGCGCATCCGCATCGATATTTTCCTGAAGGACAACCTGCCGCTCGAGCAGGAATAGGAGGGCACCATGTATCTCGGACTGGATCTCGGCACGTCCGGCGTCAAGGCCATGCTGATGGACGGCGAGCAGCGGATCATCGGCTCCGCCAGCGGCGCGCTCGACGTCGACCGGCCGCATCCCGGCTGGTCGGAACAGGATCCGGCTGACTGGATCCGTGCCGCGGAGGAGGCGATCGCCCGATTGAGGGAAACGCATCCGCAAGCGATTGCCGCCGTCCGCGGCATCGGCCTTTCCGGCCAGATGCACGGTGCGACATTGCTCGACGAAGGCGATGCGGTCCTGCGGCCGTGCATATTGTGGAACGACACCCGCAGCTTCCGCGAGGCGGCAGCGCTCGACGGCGATCCGCAGTTTCGGGCGCTGACCGGCAACATCGTCTTTCCGGGCTTCACCGCACCGAAGCTCGCCTGGGTGCGTGAAAACGAGCCGGAGCTGTTCGCCAGGGTTCGCTGGGTGCTGCTCCCGAAGGATTACCTGCGCCTCTGGCTGACCGGCGAGCATATGTCGGAAATGTCCGATTCGGCCGGCACGTCATGGCTCGATACGGGCAAGCGCAAGTGGTCGGCGAGCCTGCTTGCCGCTACGCAGCTCGAGGAGAGGCAGATGCCCGACCTCGTCGAGGGCACGGATGTGGCCGGCACGCTGCGGCCGGAGCTCGCCGCGCGTTGGGGAATGGGGCCTGGCGTCGTGGTCGCCGGCGGTGCGGGCGACAACGCAGCCTCGGCCTGCGGCATGGGGACGGTCGGGGAGGGGCAGGCCTTCGTCTCGCTCGGCACGTCCGGCGTCCTTTTCGCGGCCAATGCAAGCTATCTCCCCAACCCGGAGAGCGCGGTCCACGCCTTCTGCCACGCACTGCCCAACACCTGGCACCAGATGGGCGTGATCCTCTCGGCGACGGACGCGCTGAACTGGCATTCCAGCGTCACCGGCCGGAGTGCTGCGGAGCTCGCCAATGAACTCGGCGAGAGCCTCAAGGCGCCGGGCTCGGTGACGTTTCTTCCCTATCTCTCCGGTGAGCGCACACCGCACAACGATGCGGCGATCCGCGGCGTCTTCGCCGGCCTCGGGCACGAGAGCTCCCGGGCGGTGCTGACGCAGGCGGTGCTCGAAGGCGTTTCCTTCGCGATCCGCGACAGTCTCGAGGCGCTGCGCGCGGCCGGCACGAAGCTCACGCGGGTGACGGCGATCGGCGGCGGTTCGCGCTCGCGTTATTGGCTGAGCTCGATCGCGACCGCACTGAACCTGCCGGTCGACCTGCCCGCGGACGGCGATTTCGGCGCTGCTTTCGGCGCAGCGCGGCTCGGCCTGATCGCCGCCACCGGAGCTGACCCGGCCGCGGTCTGCACCGCACCCGAGACGGCGGAAACGATCGCGCCGGAGGCATCGCTCGTGCCCGCCTATGAAGATGCTTACCAGCGCTATCGCCGGCTCTATCCGGCGATAAAGGAAGCGGCGCTGTGAGCAGTTTCGGCGCATCCACCACCTGCCTTCCACCCGATAGCCGGCTCCGTCGCGAACGGTGCCGCCAATTCACAATCCATGAGAGGAGACTGTCGTGAGCACGGGATTTTTCGGCGATATCGCCAAGATCAAATACGAGGGACCGGAAAGCACCAATCCGCTCGCCTTCCGCCATTACAATCCGGACGACGTCGTCCTCGGCAAGCGGATGGAGGATCATCTGCGCTTCGCCGTCGCCTACTGGCACACCTTCGTCTGGCCGGGCGGCGATCCCTTCGGCGGGCAGACCTTCGAACGCCCCTGGTTCAAGGATTCGATGGATGCCGCCAAGCTGAAGGCGGATGTCGCCTTCGAATTCTTCCAGCTTCTCGGCGTACCCTACTACTGCTTCCACGACGCGGACGTGCGCCCGGAGGGGCGGAACTTCGCCGAGAACACGAGCAATCTCAACGAGATCGTCGATTATTTCGCCGGGAAGCAGGAAGAGACCGGCGTCAAGCTGTTGTGGGGCACGGCGAACCTCTTTTCCAACCGCCGCTTCATGGCCGGGGCTGCGACGAACCCGGACCCGGACGTCTTCGCCTTTTCCGCCGCGACGGTGAAGACCTGCATCGACGCGACGCAGCGGCTGGGCGGCGAAAACTATGTGCTCTGGGGCGGACGCGAGGGCTATGAGACCCTGCTCAACACCGACCTGAAGCGCGAGCTCGATCAGCTCGGCCGCTTCCTCAATCTGGTCGTCGAATACAAGCACAGGATCGGCTTCAAGGGCACGATCCTGATCGAGCCGAAGCCGCAGGAGCCGACCAAGCACCAGTACGACTACGACGTGGCGACCGTCTATGGCTTTCTCAAGAGATACGGCCTCGAAAACGAGGTGAAGGTCAACATCGAGCAGGGCCACGCGATCCTTGCCGGACATTCCTTCGAGCACGAGCTGGCGCTCGCCAATGCGCTCGGCATCTTCGGTTCGATCGACATGAACCGCAACGACTACCAGTCCGGCTGGGACACCGACCAGTTCCCGAACAACGTGCCGGAAATGGCGCTCGCCTATTACCACGTGCTTGCGGGCGGTGGCTTCAAGACCGGCGGCACGAACTTCGACGCGAAGCTGCGCCGCCAGTCGATCGACCCCGAAGATCTGCTGATCGGCCATATCGGCGGCATGGATTGCTGCGCGCGCGGCCTGAAGGCGGCCGCGAAGATGATCGAGGACAAGGCGCTCTCCGCACCGCTCGAAGCGCGCTATGCCGGCTGGAACGTGCCGGAGGCGAAGAAGATGCTCGACGGCGGCTTCTCGCTCGAGGAGATCGAGGCCTGGGTGCGGAAGGCCGACGTCAACCCGCAGCCGAAATCCGGCAGGCAGGAGCTTCTGGAAAACGTGGTCAACCGCTACGTCTGACGGGCACGGGGATCCTTTTTCGCGAGGGGGGCACAAGCCGATTGCCCCTCGCGAAGAATCTGCTAGCTTCTGGCTCCTGCAACGTTGCAGGTGTATCAGCTGCTGCGAATTCGCGGGCCGGAAGCACTGGAAGTCAACGGTCGGCCGCAGTGCCGGCACATCGGACACCGCTCTATCTGGGAGGAAGTTGTATGAAGACGATCAAAGGACCGGGGCTGTTTCTTGCGCAATTCGCCGGCGATGCCGCACCCTTCAATTCCTGGGATTCGATCACCAAATGGGCAGCCGATTGCGGCTATAAGGGCGTGCAGGTCCCGAGCTGGGACGGCCGGCTCTTCGACCTGAAGAAGGCTGCCGAATCGAAGACCTACTGCGACGAGGTCGCCGGCAAGGCGCGCGACAACGGCGTCGAGATCACCGAGCTTTCGACCCACCTCCAGGGCCAGCTCGTTGCGGCGCATCCCGCCTATGACGAGGCTTTCGACGGTTTCGCCGTTCCGCAAGTGCGCGGCAATCCCGGCGCACGCCAGCAGTGGGCGGTCGAGCAGGTGAAGCTGGCGCTGACCGCCTCGAAGAACCTCGGCCTCGATGCGATGGCAAGCTTTTCCGGCGCACTCGCCTGGCCCTTCGTCTATCCGTGGCCGCAGCGCCCGGCGGGCCTGGTGGAGACCGCCTTCGACGAGCTCGCGCGGCGTTGGAAGCCGATCCTCGACCATGCGGAGGATTGCGGCGTCGACGTGTGCTACGAGATCCATCCGGGCGAGGACCTGCACGACGGCATCACCTATGAGATGTTCCTGGAGCGCACCGGCAACCATGCCCGCGCCTGCATGCTCTACGACCCGTCGCACTATGTGCTGCAGTGCCTCGACTATCTCGAGAATATCGACATCTACAAGGACCGCATCCGGATGTTCCACGTCAAGGACGCGGAGTTCAACCCGACCGGACGCCAGGGCGTCTATGGTGGCTATCAAAGCTGGGTGAACCGCGCCGGCCGCTTCCGCTCGCTCGGCGACGGTCAGGTGGATTTCGGGGCCGTCTTCTCGAAGATGGCCGCCAATGACTTTGCCGGCTGGGCCGTCGTCGAGTGGGAATGCTGCCTGAAACATCCGGAAGACGGCGCGCGCGAAGGCTCCGAGTTCGTGAAGGCGCATATCATCCGCGTCACCGAAAAGGCCTTCGACGATTTCGCCGACAGCGGCACCGACGAGGCGGCGAACCGGCGGATGCTGGGAATCTAGTTCGTGATCTCACTGTCTGCCCCTCACCCTGACCCTCTCCCCGCAAGCGGGGAGAGGGACTTGCCCCGCGGTCCCGCCGTGACAAAAGGAGGCGTCGCCACGAGTCTCTTCGCCCCGCCTGCGGGGAGAAGGTCGCGGCAGCGGGATGAGGCGCAGTTCCACGCCAAACACTTAAGAAGAGGAAACAGAATGGCTATCGAGGGAAGCAGTACGGAAACGCGTCAGAAGCGCATTCGGCTCGGAATGGTGGGCGGGGGCTCGGGCGCCTTTATCGGCGCGGTGCATCGGATCGCCGCCCGGCTCGACGATCACTACGAGCTTGTCGCCGGCGCGCTCTCGTCGACACCGGAGAAGGCCGAGGCTTCGGGCCGCGAGCTCGGGCTGGACCCATCGCGCGTCTATTCGGATTTCAAGGAAATGGCGATCCGTGAGGCGAAGCTGAAGAACGGCATCGAGGCGGTGGCGATCGTCACCCCGAACCATGTTCACTATGCTGCTGCCAAGGAATTCCTGAAGCGCGGCATCCATGTCATCTGCGACAAGCCGCTGACGTCGACGCTCGCCGATGCGAAGAAGCTCAAGAAGGCGGCCGACGAAAGCGATGCGCTCTTCGTGCTCACGCACAACTATACCGGCTATCCGATGGTGCGCCAGGCGCGCGAAATGGTCGAGAATGGCGACATCGGAGCCGTCCGCCTCGTTCAGATGGAATATCCGCAGGACTGGCTGACCGAGAATATCGAGCAGTCCGGTCAGAAGCAGGCCGCCTGGCGCACCGATCCGGCGCGCTCCGGCGCCGGCGGCTCGACCGGCGACATCGGCACGCATGCCTATAATCTCGGATGCTTCGTTTCCGGCCTCGAACTCGAGGAGCTCTCCGCCGATCTCGACAGCTTCGTTGGCGGGCGGCAGCTCGACGACAACGCGCATGTGCTGATGCGCTTCAGGGAAAAGGACGGAACGCGCGCCAAGGGGATGCTGTGGTGCAGCCAGGTGGCGCCCGGCCACGAGAACGGCCTGATGGTGCGCGTCTACGGTACCAAGGGCGGTCTCGAGTGGACGCAGAAGGATCCGAATTACCTCTGGTACACGCCCTTCGGCGAGCCGAAGCGTCTGTTGACGCGCGCCGGCGCCGGCGCTTCGCCGGCGGCGGCACGCGTATCGCGCATTCCGTCCGGCCACCCCGAGGGCTATCTCGAAGGCTTCGCCAATATCTATACGGAAGCGGCACGGGCGATCTATGCCAAGCGCAACGGCGGGAAGGCGGATCCTTCCGTCATCTATCCGACGATAGACGATGGCATGAAGGGTATGACCTTCGTCGATGCCTGCGTGCGTTCCTCGGAGCGCAACGGCGCCTGGATCAAGGTCTGAACCATTCAAGCCGGAGCATTTCCGCGACCGGTGAAAATGGAGATGTTCCGGAGAAGGGCGGGGATACCTCGCCCTTTTTCATTGACATTTGCCGCCGCGGCCTTAGGCCACATCCACAGACGAGGGCGAGACTTCCATGGCCCGCCTTACCATTGACCCGAACGCAGCCATGCCTTCGGTCCGGCTGCGCAGACGATGAGGCTCAAACGATGATCGAAGCCAAGAAACTGGCAGAGCGTTTTCCCGGCGACTTTGTCTTCGGCGTTGCGACCGCATCCTTCCAGATCGAGGGAGCCAGCAAGGCGGACGGGCGCAAAGCCTCCATCTGGGACGCCTTCTCCAATATGCCGGGGCGCGTTTACGGGCGCCACAACGGGGACGTCGCCTGCGACCATTACAACCGGCTGGAGCAGGATCTGGACCTCATCAGCGGCCTCGGCGTCGAGGCCTACCGCTTCTCGATCGCCTGGCCGCGGATCGTACCGGAGGGCACCGGGCCGATCAACGAGAAGGGGCTCGACTTTTACGACCGCCTCGTCGACGGCCTGAAGGCGCGTGGCATCAAGGCGTTTGCAACCCTCTATCACTGGGACCTGCCGCTGGCGCTGATGGGCGACGGTGGTTGGACGGCGCGCACGACCGCCTATGCCTATCAGCGTTACGCCAAGACCGTGATTGCGCGTCTCGGCGATCGTCTCGATGCGGTCGCGACCTTCAACGAACCGTGGTGTTCCGTCTGGCTCGGCCATCTCTACGGTGTCCATGCACCGGGCGAGCGCAACATGGATGCAGCACTTGCCGCACTGCACTTCACCAATCTCGCCCATGGGTTGGGGGTTGCGGCGATCCGCTCGGAACGGCCGGAGCTGCCGGTCGGCATCGTCATCAATGCCCATTCGGTCTATCCCGGCAGCGACAGCGCCGAGGACAAGGCCGCTGCAGAGCGCGCCTTCGATTTCCACAACGGCGTCTTCTTCGATCCGATCTTCAAGGGCGAGTATCCGGAGGGTTTCCTCGCCGCGCTCGGCAAGCGCATGCCGGCGATCGAGGACGGCGACATGGCAACGATCGCCCAGCCGCTCGATTGGTGGGGGCTCAACTATTATACGCCGATGCGCGTTTCGGCAGACTCCGCGAAAGGCGCCGAATATCCGGCGACCGTCAATGCCAAACCTGTCAGCGACGTGAAGACCGATATTGGCTGGGAAGTCTATGCGCCGGCTTTGGGCAGCCTGGTGGAGACGCTCAATGCGCGCTACAGGCTCCCCGATTGCTACATCACCGAAAATGGCGCCTGCTACAATATGGGCGTCGAGAACGGCTCCGTCGACGATCAGCCTCGGCTCGATTACATCTCGGACCACCTCGCCGTCACCGCCGATCTCATTGCCAAGGGTTATCCGATGCGGGGCTATTTCGCCTGGAGCCTGATGGATAATTTCGAATGGGCCGAGGGCTACCGGATGCGCTTCGGCATCGTTCACGTCGATTACGAGACACAGGTCCGCACGATCAAGAAAAGCGGTCGCTGGTATAAGGATCTGGCGGAACGGTTTCCGAGGGGCAACCACAAGCCGGGATGATGCCGGAGCGGGCGGACGGCAGTTCTGCACAAAAAGAGTAGACTTTTGCGTCGCACTTTGGGGCTCCGGAAAAACGTACCTGTAAAAGGGCGCGCTCGCGCGCCATAAGATCCACATGCTCCTCGGCATGGCAGTCATGCCGGGGAGGCGTTGAACTGACCGGTTGGCCGATGATAGAGAGTTGCTCCACGTTTCGAATGCCTTGCCGAATGTTTGTCTGACGAGGCGACATTTTTTCCGTGCCGGCCCTATTTAGCAGGGACCGGAGTTTCGAACATCCGAGAGCATCATGTATCCTCCCATCGTTTTGATCCCTCCTGCGGGGGCGACCGGACAATGACACTCCCTCGATCCGAGATATCGGCCGGTGATGCGGTCGTCTTCGATGCCGTGTCCAAGCGCTTTGCCGCCTCCGGCGGAAATACGGCCTTCACGGCGCTCGACAATGTCAGCCTGACGGTCGCTCGCGGCTCGATCACCGGTATCATCGGCCGTTCCGGCGCCGGCAAATCGACGTTGATCCGGCTGGTAAACGGCCTCGAAAAGCCTTCGAGCGGCAAGGTGTTCGTCGATGGCGTCGATGTGGGTGCGCTGGACGAGGCGGGCCTGCGCGATCTCCGCCGCTCCGTCGGCATGATCTTCCAGCATTTCAACCTGCTTTCCTCCCGCACCGTCTTCGGCAATGTCGCGCTGCCGCTCGAAATCGCCGGTATGGATCGGCGCGCGATCGAGCAGCGTGTGCGCCCGCTTCTCGAACTCGTTGGTCTTGCCGACAAGCACGGGCGCTATCCGGCGGAACTGTCGGGCGGCCAGAAGCAGCGCATCGGCATCGCCCGGGCGCTTGCGACCGAACCCAAGCTGTTGCTTTCGGACGAGGCGACCTCGGCGCTGGACCCGGAAACGACGCAGTCGATCCTGGAATTGCTCAGACGGATCAATGCGGAGCTGGGCCTTACCGTTCTGCTCATCACCCATGAGATGGAGGTCGTGAAAGCGATCACCTCCGACGTGGCAGTGATCGACAAGGGCGAGATCGTCGAGCGAGGGCACACTTTCGATGTCTTCACGCATTCCAGGCACGAGACGACGCGGGCGCTGCTTTCCGGTCTGGCGGGTTCGAAACTGCCGGAAGCCGTTGCCAGAGGCCTGAAGCCGGCGGCGGCAAGCGGCGATCGCGTCGTGGTGCGCCTCACCTTTTCGGGGCAGCGGCGGAGCGCCCGCTGATCTCGCAGCTCATCCAGTCGGTCGGTGCCGAGGTCGACATCATCGCCGGCACGATCGACGAGATCGGCGGCAAGCCCTATGGCTCGCTCGTCGTCGCCTATGGCGCCGATGCCGAAACCTCGGGCAAGGCGGAGCGCTTCTTCGCCGAAAACGGACTGGTCACGGAGGTGCTCGGCTATGTCGCCTGATCTTCTGCTTCGCATAGGCAGCGCCACGCTCGACACGATGTACATGGTGGCGATCGCTGGCCTCGTGGGCTCGCTGATCGGGCTGCCGATCGGCATCTTCCTAGCGACCAGCGGCAAGGGCGAGCTGTTTCCCGCACCCAATCTCAATCGCGCGGTGGGACTTGTGGTGAACGCGACGCGGTCGACGCCCTTCATCATCCTCGTCGTGGCGATCATTCCGTTGACGCGCCTCATCACCGGTACCTCCATCGGCACCAAAGCGGCGATCGTGCCCTTGACGATTGCGACCATTCCCTTCGTGGCCCGCCTTGTCGAGGCGGCGATCCGCGACGTCGACAAGGGGCTGATCGAGGCGGCGCGCGCCATGGGCGCCACCCCGTTGCAGATCGTCTTCAAGGTCCTGCTCGCCGAATCGCGGCCGGCGCTGACGCTGGCGCTCACCATGACGATCGTCAGCCTCATCGGCTATTCGGCGATGGTCGGCGCGGTCGGCGGCGGCGGTCTCGGCGATCTGGGCATCCGCTACGGCTATCAGCGCTTCATGCCGGACGTGATGCTCGTCGTGGTCGTCGTGCTTATCGTACTCGTACAGCTCGTCCAGAGCGCCGGCGACCGGATGGCGCGGCGCTTCGACAAGCGCAGCCGCAAGACCTGATCTTTCCAACACACCACCAGCAACAAGGAGACATCCATGAAGAACCTCATTCTCGCGGCGGCCTTCGCCGTCCTGGCTGCCGGCACGGCGCTTGCAGAGACCATCAAGGTCGGCGTGACCCCGGGCGAGCATGCCGAGATCATGGAGAAGGTGAAGGAAGTCGCCGCCCCCAAGGGCCTCGACATCGAAATCCTCGAATTCTCCGACTACGTGGTTCCGAACCAGGCGCTCGCCGACGGAGACCTCAATGCCAATTCCTTCCAGCACCAGCCCTATCTCGACAACCAGATCGCCGATCGTGGCTTCGACATCGTCAGCGTGGGCCTGACCATCACCACGCCGATGGGCGTTTATTCGAACAAGGTGAAGAGCCTCGATGAGCTGGAGGACGGCGCCACGATCGCCATCCCGAACGATCCGACCAATGGCGGCCGCGCGCTCCTGGTTCTCGCATCGAAGGGCCTCATCAAGGTCAATCCGGATGCCGGGCTGAAGGTCACCCCGGCCGACGTGACGGAAAATCCGAAGAACATCGAGTTCGCCGAGCTCGATGCGGCGCAGCTGCCGCGCTCGCTGGCCGATGTCGACGCGGCCGTGATCAACACCAATTACGCGCTCGAGGCCGATCTCCACCCGAAGGAAGACGCCATCGCCATCGAAAGCGAGAAGTCCCCCTACGCCAACGTCATTGCGGTGCGTAGCGCAGACAAGGATGCGCCCTGGGTGAAGACGCTCGTGGAATCCTACCACGACGACAAGATCAAGGCTTTCATCGTAGAGCACTTCAAAGGTGCGCTTATCCCGAGCTGGTGAAGATCGCACCGGCGGGAAGCGGATACATGCCCCGCGAAAGGCCGGTGTCAATGGCAGTGGAGGCGCTTGCCACGGGTCCCTTCTTCCCGCCCGCGGGGAGAAGGTGCCGGCAGGCGGATGAGGGGCATCGACCGGGTGAGTCGATTGGACTGGAGCATTTCAACGTTTCATGGAAACACTGAAATGCTCTGACCATTTGGTCCAACGCACTCCCGGACGGAAAACCGTTACGCACTTTTCCTGGACGTGCTCTAGCTTCCGAGATGCCGCGCGCCGCGCTTCTTGGCAAGCATGATCTGCCTCTGCCTCTGGCGGTAACGCTCGCGATCCTCTTCGGTGCGGGTGTCGTGGCAGTGAACGCAGGAGACGCCTTCCTCGTGAAGGTGCGACTGGAGGTCGGCGGGCGTCAGCGGCTGGCGGCAGGCATGGCAGAGCGTGTGCTCGCCCTCCTGCAGCCCGTGGGTTATGGACACGCGCTCGTCGAAGACGAAGCAGGCGCCTTCCCAGAGGCTCTCTTCCGGCGGTATTTCCTCGAGATATTTGAGGATGCCTCCCTTGAGGTGATAGACCTCCTCGAAGCCCTGCTCTTTCATGAAGGCCGTCGCCTTTTCGCAGCGGATACCGCCTGTGCAGTACATGGCGATCTTCGGCTTGTTGTGCAGGCCGCTATTGTTGCGCACCCATTCGGGAAATTCCCGGAACGTCTTGGTCTTGGGGTCGACGGCTCCCTGGAAGAGGCCGATGGCCGTTTCATAGTCGTTGCGCGTGTCGATGACGAGCGTTTCCGGATCGGAGATCAGCGCATTCCAGTCCTTCGGCTCCACATAGGTGCCGACCACCTTTTGGGGTCGATGTTTTCGACGCCCATGGTGACGATCTCCTTCTTCAGGCGCACCTTCATGCGCAGGAAGGGCATGGCCGAGGCCCGGCTCTCCTTGTGTACCAGGCCGGCGAATTCCGGCTGCGCGCGCAGACAGGCCAGGACCGCCGCAATGCCTTCCTCGGTGCCGGCGATCGTCCCGTTGATGCCCTCATGCGCAAGAAGCAGCGTTCCCTTCACCCCATTGGCGTCGCAGATCGCCTGCAGCGGCTCGCGGAAACCGGCGAAGCGCGGAAAGGATACGAAGTGGTAGAGGGCGGCCACCAGAAACTGGCCCGGCGTCTCCGGGCGGCGCGATGTCGTGAGCATGTCGGTCATGCGGCACGCAAATACAGCTTTCGGGCGCCAAGTGCAATTGCGGCGAATCACGCCTGAGCCTGACTTTCGGGAAGCGTTCTACCTTCCGGCTTCGAGCCAGAGCAGTTCGAGGGTTCGGCTCTCCCTCCGCGGCCGGTCGAGAAAGACCGCATCAGCGCGCTTCAAGGCCTCACGCCTCAGCGCGTCCTGCCTGGCCGCGACATTCGAAAGAAAATGTTCGCTGCTGTTGCCGGCAAGGTCGGGCCGCTCGTCGACGAGCGACATCAATTCGGCGATGTCATTCAGATGGCCGAGCACGTCGACCAGTTCGCTGGCCTCCGCTCTCTTTGCCCGCATCCCCGATGGCCACGCCTCGCGAAGCAGGGCAAGCTGAATTCGGTAATCCTGTGCGCTTTTGCGCAAGTCGTGAAACAGCGCCGTATCGGTGCTGGCCGCACAGGCTGCCCTGGCGCGTGCGGCGCGCCGCAATGTCTGCCGCCAGCCCTTTGCGAGGCGCCGGGCGGATTTCCGCCTGCCGTCATGGAAGGAAACATGCGCGAGTGCAGCGTGCGCCTTTCGGCAATTGACGATGGTTTCTTCGATCTTCCGGTCGAGATCGCCTCGTTCTTCGGCAATCCGGTCGCGCCGGCTTGCGAGGATCGAGCAGACCTTGTCGAGGGCCAGTTGCTGCTCCTCGCTCGCCGCGTGCTGGCGCAGATAGCCGGCATTCTCGACAAGCGCTGCAGCGTCGCGGAACGTCGAGAGATTGCGTGCCATGGCGCGGAAGCGTGCGTTTTCCTGCCTCTGGAAGAGTGGCGCATCCGCGACCACGAGGCGATAGAGCGAGCGCAGGCGCTTGAAGCTCTTGCGCGCACCGTGAATCGCTTCATGCACGCCTTCGGGTTGAACCTCGAGCATCGCAATCGCGCGTTCGATCTGTTCCCCTCCGACGGCGCGGAAGTCCTCTGTAAAGGGGCACTTCGGATGGAAGGCAAAGGTCATGTTTGCGCTTCCAGCAGTCCTTCGGTGGCAAGCGCCTGATTGGAGTAGCGGCGGTCGCCGGTGATCTCGCGCCCCAGCCAGGCCGGCAGGTTGGGCAGGTCCGTTTCCCGCTTCATTTCGACTTCGGCGACGGTGAGCCCTTCGAGCGCGCCCTCATAGACGTCGACCTCCCAGGTGAAACCCTTGTGCGGTATCCGGAAACGCCGTTTCTCGATGACGATGCCGATTGCCTGGGTCAATAATTCCCGCGCGTCGTGCATGGGGAGATCGTATTCGTATTCGTTGCGGACGAGGGCCGATTTGCCGATCTTGATGGTCAGGCGTGCCCGCTTGTTGCCGTGAATGCGCACGCGTACGGAGCGGTCTTCCATGGTGACGATATAGGCCTGACGTAGCCTGATGCCCTTGTCCGCGTGTTGCCGCCAGCCGTCGGTGGCGACAAGAAACTTGCGCTCAATCTCCTTTGCCATGGATCTCCTGCCATTTCGAGATGTCGGCCGGCACAGACTACCGTTTAATCGATGTCGCTCAAGTCTTGTCCCTTCGATCACGATGATTTTAGATCGGATCGACCTGAAATCGTGAACGTGGCCGGTCCTGACAAGTTAGAGCGGAAGCGGGCGGTACAGCGCGAATAGTTTTCCGCGCCCCGACCTGTCGGGCTCGACAACCGCAGACTGGCACGCTATGCGAGGGGCATTATTCAATCGTTTTAAAAGGACGATCGGCATGAGCGCGAAAATGGACAAGCTTCTCTCAATCCTCAAGCTGCAGCCGGTGGTTCCCGTCTTGGTGATCGACGATGCGGCGTCGGCGGTACCGCTCGCGCGGGCGCTGGTCGCCGGCGGCCTCAAGGCGATCGAGATCACCTTGCGCACGCCGGCCGCTCTGGAAGCGATCCGTGCGGTCGCGGGTGAGGTGGAGGGCGCCGTTGCCGGTGCCGGCACCATCCTCAATGCCGCCCAGTTCGAAGAGGCCGTCGCGGCCGGATCGCAGTTCATCGTCAGCCCCGGCACGACGCAGGAACTGATCGACGTCGCCAACGATCACGAGGTGCCGCTGCTTCCGGGTGCGGCGACGGCGAGCGAGGTCATGGGGCTGCGCGAGGAAGGCTACGGGGTGATGAAGTTCTTCCCGGCCGAGCAGGCCGGAGGCGCCGCCTATCTGAAGTCGCTCTCATCGCCGCTCGCAGGCACCCTGTTCTGCCCGACCGGCGGCATTTCGCTTGCCAATGCGCGCGACTACCTGTCGCTTCCCAACGTCGTTTGCGTCGGCGGCTCCTGGGTGGCGCCGAAGGACCTGGTCGCCAGGGGCGACTGGGCCGGCATCACCAAGCTTGCGGCCGAGGCCTTCGCGCTCAAGGGCTGATCCCAGACGGCACGTGATGGAGGAGGGCCGGCAGTCGTCCGGCCATTTCCTTCTTCACGCCGGTTTGTATTTCCGCGGCAACGTTCCTATGTCTCAATCGGCCAACGACGGAGCGGGGTGGGGCGTTCATGCTCGCCACCGCATGGACCGAAAAGGAGCAAGCCTGATGTTCGACGCGAAGAAATTGCTGGATCAGTTCCTGGGATCGCAGGTGCCCGGCGCCGGAGGGTCTGTCCGCGGCCGGGCGGATCAGGTGACCAAAGTCGCGAAGGACAATCCGCTTGCCACCGGCGCGATCGCCGCGGTTCTGCTCGGCACGAAATCCGGACGCAAGCTGGCCGGAAATGCCGCCGTCCTCGGCGGACTCGCCGCCATCGCCGGCCTTGGCTACCAGGCCTACAAGAACTACCAGTCCGGCAAGGAGCCGGTGGCCGAGCCCGCACCACGCGCACCGGCCCAGTTGCCCGCGCCTCCCGCCGACTCCGGCTTCGCCGCGCCCGAAGCGCTGAGCGACGACTTCGCGCTCGTGCTGGTGCGCGCCATGATCGCCGCTGCGCGCGCGGATGGCCATATCGACGGCGCCGAGCGCGGCCGCATCATGGACAAGCTGTCCGTTTCGGGACTTTCAGCGGATGCGGCGGCCTTCCTGGAGGCGGAACTCGTCAATCCGATCGATCTCGACGCCATCATCTCCGCCGGGAAGACGGAGGAGGAGCGGGTGGAGATCTATACGGCATCCCGTCTCGCGATCGAGCCGGACGGCCGGGCCGAGCGCGGCTATCTCGACCTGCTTGCCGGACGGCTCGGCCTGGCCGATGCGCTCGTCGACCACATAGAGGCGACGGTTTCTGCGGCAAAGATTCCGGCTTGAACGGATTCAAGGGCGGGCGCCGATCCGTTCCGCTCATGGGTCGCATCACGAGTTTGAATTTGTCACCGCCCCGCGTCTGTCCTATTGCCAAACACGAATGCAAACGCGGGAGCAGTTGATGCGTGACCTTGCCGACTGGAAGGGATGCCCGGCGCCGAAACCGGTGCTCATCGAGGGACGATACGTTATCGTGGAGCCCTATGACCGGACGAAGCATCTGAATGCTCTCTGGAACGATGCCTTCGGCGGCATGGCCATCAACCCTCTGCTCAGATATTTCTCCCAGGACGATTTTTCGGGCATAGAGGATTTCGACGCCTGGCTTTCCGCGGTCCAGCAGAAGTCGGGCTGGGTGACCGAAGTCTTTCGCGAACAGGCGAGCGGCAAGGTCGTCGGCATGGCAAACTACATGCGCGCCGATCCCGCCAACGGCGTCGTCGAGGTCGGCGGCGTCGCGCACGGGGCCGCCATGGCGCGGTCGCCGCTTTCGACGGAAGCGCACTATCTCATGGCGAGGCACGTGTTCGAGGACCTCGGCTATAGGCGTTACGAATGGAAGTGCCACAGCGAAAATCAGGCGAGCCGCACCACTGCGACGCGCCTCGGCTTCACCTTCGAGGGCATTTTCCGTCAGCACATGGTTTCGAAGCGCGCCAATCGCGATACGGCCTGGTTCTCGATGATCGATCGCGAATGGCCGCTCATCAAGGCCGCTTTCGAGCACTGGCTTTCGCCCGACAATTTCGATCGCGATGGGCGCCAGAAGCAGCGCCTCGAGGATATCCGCGCAACGCTTGGCGCTGGGGAGGAGCGAAGGTGAGCACGCCCGAGAAGGAGAAATCGCCCGCCGTCGCGGCAGCCATCATTCTGCTGGTGGTCGGGATCGGCTTCTTCGCGTTGCCGTCGATCATGGTGAGGCTCGGCGACATATCCCCATGGCTTGCGGCCGCGGTCGGCTGCCTATTCGTGATAGGCTTCTTCCTGATCTTCTGGCTGCGCGCCCGCCATCAGCGCCGGAAGGGACTGTAATTCTCGCGATCGACGCGCCCGCATGCGCTGACGGCGCGCCTCAGCTCTGCAGTGACGCGCCCAGAAGCACCAGCCCGAGCAGCAGGACAAGCAAGGCACCGGCGATCTCGATGGCGTTCGAGATACGCGCCGCAGCCGAATCGCTGGAGGCATAGCGCACGGCAATGCCCTTGGCCGTGACGGCCATGGTCGCCAGGATCGAAACGGTGATTGCCGTACCGATCGACATGGCGAAGACCGAAAGCACGCCGCCGAGATAGAGCCCGTTCAGGAGGGCGAAGGACAGCACGATCAGTGCGCCGGAGCAAGGCCGCAAGCCGACTGCGACAATCGCCGACCAGGCTTCGCTGAGCGCGAAGCGGTCGCCCTTCAGGAGCGCCGGATCGGGTGCGTGGGCGTGGCCGCAGGTGGCGCAGACCTCGCCAGGCCCATGCGCGTGGTGGTGATCGTGATGATGATGATGATGATGATGCTCGTGGCTGTGGCCATGAACGTCATCGGCATGCATCGTGGCAGGGGCAGGGGCCGGACGCAGCATCGATCGCAGCTTGCGGAAGACCAGCCAACCGCCGAAGGCAGCGATCAGCGCATAGCTCGCGATTTCGAGTGCACGGGTGGCGTTCGTCATGCTGATCGAGGAGCCGCGCAGCACGAGATAGACGGCGCCGATCAGGAGGATGGCAACGACGCCCTGCAGGATCGAGGAGAGGAAGGAAAGCAGCACGCCCCTCTTCAGTTCCGTCTCATTGGCGATCATGTAGGAGGAGATGACTGCCTTGCCGTGGCCCGGACCGACGGCGTGGAAGACACCGTAGGTGAAGGAAAGGCCGATCAAGGACCAGAGCTGCCACGGGTTCTCGCGCATGTCCTTGAGCGCGTCGGTCAGCATTCGGTAGAAGCCCTGCTGCTCCATGTTCACCCAGGAAAAGAAACCGCCAAGAAAGCCTGTCGTCCGGATGGAGGGCTCGGCCGTGCCGATGCCGAGAGGCGACTGTGCGGCGGCGACGGTTGCGGAAAAGACCGTCAACAGGAAGGCGGCCGCTATCAGGCGGCCGGCGTCGCGGGCATTCAGCATGTGATCTCGATCCTGGTTGCAAAAAGCTTCGACGTGTCGGTCCCGGTCGGATCGTTCCAGAAGGCGTCGGTCAGCGTGTCCTTGTTCTCCGCCAGCACTTCGTCGGGATCGGGCCGCACCACCTGATGCTGGCAGGCCTCGATCTTTCGCCGACGACGGAGAGGTCCTCGTCGGTGGGGAAATCCATGGCGGTATACATGGTCGGGTCGTAGACGCCGAAGGAAAGCTTGCCCTTAAGCGGCATGGTCTCGGCAGGCTTGACCGCAAACATCATCAGGAGCTGGTTATCCTTGTAATCGACGGTGATGCTGTCGGGTCTGCTGACCTTCACGGATTTGCCGTTGTCGGAAATCGACGTGTAATAGTTGTACTCCGCCAGCGACTCGAGCACCGTCTGGCCGACTTCCTTCAGTTCATCCGGGTCGAGCGTGGCGTTCGCGTTCTTGTCGAAGTCGAGAACGACGCTTGCCGAAAACAGCTCGTCGAACCGCCAGACATTCCTCAACTCGCCGATCCCGCCCGTGTCGTCCGAGACGATCTCGAGGCGGGCTTCCGCGAATATATGCGGGTGGGCGAAGGCGAGCGTGGGCGCGAGGAGCGTCGCAAGGCCGGCCATGACGAGGCTTTGTATTTTCATGGGAATGGGAATCCTTTCGGCCGGGGCCGCGCGAATCGTCCCCGAATGTACCGTAAATGAGACGGAATTGGGACTTGCAGCGCGTCGTTCCAACGCGTGAGGAAGGATCGCAGTCGCATCAGCGCGTGCTGCGGAACCAGCTGTGGAGGAAGTCGACGAAGGTGCGAACCTTGGTCGGGAGGTAACGACGATGCGGATAGATGGCGTAGATGCCGCGATCCTTGGGCAGGAAATCGTCGAAGAACGTCACGAGCTCGCCGGAAGCGATCTTCGGCCGGGCGATGAAATCGGGAAGGACCGCCACTCCGATGCCGCTCACCGCGGCCCGCGCCGCGGCAAGTGGACTGTTGACCTCGATCTGCCCGCTGACCGGCACGGTGAATGGCGAACCGTCCTTTTCGACGAAACGCCAGCTCGAATAGGATCGGCCGTTGGTGTCGAGGATGCACGGCAGCTTGGAAAGTTCGCTCGGATGCGCAAGGGCGCCGGCCTTGGCCATGAAATCCGGCGAGGCGCAGACCAGCACCTGGAAGTCGTCGAGCTTGCGGGCGATCAGCGTCGAGTCCTCGAGCCGGGTGATTCGGATGGCGACGTCGAATCCTTCCTCGACGAGGTCGATGAACCGGTCGTCCGAGACGATGTCGAGCGACAGTTCGGGATGCTCCTTGCCGAAGTCGATCAGGGACTGGCCGATATCCGCATCGACGAAAGTCCTCGGCACGGTGATTCGCAATCGGCCCTTGAGGTCGGAATTGTTGGCACGCACGAGATCGGCGAGGTTGTCGATCTCCTTCAGGATTTCCGATGCGCTGCGATAATAGGTGTGGCCGGCCTCGGTCAGCGAGAACTGGCGCGTCGTGCGGTTCAACAGCAGCGCGCCGAGCTCGTCCTCGAGTTCACGCACATATTTCGACAGCAGCGCCTTGGATTTGCCGATGCGCCGGGCCGCGGCCGAAAAGCCTTCCGCGTCCACGACATCGATGAAGGCGCGGATGCGGGTCAAGGTATCCATGGTTCGTCTTTCTCTGGCGTGCAGGCGAAAACGCGCTTGGGTAGGCGGGTCTCGGTTCCCGCACGCACGCACGGCCTGCTGCGATCGTTCAGCCAAAGTGAACACTGGCGCCGTTGCCCGGTCCAGAAAAAATTAGCGGCGAGATGGAAAAACCTCTTGATTACGACGATGATTTTTCTTACCTACGCCTTGCCCAAAGTCGCACGTGCCTGTGGGTGTCCGCCGACCCTCGATTAGGTGAGGTTATCGGTAAGGTACCTGGAACTAACCCCTCCAGTCGCTATTCCGGCCAACCGGGAAATGCGAGGACATCTTGAAGCAACGACGGTGCGGGCCTTTCTGGTGTCTGCCGGCTTTCCAACAGCCGGGGTTACTGAAGAGGCACACCTTCATTGCCGGAAGTGCGGTTGGGTTATTCCCTCCAATCCATGGCAGACAAAGCCGAATCCTAGCCTTTGCGGGCTTTGATTCACATTCGCGCATCGAGCGCATGCATGGTTCCGGGGTCTCCACCGGCTGGTTCCAGTGCAGGCGTGCGTATGCCCTTTGTCCTCCACAAATGTGGAGTCTAATGGATCGGGGAATATGGCCATGACCACCGCACGTATCATCGACTTCCTCAACACCCGACGACCCGAAGGTCCTTGCCTCGTTGTCGACCTCGACGTCGTGCGCGACAATTTCAAGGCCTTCCGTCATGCGCTGCCCGACAGCGCGATCTACTATGCCGTGAAGGCAAATCCGGCGCCGGAAGTCCTGCGCCTTCTCGCCGGCCTCGGCTCCAACTTCGATTGCGCGTCGGTCGCCGAAATCGAAATGGCGCTCGATGCAGGCGCGACGCCGAACCGCATCTCCTATGGCAACACCATCAAGAAGGAGCGGGACGTTGCGCGCGCCCATGCGCTGGGCATCAGCCTCTTTGCGGTGGACAGCCACGAAGAGGTCGAGAAGATCGCGCGCGCCGCTCCCGGTGCCCGTGTCTTCTGCCGCGTGCTCACCGATGGCGAAGGCGCCGAATGGCCGCTGTCGCGCAAGTTCGGCTGCGTGCCGCAGATGGCGGTCGACGTGCTCGTCTATGCGCACCAGCTCGGGCTCGTTTCCTACGGCGTCTCGTTCCATGTCGGCTCGCAGATGACGAAGCTCGATGCATGGGATGCGGCTCTTGCCGATGCCAAGCGTGTCTTCGTCCAGCTTGCCAAGCAGGGCATCGAGCTCAAGATGGTCAACATGGGCGGCGGCTTCCCGACGAAGTACCTCAGGGACGTTCCGTCGGCCGAAGCCTATGGCCAGGCGATCTTCGGCGCGCTGAAGAAGCACTTCGGCAACAACATTCCGGAGACGATCATCGAGCCGGGCCGCGGCATGGTGGGAAATGCCGGCGTGATCAAGGCGGAAGTCGTTCTCGTGTCGAAGAAGTCGGACAACGACAGCCACCGTTGGGTCTTCCTCGACATCGGCAAGTTCGGCGGTCTCGCCGAGACGATGGACGAGGCGATCCGCTATCCGATCCGTACGGCCCGCGATGCCGATGCGATGGAACCCTGCGTGCTCGCCGGCCCGACCTGCGACTCGGCCGACGTGCTCTACGAGAAGAACATGTATCCGCTGCCGATCTCGCTGACGATCGGCGACGAGGTTCTGATCGAAGGCACGGGCGCCTACACGACGACCTACTCGGCCGTCGCCTTCAACGGCTTCGAGCCTCTGAAGGCCTATGTCATCTGATCCTGCTCGCTCCCGCTCAAGCGGGAGCGGCTTTCACAATTCATGTCCGGTCCGCCTGAAGCGGTTTTGATGACGGGAGGTCCAGATGGCCGCTGTTGTTGATTCCCTGCGCGCGTTCTTCGCGCCAACCACCTTTATAATCGACTCGGAAAACCCGGGCGATGTCGTTGCGCGCGAGAACCTGCTCGACCGTGCCATGGGCGCGGGTCGCCGCAGGAAATCGTCGGAGAAGCTGCGCCGCGGCCGCGTGCCTGCCGAGGGCCTTGCCCTTGTCGCGCGGGATGCGGACGGTCACGTCATCGGCACCGTGCGCCTCTGGAACGTCGAGGCCGGCGTCAACCGCGAGGGCCAGGCGGTGCCGGCGCTGCTGCTCGGCCCGCTTGCGGTCGATCCGGCGCATGAGGGCAAAGGTATCGGCGGCATGCTGATGCGCGCGGCGATCCAAGAAGCCAAGAACCGCGGCCATGGCGCTGTCCTGCTCGTCGGCGACGCCGCCTATTACGAACGTTTCGGCTTCTTCGCGCAGCGCGCGCAGCATCTCGTGATGCCCGGTCCTTTCGAACGCAACCGCTTCCTGGCGCTCGAACTCAAGGAAGGCTGGCTCGACGGTGCTGCCGGGATGCTGGTTCCCAGCGGCCGGAAACTCGCTTTGCCGCCGCTTCGCCGCGCGGCCTGAATTTCTTCCGCCTCCCACCCTGCGGAGGTGGATTATCAGCAGCGCTCCTGCCGCCCGTCGCGGCGGGAGCGCTGTGCCGCTTTAGAGCACTTCCAGGAAAAGTGTATAACGGTTTTCCGTTGGACCAAACGGTTCAGTGTTTCTATGAAACGTTGAAATGCTCTAAAGCATGGCCCCTCCCTTCGAATGACCATGCCACACGATGTGCCGAAGCCTTCTAATTCGCGGCGTGGCGATAGAGCGCCAGAGATCCGGCGAGCGCCAGCAGTGCGCCGCCGCAGACGCGGTCGAGCCAGATCGCGCCGGAGCGCCTCATGAAGCGTATCGCCTGCGACCCGAGCAGGGCATAACCGAACATCACCATGAAATCGATCGACGCGAAGACGATGGCCAGCATGGCGTATTGCGGCGCCTGTGGCAGGGCGGGATCGATGAATTGCGGCAGAAAGGCCGAAAAGAACAGATAGCCCTTGGGATTGGTGACGGCGACGAGGAGGCTCTTGGCGAAGATGGAGCGCGTTGCCCCGGCATCCATGGCCTGCGATGCTTGCGACGGGAGTTCCAGCGTCCCGCGCGATCGAATCAGCATCACGCCGAGATAGGCGAGATAGGCGGCGCCCAGCCATTTGATCACGGAGAACCAGAATTCCGACGCTGCGAGCAGTGCGCCGAGCCCGAGTGCGACCGCGCCGATCAGCACGAAATCCGAGAGCATCGCGCCGATCATTCCTGCCGTTGCCCGTTTCACGCCATAACGCGAACCATTGGTGAGGGCGAGAAGCACGGTCGGTCCAGGCGTTGCAATGCCGATGAAGGCGACAAGCGCGAATGCGAGAATGGTGACTTCGCTCATGATGTGCTCCCTGGATCACTTTTCCTCATCCGCTCTTGGCGACGCCAAGTCGTCCCATGGCGGTCGCTTGCGTGCAAGTGGCATCGCCGGCGGCCCCGCGCGTTTGACAGCCTGCGTCGTTTCCCCTATTTCAGGCGCCGGGCGAGGGCCCCTGCCGTCCGCGAGCGTCAAGCTTCGGTGAAAGTCTCTCTTTTCGACACGGTCATGCCGCGCGGCATGCTACCGATGGCAATGCGGACACCCATCCCGGAAATGCATGCCGTAACAGGAGACCCTGTCATGACGCATGAATTACGAAGCCTTCCCTCGCTCGATGCGCTGAAGGACCAGGCCAGACGCCTGAGATCGCGGCTTGTGTCGGAGGGTGACGAAGTCACCCACTCCAAGTCGCTCGAGCTGATCGCGGCCCAGTATGGCTATCGCGATTGGAACACGCTGCACGCGGCTGTCGGCAACCGACCTGCTTTCAATCCATGGATGCTCGGGGCGCGGGTCAAAGGCCGTTACCTCGGCCAGCCTTTCGAAGCGGAAGTCCTCTCGGCCCAGGCGATCGGTGCGAAGCCGGGACGTTATCGTCTGACGTTCAAGTTCGACGAGCCTGTCGACGTCGTCACGTTCGAGAGCTTCTCCGCCTTCCGCCAGCGGGTCACCGCCACCATCGATGAGAGCGGGCGGACCGTCGAGACGACATCGGACGGGCGGCCGCATCTGGAACTGGAATGGTGAGAACAGGCGGAGCCGGCCCCATCCGGCTACCCCGCCTTTCGCCGCAGCGGGGGCATGCATTCACCCCCGCTACCCGGCGATATCCACCACACCGCAATCGCCCGCCGCCGATCCAAAAGCGAGTTGGCGGCCGCTCTTGTTCCAGGCCATGGCGGTGATCGCGCCATTGCCCGGGCGACGCAACAGGACTTCCTTGCTGTCCGCGAAGCGGGCGGCAAGGATCATGCCGTCCTCATAGCCGATGGCGACGATATCGTCCGCCGGGTGGCAGGCGACCGTCGTCACCATGATGTTGGCGCGGGTGCCGAGCTCGAGCGGCGCCTTGCCCATCGGCCCGTCCTTGCCCTGAAATGGCCAGACGATCGCCGCCGGCGCCCCGGACGATGCGAGCCACTTGCCCTTCGCTGACCAGGAAAGCGACTTCACCTTGGCCGGATAGCCGGTCATGCGCATGTGGCGCGCCTCGGCGCCGGGCTTCGCGTCGAGCTTCCAGCCATGCAGCGCATTTTCCTGCATTGCGGTGACGACGAAGCGTCCGTCGGGAGAGAAGGTGACGGCGGTGTGGGCGCCCTTCCATTCGAGATCGACCGGCTGGCCTGCCATGGCCACCCAGTGCAGCGAGACGCCGTTGTAGCGCGCGGAGGCGATCCTCAGGCCCTTGGGTGCGAAGGCGATGCCTTCGACGGTCCGCTGCTCGGGAAAGTCCCTGGTGGTACCGTCGGAAAGGCGGACATGCGTCGTCTTGCCGTAGGCGTAAGCGACCGCACCCTGCGGTCCCGCCGCAACTTGCGAGATCCATTTGCGACCCGTGTCGGCAACGAGGCTCGCCGTCCCGTCTGCCGAAATGCGCATTACCTTGCCGTCTTCGCCGCCGGTCAGCAGCGTGTCGTTCGCCTCGTCGACAACGAGGGACAGCAGCCCGTCATGTGCTTCGGTCGTCTTGTGGCCGTGATCGAGCCGGTGGATCGTGCCGGCGGCCCCGGCGAAGAAGGGAACATCCTTGAGGAAAGCCACGCCAACGACGTGACCTTCGAGATCGAGCGGAGCGACGGTCGGCATCAGTTTGACGGACTTTCTGTTTTCAGCATGGACTTATCCGGGATCATGCCGGGACTTCGCACGCCTTGAAGGTGCGCTCGATCTTCTCGCGATCGAGATCGCGACCGATGAAGACGAGCCTGCTTTCGCGCTTCTCGCCGTCTTTCCACGGGCGCTGGTGATCGCCTTCGATGATCATGTGAACGCCCTGGACGACATAACGCTCCGCGTCGCCGGCGAAGGCGATGATGCCCTTGAGGCGCAGGATGTTCGGACCGTCGGTCTGGGTGATCTTCTGGATCCAGGGGAAGAAGCGATCCGGATTCATTTCGCCCCCGCGCAGCGAAATCGACTGCACCGTCACGTCATGGATCGGCGAGGGGCCGTCGTGATGGTGATGGTGGTCGTGATCATGCTCATGGTCATGATCGTGATGGTGGTGATCATGATGGTGATGATCGTGGTCGCAATCGGGACCGCAGACGTGGTCGTGATCGTCCTGATCGAGGAAGTGGGGATCGTTTTCGAGCGCCCTGTCGAGATTGAAGGCACCCTGGTCGAGCACCTTTCCGAGGTCGATCTCGGAGCGCTGCGTGCGATAGATGCGGGCGGACGGATTGATGACGCGCACGGTTGCCTCGACGCGCTCCAGTTCCTCCGGCGTCACGAGGTCGGTCTTGTTGAGAAGCACCACATCGGCGAAGGCGATCTGGTCCTCGGCCTCGCGGCTGTCCTTCAGACGCAGCGGCAGGTGCTTGGCGTCGACGAGCGCCACGACCGCGTCCAGTTCCGTCTTGGCGCGAACGTCGTCATCCATGAAGAAGGTCTGCGCGACCGGCACCGGGTCGGCAAGGCCGGTGGTCTCGACGATGATCGCGTCGAAGCGCCCGGGACGGCGCATCAGTCCTTCGACGACCCGGATCAAGTCGCCTCGAACGGTGCAGCAGACGCAGCCGTTGTTCATCTCGTAGATTTCCTCGTCGGACTCGACGATCAGGTCGTTATCGATGCCGATCTCGCCGAATTCGTTGACGATGACCGCATATTTGCGGCCATGATTCTCGCTGAGGATGCGGTTCAGAAGCGTCGTCTTGCCGGAGCCGAGATAGCCCGTGAGCACGGTGACGGGGATCGGCTTCAGCGCGGATGTTTCGGTCATGGGAACCTCGAGGGTTGGCGATGCGCCGCGGGCATCGATGGCTGGGTTCTCATATAAGAGATGAGGTGGCGATGCGCAAATACAGACCTGTGTCGCGATCGACGCGAAAGAAAAAATCAGTCGAGCTCGCCGGCATCGAAGGCGTTCACATCCTCGAGCAGTTCGATGATGCCTTTCGCAGCATGCGCAAGCAGCGCTTCGCCGCGCTCGGCGGTGGCGGCGGCGGCATTGCCGGCGACGCCGTCCGGGCTCAGATCCGACATCTTCCAGCCGAAGGCGTGCGGGCCGTAGGCGCGCAAATGCTTGAAAGAACGCGCGAACTCGCTCTGGCGCGAGGGGAAGTCGCGCGTCTTCGCCATGTCCACCTTGTCCGGATGGAGCGCCAGCATGACCGAGGTCTCGATATCGCCGCCATGGATGTCGACTGCCTTGTCCTCGGCGCCGATCCAGCCGTCCGGCTGTCCGAAGCGTGTCCAGCTCGTCGCCACGGCGAGCATCCCGAAGCGTATCCGCGCCTCCGTCGCTACGATGGTCATCAGGGGCGAATTGCCGCCATGTGCGTTCAGCATCACGAATTTGCGGATGCCGAGTCCGGCGAGGTCCTCGGCGATGCCGAGCCAACGTTCGACCGCCTCGTCATAGGCGAGCGTTCGGGTGCCGGGCACGTCCATGTGTTCGATCGAATAGCCGACCGGTTCGACAGGCAGGAAGGTCACGGGCAGGGCTTGGGGAGTGCGGCGATAACGCGTTCGACGATGCCCGCCGCAATCAGCCGGTCCGTTTCGAATGGGAGATGCGGCCCGTGCTGTTCATGTGCGCCGAGCGGGAGCACCGCGATCCAGTCCCGCCGCTCGACAGGTTCGAGTGCGGCGGAATTGTCGGTCCATCGGGGCTTCGGCAGCGACATTTCTACTCGGACCTCGGCGTGGTTTGTCGTAAAATCGTTATTTGAGTCATACAGTTCGTAAACTCAAGCCTTATTGCTATAAGTGTAGTGTAGGGGATTCGGCGGGAGGTCCAATGGGCAAGAAGAGCAAAGCCGAAAGGAAGGGCAAGAACGGCAAGAAGAAGGACGAGATCGTCGCCGAGGCGAACGATCACGATCTGGCGTCGGTTCTCGTCCAGGCGGCCCGCTCGATGCGCACCGTACTCTCTCGCAACCTCGTCGCGAGCGGCCTTTATGCCGGGCAGGACGGCGTCATGCTCGCCCTTGCCGAAACCGACGGGCTCACGGCCGGGGCGCTGGCGGGCAAGCTCGGGGTCAAGGCACCGACGATGACGCGCACGATCGGCCGCATGGAAGCGCAAGGCTTCCTCGAACGCCGGCCGGACAGGGACGATGCCCGGCTGACCAAGGTCTATCTGACAGAGCTCGGCCGTGATCGCCTGCAGATCATCGCGGAAGCGGGCCAGCACTCCGAGAAGCTCGCAACACGCGGTTTGACCGACAAGCAGGTACGCACTCTCATGAAGCTCCTGCGCGCTGTCGACAGCAATCTGCAGGCCGCCAGAGCTGCGGATTGAGCCGCGGTGTGAGAACCGGGCGGCTTGAACTTCCCGATTGCAGCGATATTTTAAACAGTTTAAAGGAATTTAAACTGGCTGACGGCAGCGACTGCAACGGGGGATATGGTGGCGCAAAAGGTCAAGCTTTCGACAATCGCGGAAACACTCGGCCTTTCGACGGCGACGGTATCCCTGGCATTGCGCGACAGCCCGCTGGTGGCGGCGGTCACCCGCGACAAGATCAAGGAGCAGGCGCGCGCACTCGGCTATATCTACAACCGCCGTGCCGCAAGTCTCAGGACGTCGCGCTCGGGCATCATCGGTGTCGTCGTGCACGACATCATGAACCCGTTCTACGGTGAGATCCTCAAAGCGATCGAGGCTGAGCTCGATCGCGACAAGCAAACCTTCATTCTGTCCAACCACTACGATTCCGTCGAAAAGCAGCGGGATTTCATCGAGACGCTGCTGCAGCTCGGCGGCGACGGCGTCATCATGTCGCCGGCCATCGGCACGCCGCCGCAGGATATTCAGCTTGCCGAGGACAACGGCATGCCGGCGATCCTGATCGCCCGATCGATCGTGGGGCTCGACGTCCCGATCTTCCGCGGCGACGACGCCTATGGCATTTCGCTCGCGACCAATCACCTCATCGGGCTCGGCCATCGCTGCGTCGCGATGGTCGGGGGAACCGACCAGACCTCCACCGGCCGCGACCGCTATCAGGGCTACGTCAATGCGCTTCGCAAGGCGAATATCGAGGTCGATCCGGACCTGCGCATCCCGGGGCCGCGCTCCAAGCAGGGCGGGTTCGAGGCCGCCGTGCATCTCCTCTCACTGCCGCAGAAGCCGACCGCGGTCGTCTGCTGGAACGATCTGGTCGCCATCGGGATGATGAACGGCATTGCCCGCGCCGGCCTCGTGCCAGGGGTCGACATCTCGGTCACCGGCTACGACGACCTCGAGGAAGCGTCGATCGCGACGCCGGCGCTGACGACCGTCTGGAACGGCCAGGCGGAGGTGGGCCGCAGCGCTGCGCGCGCGCTCCTCGACAAGCTTTCCGGCAGCCATGAACCGGACGGCATCCATCTGATCAAGCCGGAAATGCGCATCCGCCAGTCGACCGGCCCGCTGCGGGTAACGGCTTGATCGATTTCTCCGAGTCTGAACAGGATGCGTGCGTGTTCGCCCGCATTCCCGCTATGTCCGGAAAGGAAACCCGATGAGTCGTCCCAGAATTCTCGTGCCCGGCAAGATCAACCCGAGGGTCCTCGAACGATTGCCGGAAATGTTCGAGACCGTGTGCATCGAGCGCGCCGATGCGGCTCTCGTGACAGCCGACATGCGCGACGTTTCCGGCATCGCCGTTTCGGGCAAGCTGCCGGTGCCGCTGATGGATGCATTCCCCAGCCTCGAGATCGTTGCGAATTTCGGCGTCGGCTACGACGGCGTCGATGTCTCGCGCGCGGCAGCCCGAGGGATTGTCGTCACCAATACGCCTGATGTCCTGACGGAGGAAGTCGCCGACACGGCCATCGGGCTCCTCCTCAACACGCTGCGCCTCCTGCCGCAGGCCGAGCAATGGCTGCGCCAGGGTCGCTGGGCGCGCGAGGGCGCCTTCCCGCTATCGCCGCTATCGCTCCGCGGCCGTACGGTCGGGCTGTTCGGCCTCGGCCGGATCGGCCTTGCGATCGCACGGCGGCTCGAAGCCTTCGGCGTCTCGATCGCCTACCACACGCGAACGCCGCGCGAAGGGCTCGCTTTCACCTATCATCCGACCCTTTCGGGTATGGCCGAGGCCGTCGACACGCTCATCGTCATCGTACCCGGGACGGCGAGCACGCTGAGGGCTGTCGATGCGGATGTCCTTTCGGCGCTCGGCCCGAAGGGCGTGCTGATCAATGTCGGCCGGGGATCGACCGTGGACGAGGCGGCGCTCATCGCCGCGCTTCGGAACGGCACCATTGCCGGAGCCGGCCTCGACGTCTTCGAAAACGAGCCGCATGTTCCCGAAGCGCTGCTTTCGTTTCCGAATGTCTCTCTGCTGCCGCATGTGGCGTCGGCGTCGGTCGTCACGCGCAACGCGATGTCCGATCTCGTGGTCGACAATCTGAAAGCATGGTTCTCGACCGGCGAGGCTTTGACGCCGGTGGTCGAGACGCCGTTCCGGCGCAGAGTGGTCTAACTAATCGGCCTTGCTCTCACGATAGGCGCGCGCGGCATCTCCGAAGGCCTTGAACAGGGCGGCTGACGGGGCGTCGGTCCGCACCCAGTATTCGGGATGCCACTGCACGCCGACGGCGAAGGCCTTGGCGCCGATGACCGAGACCGCCTCGATGGTCCCGTCGTCGGCCACGGCTTCGACTGCGAGGCGCGGAGCAGCGGCGCCGATCGCCTGGCGATGCAGCGAATTGACCCTTACGCGGCCGGTGCCGAGGACCGGGGCAAGGCAGCTTCCTTCCTTCACGACCACATCCTGGCGAATGCCATAGGCGACATCGAGATCCGGAACTTCCGGCTTGCGATGGTCCCAGATGCCGGGCTGCTCCTGGATCTCGCTCGCAAGCGTGCCGCCAAGCGCGACATTGAGCTCCTGTATGCCGCGGCAGATCGCAAACAGCGGGACGCCGCGATCGATTGCGCGGCGGATCAGCGGCAGGCTGGTCGCATCGCGGCCCGGGTCGAAAGGCCCGTCCGCTTCGGTCGCCTCCCTGCCATAGAGGGAAGGGTGGACGTTGGAGCGAGCGCCGCTGGCGAGCACCCCGTCGACGCGGTCGAGAATCTCGTCCACATCGTTTCCGGCCTGCAGTGCGGGGACGAGAAACACCATCAGCCCGGCGCCCTCGACCGCCGCGCGGACATATTGGTGGGCGGCAACATGCCAGACATTGCCGTCGAATTCGCGGAAATCGCAGGGGATGGCAACGACAGGTTTCGACATCGTCAGACTCCGGTTATTATCCGCAAAAGCCATGCCGCCAGAACCTTTAAAAAGTCAACGGGGAGACGCGCGGTACTCGCTCTCTCCGGCGGAACGGCTTGGGCAATGAAAAGACGAGCCTGCGCACTTCCGACGGAAACCGCCATACACTTTTCCTGAAAGTGCTCATTCGATTATGCCGCAGGCTTGCGGGGCGGTTTTCGTTGCGAATGGCCGGCGCATTGTGTATGCGGAGCTAAAGGAACCGATTGCGCCTCGCGGGCAAGCGGTCATGGGTGGATAAGACAGGGCCGCCATCGGCGGCGCCGCAGAATTTTGGAGAATGACGATGGCAGAGCATCATTCGGGACCGGTCGAAACGGGCGCTCCGATGGACTATTCCGAGCATGAGAAGACATATGATTTCTTCATCAGCGCCACGAAATACGGCACTCTGTTTTGCGTCGCGCTGCTGATTGCGATGGCTGCTGCTTTCTTTACGACGATGGGCTTCTTCAGCTCGCTTGTTCTTTTCATTCTCATCAACGTTGCCGGTTACTTCTTTCTTCGCTGACCGGCGTCGCTGATCCGTCCCGCCGAAGATGGGGAGGGGTCCCCATCTTTGTCGCGGGCCCATCGCGTTTTTCCCGCACCACGTGGGAGTATCGTCTCGGCGGCGGATGTTTCCGCCCCCGCAGGAGGAGTTTCTGTCGCTGCGACGACGCCCCGTAGGGTGCACTAAGGTCGCTGTAGCGCATCGAGGTGCCGCATGGTTCTCTTACGAAATCGGCTCGATTCGGGGACCGTGTGAGTGAAGAGGCGGCGTGCAATGCTGTCGTCTGGAGGACAACGTCCGCAACCCGGCCAGCCGGGGCGGACCGGGGAGGGGGATTTGTGAGCGAGATCGTCTTTATCGCCAAGGAATCGGATCCGAACGAGGGACGCGTTGCCGGCTCCGTCGAGAGCGTGAAAAAACTGAAGGCGCTTGGCTTCGACGTGGTTGTCGAAGCGGGTGCGGGCCTCAGTTCACGCATACCAGATCAGGAATACGAGAAGGCCGGTGCGCGGATCGGTACGGCGGCGGATGCGAAAACCGCCGACGTGGTCCTCAAGGTCCGTCGGCCGACTGCGCAGGAGATTTCCGGCTACCGGTCGGGCGCTGTCGTCATCGCCATCATGGATCCCTACGGTAACGAGGAAGCGATATCGGCCATGGCCGGCGCGGGCCTCACGACCTTCGCCATGGAGCTGATGCCGCGTATCACCCGCGCCCAATCCATGGACGTGCTTTCCAGCCAGGCAAACCTTGCCGGTTATCAGGCGGTGATCGACGCCGCGTACGAATATGACCGCGCGCTGCCGATGATGATGACCGCGGCCGGCACCGTACCGGCGGCCAAGGTCTTCGTCATGGGCGCAGGCGTTGCCGGCCTGCAGGCGATCGCTACCGCCCGCCGCCTGGGCGCGGTCGTCTCGGCGACGGACGTTCGCCCCGCCGCCAAGGAGCAGGTAGCCTCCCTCGGCGCCAAGTTCATCGCCGTCGAGGATGAGGAGTTCAAGGCGGCCGAGACCGCCGGCGGCTATGCCAAGGAAATGTCTGGGGAGTATCAGGCCAAGCAGGCCGCGCTCGTCGCCGAGCACATTGCCAAGCAGGACATCGTCATCACCACTGCGCTGATCCCCGGCCGCCCGGCGCCGCGGCTCGTCAGCCGCGAAATGCTCGATTCCATGAAACCCGGATCGGTCGTCGTCGACCTTGCAGTCGAGCGCGGCGGCAACGTCGAAGGAGCCGAAGCCGGCAAGGTGACGGAGGTCGGGGGCATCAGGATCGTCGGCCATCTGAACGTGGCGGGCCGCATCGCCGCTTCCGCCTCGTTGCTCTATGCCAAGAACCTCGTCACCTTCCTCGAGACGATGGTCTCGAAGGAGACGAAGGCGCTGGCATTGAACATGGAGGACGAGCTCGTCAAGGCCACGGCGCTGACCCATGGAGGGGCAGTCGTGCACCCGGCCTTCGGCGGTGTCATGAGGGGGAGAAGTAAGATGGCGAACGAACTTCTGGACAAGGCACTGACCGATCTGGAACGGGCGGTCGAGGCGGTGAAGACCGCCGCCGAATACGTGCCCGATGCGGCCGGAGCGGTGGCGCATGGCGCGACCGGCGGCGCGATCGATCCCTTCGTCTTCCGCCTCGCGATCTTCGTGCTGGCGATCTTCGTAGGCTATTACGTCGTCTGGTCGGTGACGCCGGCGCTGCATACGCCCCTGATGGCGGTGACCAATGCGATCTCGTCGGTAATCGTCGTCGGGGCCTTGCTCGCGGTCGGGATTTCCGCCTCGGGGCTTGCCACCGGCTTCGGCTTCGTCGCACTGGTGCTTGCTTCGGTGAACATCTTCGGCGGCTTCCTGGTCACCCAGCGCATGCTCGCCATGTACAAGAAAAAGAAAAGTGAGGCGGGCCGATGAACGCTAATTTCGCTGCCTTCCTCTATCTCGTCTCGGGCGTGCTCTTCATCATGGCGCTGCGCGGCCTGTCGCATCCGACCACCAGCCGCAAGGGCAATACCTACGGCATGGTCGGCATGGGCATCGCGATCGTCACGACGCTGTTCCTGGCACAGCCGTCGATCGGCGGGTTTCTCCTGATCGTCCTAGGTCTGGCCGCCGGCGGCGGTGCCGGCGCCTATATCGCAAAGCGCATCCCGATGACGGCGATGCCGCAGCTCGTGGCCGGCTTTCACTCGCTCGTCGGTCTCGCTGCCGTTCTGGTGGCGGCCGCCGCACTCTATGCCCCGTCCTCCTTCGGTATCGGTGAGGTCGGCTCGATCCACGCCCAGGCGCTGGTCGAAATGGCGCTCGGCGTGGCGATCGGTGCCGTCACGTTCACTGGCTCGATCATCGCCTTCCTGAAGCTCGACGGCCGCATGTCCGGCAAGCCTATCCTTCTGCCCTACCGCCACGCGATCAATCTCGCGATTGCCGCGCTCGTCGTCTTCTTCATCGTCGGGTTGGCGCTCAGCGAAAGCCATTTCGATTTCTGGGCGATCGTCGCCCTGTCGCTGGCGCTCGGCGTCCTGATCATCGTTCCGATCGGCGGCGCGGATATGCCGGTCGTCGTGTCGATGCTGAACTCCTATTCCGGCTGGGCCGCGGCCGGCATCGGCTTTACCCTCGGCAATCTGGCGCTCATCATAACCGGGGCGCTCGTCGGCTCGTCGGGCGCGATCCTCTCCTACATCATGTGCAAGGGCATGAACCGGTCCTTCATCTCGGTGATCCTGGGCGGCTTCGGCGGCGAGACGGCGGCTGCCGGCGGCGACGACGGGGTCCAGAGGACGGTGAAACAGGGCTCGGCCGACGACGCCGCCTTCCTGATGCAGAACGCCTCTAAGGTGATCATCGTGCCGGGCTACGGCATGGCAGTCGCCCAGGCACAGCACGCGCTCCGGGAGCTTGCCGACAAGCTCAAGGAGAACGGCGTCGAGGTGAAATACGCGATCCACCCGGTCGCCGGCCGCATGCCGGGCCATATGAACGTGCTGCTCGCCGAAGCGAATGTCCCCTATGACGAGGTGTTCGAACTGGAGGACATCAATTCGGAATTTGCCCAGGCCGACGTCGCCTATGTCATCGGCGCCAACGACGTCACCAATCCTGCGGCCCGGGACGACAAGTCCTCGCCGATCTACGGCATGCCGATCCTGGACGTCGACAAGGCCAAGACCTGCCTCTTCGTCAAACGTTCGCTCGGCTCCGGCTATGCCGGCATCGACAACACGCTGTTCTACAAGGACGGCACGATGATGCTGCTCGGCGACGCCAAGAAGATGACCGAAGAGATCGTGAAGGCGATCAATCACTGAGGATATCGGCTCCAGTTAACTGGAGGCGACCTCCGGATCCCAGGTGAAGAGCTCCTTCGCCCTGGCGATGCCGCGCAACGCGAAGCGCCCGAGCGAAACGGCATTTGCCCGATGCTCGGGCGGACAGGCGGCGATGAATTCCGAAGACATGATCACGTGCCGCTCGAGGGAGCGGCACATGGCGGAGATACGGCTCACCTCGTTGACGGCCGGTCCGACGACGGTGAAATCCAGCCGGTTCTGGCTGCCGATATTGCCGTAAAAGACCTCGCCGATGTGCAGCCCCAGATAGACGTCGGTAGTCGGCTTCCCCTCGTCGAGCCGCCTTGCGTTCAATTCCGCGAGCATGACCCGCAGCTGACGCTCCGCCGCGATGGCGGCGCCACAGTCCTCGGCCGGTTTGCGGCCGTTGAAGATGGCAAGCACTCCGTCGCCGATAAGCTTCAATACGCTGCCGCCATGATCGTGGACGGCGGTGATCACCATGCCGGAATAGTCGTTCAGAAAGGGGATGACATCCTCCGGCGCGACGCTGTCGGCTATGCGCGTGTAGTTCCGCAGATCGGAGAACCACATGACTGCTTCGATCCGCTCGGCCGAGCCCCGTTCGATGCTGCCCTCGACGACGCGGCGGCCGGCGTCAGGGCCGAGATAGACATCCGCAAGCGTCCCGATGATGCGCATGCACGAGGCTGCCTTCACCGCGAGCGCGAGGGTGGGCAGCAACACTCTCAGTGCCGCGATGTCCTCCTCATGGAAGCCGGCCTGCTTCTTTGTGGTCCAATAGGAGTACAGGCAATCCATCTGCCCTATGCGGCCGCGGTCGGTGAAGTGATGAATCATGCTGACGCAGTCGGTGTGGCCCTCTGCCTTGAGCGTGTCGAGCATGGTGAAGGGAATATGTTTCTCTCCGGCAAGGCGAGTGCGGCGCTCGGTTTCATTGTTCTTGAGCATATGGAAGAAGACGGAACGCTGCCAGTTGGTCTGGGCCTCGCCGCCGCTGGTCGAGCCGTATTGCACGACCTCGGGAACCTCGCCGCTTTCGCTGTTCCACTGGAAGGCGCGTCCCTCGAACTCCGGGTGCAGCGTATCGATGATGCCGAGCGCACGATCTATGGCTAGGCCCGCGGCGTGGCACCGTTCACAGAAGCCGGCAAGAAGGTCCTGCTCCTTCAGGCCTCGAATTCCCTCGTCCGACATCCACACAACGATGTCGCGGATCAGCTGTTCCTTCATCCTGCATCCCGTCGTGCCGGCGTTACCGCGTCCGGCAACGATCATCACCATCACAGTGCAGCGACTTGCGGCGCCGCGCAAGGTGGGCCGTGCGGATCACGCAATGTGGCGCGGACGGGGAAGGGAGAAGAGACGGCCTCACCGCTCGCCCCGCGATCAACCGGCCGGCGCCAGGACCAGATGATCCACGCCAAGGGCGACATTCAGGCCCTCTTGCACCTGGACATTGACCGGTTGCAGCATGAAAGCCTTGTTCGTGCCGCCGGCAATGACCTTCGCTCCGCCACCGACAGCGAAGCTCGCATCGGCGCCGACGCCGACATATTCGCCAGCCAGTGCATATTCGTTCAGCGGAGTGCCGGTTTTCGCCAGCACGTCCCAGATCATGACGGTTTTGCCGGTGGAGCCGATGTCCAGACCGATCTTGGTGATCTTGCCCGCGTAGACTCCTCCAGGCGAGCCATCCGCCGGCGAGAAGGTGCACATCAGGTTCTTGGTGGAGGTGACGATCAGCCCGGTGCCGCCTTCCGAGCCGCATGTGAGACGCCCGAGCGTGACGTAATTCTGGGCACTGGCAGCTCCGGTGAGCGCCGCAAAGGCGATTGCCGTAATGAGGGTCTGTCGAATCATGGCTCGGATCTCCGTGCTGGACCGTTTCACTGTTCATTCCAACTGTGAAACGCTCTAAACCCGCTGAAACCAGGCGCTTCCGGACGGAAAACCGCTACGCACTTTTCCTGGAAGTGCTCTAAGGCTTTGGTCCAACGCACTTCCGGACGGAAAACCGCTACACACTTTTCCTGGAAGTGCTTCTAGGCCATGGTCAAACGGATTGAATTCAGGATGGTTCCGCGACCCTGCTCGGCTTTGATGAAACGACGACGCCCGCGACAGGCGCGGGCGTCTGATATCTAACGGAGAATGGGCGACGTCAGGACATCGCCTTGGCGCGGGCAAGGCCGGCACGCGCCGGCTCGTATTTGGGATCGAGCGACAAGGCATGCGAATAGGACTTCGCCGCCTTGGCCTTGTCACCGCGTCGCTCGTAGATCAGCGCCTGGTTTGCCCAGGACTCCGCCAGCTTGCCATTCAGGTTGATGGCCGTGTTGAAGTCGGAGAAGGCATTGTCGTCGTCGCCCTGGGCCACATAGGAGATGCCGCGGCCGTTATAGGGTTCGGGTGAGCTCGGCGAGAGCGAGATTGCCTTGGAGAAATCTTCGATAGCCTGCGCGTGCTGGTTGCGCGCCTGATAGATCAGGCCACGATT
The DNA here is from genome assembly GCF_029201645.2 of Sinorhizobium prairiense. Classification (NCBI taxonomy): domain Bacteria; kingdom Pseudomonadati; phylum Pseudomonadota; class Alphaproteobacteria; order Hyphomicrobiales; family Rhizobiaceae; genus Sinorhizobium; species Sinorhizobium prairiense. The sequence continues at coordinate 133,285 of NZ_CP104131.1, forward strand.
GTGGTAGGCGCGGGGGTCCGCCGTATCGAGTTCGATTGCCTTGTTGAAGTCGTTGAAAGCGGCGTCGAGCTGGTTCGCCTGCCGGTAGAGATTGCCGCGGCCGATATAGGCGACATCGTAATTCGGATTGATCTGCAGCGCTGCATTGTAATCGGCAAGAGCGGCCTGCTGGTTGCCCAGGTTGCGCTGAACCAGCGCCCTGTTGGCATAGGCCTGATAGAAGCGCGGGTTGAGCTGGATCGCCTGGTCGAAATCGGCGACCGCGCGGCGGAATTCGCCGGCGCGCCCGTAGGCCGAGCCGCGCACATTGTAGCCCTCGGGGTCGCTCGGATTGGACGCGATGACGCTCGAGAGCGAGGCGATGTTTTCTTCCGAGCCCTGTGCCCGTTCGACGCGGAACATCGATTCGGGCTTGTCGGTCTGGCATCCTGCGATCAGCAGGGCCGAGCCGAGCACGAGAAAGGCGGCAAGCTTCGGCTTGCGCTGGTGGCGGCGGTTCGCCTCCTCGGTGATGAGGCCGGAGACGTCCGCAGTCATGGCAGCAAGTGTCAAAGTCGATCCCTCAATGCGACAAGGCCCGAAAGCCATCGGCTTTCCGTTTACAGAGCACGCAAGTGCGGCGGCTGACCGTCGCCAGCTGTCACGCTAGACTGTCGACGGACTGGGTGTCCATACCAAAATGGCGGCGGCGATCCCTCGCCTCCGCCACTTGCATTGGAAAGCGTCGAAAAAAAGACGATCAGCGGGCCACGAGGCCTTCGCGCTGCGCCCGCTTGCGGGCCAGCTTGCGAACGCGGCGGACGGCTTCTGCCTTTTCGCGCGCACGCTTCTGGGACGGCTTTTCGTAGAAGTCACGCATCTTCATTTCGCGGAAAATGCCTTCGCGCTGCATCTTTTTCTTAAGAGCGCGGAGCGCCTGATCGACATTGTTATCGCGGACAAGTACCTGCACGTGAATCCCGTTCCTTTGCTTCGAGTTGGCAAGCCTCACCATCAGGTTTGGAGAGGCAATAAATTTGCGTTCGCTGGGCGAGAACCCTACGATTGAAAGAGCGGATAACAGATCGCGTGCCGAAAGTCCAGCGGCGAGAGAAAGCGCGTGGGGAAAAAGCGCCAATACCTCTGCGGCGGCGGGCCGTCGATGTCGCAAGACCGCGCAAGTCCGCCTGATCGCGTCGCAAAAGAAACGTTGCGTGGTCCTCGGATTTGCGATTTCTAACGCCAACGAACGTTACCGGGTTCATGGAGTAGCAGGCTGATGCGCAAATATTCTGTTTTTGCCGTGGCGCGCGAGGCGCTGCGCGGCCACAAAGGGTGGGGCCCGCACTGGGCTTCGCCTGAGCCGCGCAAGCAATATGACGCAATCATCATCGGCGGCGGCGGCCACGGCCTCGGCGCCGCCTATTATCTCGCCAAAGAGCACGGCATCACCAACGTCGCCGTGCTCGAGAAGGGCTGGATCGGCGGCGGCAACACCGGCCGCAACACGACGATTATCCGGTCCAACTATCTCTATGAAGAGAGCATGGACATCTACGAGCATTCGCTGAAGCTCTGGGAAAACCTGTCGCAGGACCTGAACTACAACGTCATGTATTCGCCGCGCGGCGTGATGATGCTGTCGCACAACATCCATGACCAGCAGTCTTTCAAGCGTCACATCAATGCCAACCGGCTCTACGGCATCGACAACGAATGGCTGACGCCGGAGCAGGCCAAGGCCTACTGCCCGCCGCTCGACATAGCGAAGACTGCCCGCTACCCGATCAACGGCGCGGCACTGCAGCGCCGCGGCGGCACTGCGCGCCACGATGCGGTCGCCTGGGGCTATGCGCGCGCGGCCTCGGATCGCGGCGTCCACATCATCCAGAATTGCGAAGTGACCGGCATCCGCCGCGACGAAACCGGCCGCGTGACCGGCGTCGATACCAGCCGCGGCTTCATCGGCGCGAAGAAGGTCGGCATCTCCGCTGCGGGCCACTCGTCGGTCCTGATGCAGATGGCGGATGTGCGCGTGCCGCTGCAGAGCCAGCCGCTGCAGGCGCTCGTTTCCGAGCCCTTGAAGCCGATCTTCCCCTGCGTTGTCATGTCGAACTCCGTGCATGCCTATATTTCGCAGTCGGACAAGGGCGAGTTCGTCATCGGCGCCGGCACCGATCAGTACAATTCATACTCGCAGACCGGCGGCCTGCAGATCATCACGCATACGCTGGATGCGATCTGCGAACTTTTCCCGATGTTCCGCCGCGTCAAGATGATGCGGCAATGGGGCGGCATCGTCGACGTCACCCAGGATCGTTCGCCGATCCAGGGCGTGACGCCGGTGCCCGGGCTCTACCTCAATGCCGGCTGGGGGACGGGCGGCTTCAAGGCGACGCCGGGTTCGGCCAATCTCTTTGCCCATCTCATCGCGCGCGGCGAGCCGCACCGGCTTGCCGCGGGGCTCACGCTCGAGCGCTTCCGCACCGGGCGGCTCATCGACGAGGCGGCCGCGGCCGCCGTTGCGCACTAAAGCATGATCCGACGGAGCGAAGATCGATAGGATTACGCTTCAGAGAAAGAACGGAGAGCGGCCTTGCGCCTTCCAAGGAAGGCGCGGCGCTCTGATCGAGGACATTCCAGATGCTTCTGATTTACTGCCCCTATTGCGAGGAAGAGCGCTCGGAGCTCGAATTCCGCAATGCCGGCGATGCCCACATCGTCAGACCGGCCAACATCGCCGAGATCAGCGACGAGGAGTTCGAGGAGTACTTCTTCCTCCGTCAGAATCCGAAAGGGCTGATCTATGAAAGGTGGCGGCATATCCACGGCTGCGGTCGCTTCTTCAATGCGGCTCGCGATACGGTGAGCGACCGCTTCCACGTGACCTACAAGGCCGGTGAGCCGAAGCCCGATCTCAACGCCGAGCCGAAGACGAGCGAAACGGTCGAGACCTACGAGGCGCTGGAAGGAGTGGCAGAATGACCGGGGTCAATCGAATTTCGGGCGCCGGGCGCCTGACGCCGGCGCGCACCGCCCGCTTCACCTTCGACGGCCGGACGCTGACGGCGCTCGAGGGCGACACCATCGCCTCCGCGCTCATCGCCAACGACATCCATCTCGTCGGCCGCTCGTTCAAATATCACCGCCCGCGCGGCATCCTTTCGGCAGGCGCCGAAGAACCGAATGCGCTGCTCGACGTTTCGCGCGATGCCGCGCGCCGGCAGCCGAACGTGCGCGCCACCGTGCAGGAAGTCTTCGACGGCATGAAGGTGTCGTCTCAGAACCGTTGGCCGTCGCTCGCCTTCGACGTCGGCGGCTTCAACGATCTGTTGTCGCCCTTCTTCGCGGCGGGCTTCTACTACAAGACCTTCATGTGGCCGAAGGCCGCCTGGCACAAGATTTACGAGCCCTTCATCCGCCGCGCAGCCGGTCTTGGCGTGGCGCCCACGGAGACCGATCCGGACCATTACGCAAGCCGCTACGTCCATTGCGACGTGCTGGTGGTCGGCGCCGGCGCTGCCGGACTTGCGGCCGCACTCGCGGCCGCGAATGCCGGTGCGAAGGTGATACTGTGTGACGAACAGCCTGAAGTCGGCGGAGCCCTGCATTACGACAGCGGCACCGTGATCGACGGCCAGCCCGGCTATGACTGGGCGCTGGCGACGGGCAAGGCGCTTGCGGCGATGGACAATGTCACGCTGCTGACCCGCACGACGGCCTTCGGTTACTACAACCACAATTTCGTCGGCCTCGTCGAACGCGTGACCGATCACCTCGCGGCCCCCGACAAGGGGCTTCCGCGCGAGCGTCTATGGCAGGTGCGCGCGAAGAAGGTGATCCTCGCCAATGGCGCGATCGAGCGCCACATGGTCTTCGCCAACAACGACCGTCCTGGAATCATGCTGGCCTCGGCCGGCCGCACCTATCTCAACCATTTCGGCGTCGCGGTCGGCAAGAAGGTGGGCATCTACACGGCCCATGATTCCGCCTATGAGGCGGCCTTCGACCTGAGGAAGGCCGGCGTCGACGTCCCCGTGATCGTCGACTGCCGCGACAGGCCGGGCGACATGGTACTCGCCGAAGCCCGCAGCCTCGGCATCGAGGTATTGAGCGGCCACTCGGTCGTCAATACCGCCGGCAAGCTCAGGATTGCATCCATGAGTGTGGCTCGCAACGGCGGCGGAGCATCGCGCAAGATCGCGGTCGACGCCCTGCTCGTCTCGGCCGGTTGGACCCCCTCGGTGCATCTCTTCTCCCAGTCGCGGGGCAAGGTGACGTTCGATGCGGCGACGGAGCGGTTCCTGCCGGGAACCTATGCACAGGAATGCCTCTCCGTCGGCGCCTGCAATGGCACGGACGACCTGCAGGCGACGATCGACGAGGCACTCGCCGCCGGTGAACTGGCGGCCCGTGCCGCGGGTGCGGAAGGCGGCGGTCAGGTCGCGCTCTCCGGCCGCAACGCTTTCGAATGGACAGGCGGCATGATCGGCGCGGCGGAAGGCGCGGGGCGAGACACGACGGTCAAGGCCTTCATCGACTTCCAGCACGACGTCTGCGCTAAGGATATCCGCCTCGCCGTGCGCGAAGGGATGCATTCGATCGAGCACATCAAGCGCTTCACCACCAATGGCATGGCGTCCGACCAGGGCAAGCTTTCCAACATGCACGGGCTGGCGATCGCGGCGGAAGCGCTCGGCAAGGAAATCCCGCAGGTGGGGCTCACGACCTTCCGCCAGCCCTATACGCCGGTGACCTTCGGAGCGATCGTCAGCCACTCGCGCGGAAACCTCTTCGATCCGGCCCGCAAGACGCCGATCCATGCCTGGGAGGAGGCGCAGGGCGCCGAGTTCGAGGATGTGGGCAACTGGAAGCGTGCCTGGTTCTATCCGAAAGCGGGCGAAAACATGCACGAGGCGGTCGCGCGCGAGTGCAAGACGGTTCGCGAGGTGGCCGGCGTCTTCGACGCATCGACCCTCGGCAAGATCGAAGTGGTCGGCCCCGATGCCGCCAAGTTCCTGAACCTCATGTACACCAACGCCTGGGACAATCTGAAGCCCGGCCGCTGCCGCTACGGGATCATGCTGCGCGACGACGGCTTCGTCTATGACGACGGTGTCGTCGGTCGGCTTGCCGACGATCGCTTCCATGTGACGACGACGACCGGCGGCGCGCCGCGCGTCCTCCACCACATGGAGGACTATCTCCAGACGGAGTTCCCGCATCTGAAGGTGTGGCTGACGTCGACGACCGAGCAATGGGCCGTCATCGCGGTCCAGGGTCCGAAGGCGCGCGAAATCATCGCGCCGCTCGTCGAGGGCATCGACCTTTCGAACGAAGCCTTCCCCCATATGAGCGTTGCCGAAGGCAGCATATGCGGTGTGCCGACCAGGCTCTTCCGCATGTCGTTCACCGGCGAACTCGGCTTCGAGGTCAACGTACCGGCCGACTACGGCCAAGCCGTGTGGGAGGCGATCTGGGCTCGGGCCGAGCCGATGGGCGCCTGCGCCTACGGCACCGAGACCATGCACGTGCTGCGCGCGGAAAAAGGCTACATCATCGTCGGCCAGGACACGGACGGAACCCTCACGCCGGACGATGCCGGCCTTTCCTGGGCGGTATCGAAGAAGAAACAGGACTTCGTCGGCATTCGCGGCATGAAGCGGCCCGACCTCGTCAAGGAAGGCCGCAAGCAGCTCGTCGGCCTCCTCACGAAGGACCCGCAGGTGGTGCTGGAGGAAGGGGCGCAGATCGTTGCCGATCCGAACGAAGCCAAGCCGATGACCATGCTCGGTCATGTGACCTCGTCCTACTGGTCGCCGAACTGCGGCCGCTCGATCGCGCTCGCGGTCGTCGCCGGCGGCCGCGCACGCCTCGGGCAGACGCTCTACGTGCCGATGGCCGACCGGACGATCGCCGTCGAGGTGAGCGACATGGTGTTCTTTGATAAGGAAGGAGGTCGCCTCCATGGCTGACCACGCAATCGCTACACGCAAAGCTCCGCTTGCCGGCCGCCGTGGCGGCTCGCCGGCGGCGATCCTTACCCCTGCGGAACCCGCTTCGCGGATATCGCTGCGCGCCGGCGCCGACGCGGTTCCCGCACTCTCGGCAGCTCTCGGCGTGACCATTCCCGTGCGGCCGAAGACGTCCGCCTCGACCGGCCGGCGTCATGTCCTCTGGCTCGGTCCCGATGAGTGGCTGGTGATCGACGAGGACGGCGCCGACCTGATGGCGGCGGCCGCATCGAGCGGGACCGTGCATTCGGCCGTCGACGTTTCGCACCGGAACACTGCCGTTATCGTCAGCGGGGCGGGCGCGGAAGCGGCGATCAACAGCGGCTGCCCGCAGGACCTGTCGCTGGCGATTTTCCCCGTCGGTGCCTGCTCGCGCACGATCTTCGGCAAGGCGGAAATCGTTCTTGTCCGAACCGCCGAGGATACGTTCCGCGTCGAGTGCTGGCGGTCGTTCTCGTCCTTCGTGTTTGGGCTGCTGGCCGAAGGCGCGGAAGACGCGGGGCACTGAGGAGGCAATTTCCGGCCCCTCATCCGGCCTGCCGGCCACCCTATCCCCGCCGGGCGAAGGTGACTCGCGGCAAGCTCCAGTCCTCTTCGCCGCCCTGGAAAGAGGACGAGGCGGTGCCCGCATGTTCCTTCTCCCCGTAAAACGGGGAGAAGGTTGCGGCAGCCGGATGAGGGGCATTTCCTCCTCAGGAGCGATCGCGCTAAGTTCTGCCGGTCGAACCGGGATTCGGGAACGGGAGGAGCGAGCTTGAAGACGCGTGCGGCGGTGCTGAGGAAGTCACCGGTCGGAAGGCCTTATGCCCATACGAGGCCGCTCTCGATCGAAACGATCGATCTCGATCCGCCGGGACCGGACGAGTTGCTGGTGAGGATCGGCGCCGCCGGACTCTGCCACTCCGACCTCTCGGTCATCAACGGCGACAGGCCGCGGCCGGTGCCGATGGCGCTCGGCCACGAGGCCGCCGGCACCGTGGAAGCGGTCGGAAGCGGCGTAGGTGACATCGTCCCGGGAGACCGGGTGGTGATGAGCTTCATGCCGAGCTGCGGCCATTGCCTCCCCTGCGCGGAAGGCCGGCCGGCGCTATGCGTTCCCGGAGCGGAAGCAAACGGCAAGGGCACGCTGCTTTCGGGGGAACGCCGGCTGCATTGCGGCGACGTCCCCGTGAACCATCACCTCGGCGTCTCCGGATTTGCCGATTATGCGGTGGTTTCGCGCCATTCCGCGGTCAAGATCGAGACGGACCTGCCGATGGTAGAGGCGGCGCTGTTCGGCTGTGCGGTGCTGACCGGCGTCGGAGCGGTCGTCAATACGTGCCGGGTTCGGCCGGGCGAATCCGTTGCCGTCATCGGGCTGGGCGGGGTGGGATTGGCAGCCCTTCTGGGTGCCGTTGCCGCCGGCGCCCAGCGCGTCGTCGCGATCGATCTCGCCGAGGACAAGCTGAAGCTTGCCCGCGCGCTGGGCGCGACGGACACGTTCCTTGCAGCCGATCCGGATGTGGCCGAGACTGTCCGACAGGCGACCCGCGGCGGCGTCGACCATGCGGTCGAGGCCGCCGGCTCCGTAAAAGCCTTCGAGCTCGCCTATCGAATTACGCGGCGAGGCGGGCTGACGGTTTCCGCAGGGCTCGCCCATCCTTCAAGCCAGATCGCGATCCCCGCGGTGAGCCTGGTTGCGGAAGAGCGTAGCGTGCGCGGCAGTTACATGGGAAGCTGCGTGCCCTCCCGCGATATCCCGCGTTTCATTGCGCTCTACGAACGCGGCAGGCTGCCGGTCGACCGGCTGCTGTCGAGCACCGGACCGCTGGAGGAGATCAATGAGGCATTCGATCTTCTCGACCAGGGCCGCGTGATACGCCACGTGATCACGTTCTGATACGGCCGCCACAGGGTCAGCCGTCCGCCGGCCATCCCTGCCAGGCGATCCAGCGTCCGTGGAAGTCGGCGCGGCCGACGAGATGCCTTTCGCCCTTCGGCCAAATCTGCAATGACAATGCGGCACCCGGCGCCTGTCCGTCGGCTTCCATCTGCAAACGGGCAAGCGGGGCCTCGGATGTCGCGGTCGCCCCGGCGGCAGCGATCAGGGCCTCGCCCTCTTCCCGCGCAGCTTCCGGCAGATACTGCCAGGCGATCGAATGATAGACGACGTGGACAGCGCCCGGATGGACGCGCGCCAGCCGTGTTTTCAGCCAGTCGATCGCGTCCGCCTGCTCGACAAGGCTCCTTTGGGAGGCGGCAAGCTCCAGCGCCTGCCGCGTGCGGTCAATCCGGTCTTGCTGATCGGCCCAGACGTAGGAGAGGAGCCGTAGCCGATCCTCGCTATCGGCCGGATCGAGGGGGTTGATGTCGCAGCCGGCGCGTTCGATCACTTCGACGGGTCGCAGAGGCGGCGCTGCTCCCGACCACTCGGGGGCTATGCTCACGGGGCTGGCTGCATCGCCCCAATGGCTGTTCGCGAGATCGTAGCGGTAGCGGTTCCAATGGAGATTCAAGCCGGCGCTGGCGCCGATCTCGGAAAGGATCAACGGCTTCCCGAAAAGCTGTGCCACGGTGAGGAAACCGGGAAGCAGGGCGCCCGAGCGGCGCACCTCGTTCGTCTGCGGCGCGGAGGTGAGACGGTCGAGGATGAAGGGGGCTTCCCGCTCCATAGCCCGAGCGATCGCCTGCCAGAGAGCGTCGTCGTCCGTCCGGTTCGGCGGATAACACGCGCCGAGGGCCGCGCTGCGGCCGGACAGAACCAGCGCGTGCAGAGCACCGGCAAGGCGGAGCGCGACGGAATCGCCCTTCGAAGTCGGGTCGCCCGACCAGCCGAGAACACGCTCGCCCACCGGCGAGCCCGCATCGATCCGCTCGGCGACGAGACGGCAGAGGCGGGCCGTAAATGGCGATCCCAGCTCGTCACAGGACTTCGCCTGGCCGCGGAAGGCATGGCGAACGTGGGTCCCGTCCGGTCTCCCCTCAGACATCGTCCGGCCGATCCTTCGGGTCGAACTGGATGATCGTCTGCCAGGTGGCTGTCAGGGCGGGCTTTCTTTCGCCTTCGATCTCGACCGTGACGTCATAGGTGATCATCAGCATGCCGGCCCCGCGGAAGCGTGCGTCTGCCATGGTGAAGCGGCCGCGCACGCGCGCGCCGCTCTTGACCGGCGCCACGAAGCGCACCTTCTCGAAGCCGTAATTGATGCCCATCGTCTGCTCGCGGATCTTGGGCAGGCAATTGTAGTTCATCGCCGAAAGCAGCGACAGCGAGAGGAAACCATGCGCAATGGTGCCGCCGAAAGGCGTCTCCGCCGCGGCGCGCACCGGGTCGGTATGGATGAACTGGAAGTCACTCGTCGCCTCGGCAAAACGGTCGATCGTCTGCTGCGTCACGGTGATCCAGTCGGAGACGCCGAGCTCCTTGCCGATCAGATCCTTGATATCGGAAAGTGAAATATCCTGCGGCATATGATTTTCCTGAAAACGGGGCTCCCCCGCTGATCTATAGGCCGGCTCGGCAAGGTCTAGCAAGTGGTCCTAAGCCTTGAGATGGTTCACTGTTTTCTTGAAACAGCGAAACCATCCAACTCTCTGGAGCCGGGCACTTCCGGGCAGAAAACCGTCAGACCCTTTTCTTCGGAGCGCTCTCGAAAACCTCGGCGAGAAAGGTGACCGAACGGGCCGGCGCGAAGGATGGTGCGCTGAGGTCCGAGAGTGCGTCGCGCCATTCGCCCTCAAGGCTCGAAGGCAGGCGGAATGGGTGCGGCGAGTGGCTGCGGTTGATGACCACCGCAAGTCGGGTTGGGCGCCCCTGACGGCGGTCGTCGGTCGCGAGCATCACGACGAGATTGTCGGTTGCGGGATGCTCCCGATCCTCCACCGCAAGCGGATCCCCGTCGAGGCGCAGCCAGGCGACGTCGCCGCTGCCGGTGAAGAACCCGGTCTCGCCGAAGACCGAGAAGCGCCGGCGCATTGCGGAAAGCCTGGCGGTATGCTCGACGAGCTTGCCGTCGAGCTTGCTCCAGTCGAGCCAGGTCACGGCATTGTCCTGCGCATAGGCGTTGTTGTTGCCACCCTGGCTGCGCCCGCCTTCATCCCCGGCCGTCAGCATGATTGCGCCGCGCGAGGTGAAGAGCGTGCCGAGGAGCGCCATGACATCGCGTTGCCGGAAGGCGGCGATCTCCGGATCGTCGATCGGACCCTCGGCCCCGTTGTTCCACGAGAAGTTCTCGTCGTGGCCGTCCCGATTGCCTTCACCGTTCGCCTCATTGTGCTTGCGGGCGTAGCAAACGAGATCCATCAGCGTGAAGCCGTCATGGGCGGCGATGAAGTTGACGCTGCGCGTGGCCGTCTCGCCCCAGCGGGAAAAGCTGTCCGAGGAGCCGGCGAGCGCGGTTGCAAGGACGCCGATCGCGTGCCGGTCGCCGCGCCAGTAGCGGCGGATGTCGTCGCGGGCACGGTCGTTCCATTCGAGGAAGGAATGGGGGAAATTGCCGAGCTGGTAGCCGCCGGGGCCGGTGTCCCAGGGCTCGGCGATGAGCACGCGGTCGCAAAGGACGGGGTCGGCGCAGATGGCCGAGAAGAGTGCGGCATCGCGGCGGAAGCCGCCCATGTCGCGGCCGAGGATCGATGCGAGGTCGAAGCGGAAGCCGTCGACGCCGGCGGCAAGGACGAAATGGCGCAGGCTGTCGAGGATCAGACGCTGGACGACCGGATGGTCGCAGGCGATCGTGTTGCCGCAGCCGGTGTCGTTGATGAGCTCGCCCGGGCGGCCCGTCGCGTGGCGATAATAGGTCAGGTTGTCGAGCCCGCGCATCGAAAGCGTGGCACCGAAGCGATCGCTCTCTCCGGAGTGGTTGAAGACGAGATCGAGGACGACGCCGATGCCGGCCTCGTGCAGGACCTCCACGGTCATGCGCAACTCCTCGATGCCGCCCGGCACCAGGCGTGGATCGAGCGCCATCGGCGCGATCGGATTGTAGCCCCAGCCATTGTGGAGACCGAGCGGAGGCAGGTGCCGCTCATCGATCCAGGCCGTGATCGGCATGAGTTCGACCGCGGAAACGCCGAGCCTCGTAAGGTGATCGATGACGACGGGTTCGGCGAGAGCAGCCACCGTGCCGCGCTTCCTTTCCGGCACGTCCGGATGAAGGATGGTGAACGGCTTGACTGCAATCTCGTAGATCAGTCCCCCGGCCTGAAATAGCGGCGGCTTCGGCTCCAGCGGTCTTGCCTCGGTCACGATGGCCTTCGGCACGAGGTGCGCCGTCTCTTCGCCGAAGACCGTCAGCCGCTGGTCGTGGCGAAAGGGCCGGTCGAGCCTCACCGCATAGGGGTCGACCAGAAGTTTCGACGGATCGAACCAAAGCCCATGGTCCGGCGAGTAGACCCCGTCGGCGCGAAAGCCGTAGCGGGTGCCGGCAGCTATGTCGGGCAGCGCGATGCTGTGGACGTCGCCCTCGCGCAGCATAGGCAGGCGGCTGAGTTCGGTGTCGCCCGCTTCGTCGAACAGGCAGAGATCGATGCGGGCGGCATTGTGCGACCAGACCGCAAAGCGCCTCCCGTCGGGTGTGCGCGTCACGCCGAGAGGTGAAATTCCGGTCGTCGGCATGGGGGCCTCTTTCGAAGTCTAGTATCGCATGGGTTTGCCACGAGGCGATCTCCCCTCTTGTGGGGGAGATGCCCGGCAGGGCAGAGGGGGGTAAGAGGGGGCGCAGGAAGTGGCGCTTTGGTACAGCACCCTCAGGTGATTACGCTCGGTTGGTCGCGGTTGGTACGCTCCTTGATCTCGGCGATCTCGTCGGCAACGGCGATCAGATCGGCAAGCGCTTCCTGCGTATCGAGATCGTGGCGCGCCGGATCCGGCTCGTAGCGTTCGATATAGACGCGCAGCGTTGCCCCCGACGTCCCCGTGCCCGACAGGCGGTAGACGACGCGGGATCCGCCCTCGAAGAGGATGCGGATGCCCTGGTTCTTGCTGACCGATTTGTCGACCGGATCGTGGTAGGAGAAATCGTCGGCAGTCTCGACCGTGAGCGCGCCGAAGCTCTTGCCGGGCAGCGCGGCGAGCTTGTCGCGGAGCGCGGCAACCAGGCCGTTGGCCGCATCGGTGTCGACCTCTTCGTAGTCGTGCCGGGAATAATAGTTGCGGCCGTAGGTCGCCCAGTGCTTGCGGGCGATTTCGAGTGCGCTTTCCTTGCGCGCGGCGAGGATGTTGAGCCAGAGCAGCACGGCCCAGAGCCCGTCCTTTTCGCGTACATGGTTCGATCCGGTGCCGGCGCTTTCCTCGCCACAGATCGTCGCCAAGCCCTCGTCGAGCAGGTTGCCGAAGAATTTCCAGCCGGTCGGCGTCTCATAGATGCCGATGCCGAGCTTTTCGGCGACACGGTCGGCCGCGCCGCTCGTCGGCATGGAGCGAGCGATCCCGGCAAGTCCCTTGGCATAGCCCGGCGCCAGATGCGCATTGGCGGCAAGCATGGCGAGGCTGTCGGACGGAGTGACGAAGATTCCCTTGCCGATGATCAAATTCCGGTCGCCGTCGCCATCGGACGCGGCGCCGAAATCCGGGGCGTCCGGCGCCATCATCGTCTCGTAGAGCGCTCGGGCGTGAACGAGGTTCGGGTCCGGATGATGGCCGCCGAAGTCGGGCAGCGGTATGAAGTTCATGACCGAGCCCTTCGGGGCGCCGAGCCGTTTTTCGATGATCTCCTTGGCATAGGGCCCGGTGACCGCGCTCATCGCGTCGAACACGACACGGAAGCCGCCGGCGATCAGCTTGCGGATCGCATCGAAGTCGAACAGGCTCTCCATCAATTCGGCGTAATCGGCCACGGGATCGATGACCGTCACGGTCATGTCCTCGACCTGCTGGCTGCCTTCGACATCGAGATTGACGTCCGGCGCGTCGGCGATCTTGTAGCTGTCGATCACCTTGCTTCGGGCGAAGATCGCATCCGTCACCTTTTCGGGAGCCGGGCCGCCATTGCCGACATTGTACTTGATGCCGAAATCCTCGGTCGGCCCGCCGGGATTGTGGCTTGCCGAAAGCACGATGCCCCCGAAGGCCTTGTATTTGCGGATGATATTGGATGCGGCTGGCGTCGAGAGGATGCCGCCGCGGCCGACGAGCACGCGGCCGAAGCCGTTCGCCGCCGCCATCTTGACGGCTTTCTGGATGACCTCGCGGTTGTAATAGCGGCCGTCGCCGCCGATCACCAGCGTCTGGCCTTCGAAGCCCTCGAGCGAGTCGAAAATCGACTGGATGAAGTTCTCGGCATAGTTCTTCTGCTGGAATACCGGGACCTTCTTGCGCAGGCCCGAGGTGCCGGGTTTCTGGTCCCCATAGGGGTTGGTCGAGACGGTTCTTGTCATCTGTTTAGCCTTTCGCGAGAAGAGCGGAGTAAAGCGAGACGTAGCGTTCCGCGCTTTTGGCCCAGGAAACGTCGGATTTCATGCCCTGGTTCTGCAGGCGTGCCCAGAGCTTGGGTTCATTGTATGCGCGCAGGACGCGCCGGATCGCAAGTTTTAGCCCGTCGGTGGTCACCGGCAGGAAATGAAAGCCGGTCGCGCACTTCGCAGACAGCGCCGCCTCGTTGGCGTCGATGATCGTGTCGGTGAGACCGCCGGTGCGGGCCACGACCGGAACGCAACCATAGCGCAGGCCATAGAGCTGCGTCAGGCCGCAAGGCTCGAAACGCGAGGGAATGAGGATCGCATCGGCGCCCGCCTGCATGAGATGCGACAGCGGCTCGTCATAACCGGTCACCATGCCGATATGCCCGCGGTGGCGCGACGCGGCTGCCATAAGCGCGCTTTCCAGCGCCGGATCGCCGGAGCCAAGCACGACGAGCTTGCCGCCGAGAGCCACGATATCGTCGGCGGCTTCGGCGACGAGGTCCATGCCCTTCTGCCAGGTGAGGCGGCTGATGACGCAGAAGATCGGCCCCGGACCTTTTTCGAGGCCGAAACGCTCTTCCAGCGCCTTGCGGTTGCCGGCGCGCCGTTTGAGCGTGCCGGGCCCGTAATGCGCCGGAAGGTGTGGGTCCGTCTGCGGGTCCCACGTGTCTCCGTCGATGCCGTTGACGATGCCCGTCAGGTCCGCGACACGGCTCGACAGGAGCCCGTCAAGACCCATGCCGAATTCGGGCGTCAGGATTTCCTGCGCGTATGAAGGGCTGACCGTCGTGATTGCGCTTGCCGTCTGAAGGCCGCCTTTGAGGAAGCCGACATCTCCATAATATTCGACGAATTGCGTGGAGAAGGCATCCGGCGGCAGCGCCAGTTCCGGGAACACCGAGGCGCCGAACTGACCCTGAAAGGCGATGTTGTGGATCGTCATCACCGTCGGCAGGTCCGGCGCCGGGCCGAAGCGCATATAGACGGGGGTGAGCGCCGTCTGCCAGTCGTGGACGTGAACGATGTCCGGCTTCCAGTTGGAGATGATGCCGTTCCCCGCGATCTCCGCAGCCGCCAGCGAGAGCGCGGCGAAGCGCCGGAAATTATCGGGATAATCCCGCCCGGTCGAATCAAGATAAGGGCCACCGTCCCGGGCATAGAGAGCGGGCTGGTCGAGGACCAGCAGGTCCATCCCGTTGACCTCGGCGGCAAGCACCGTGGCTGGATGGCCGAAGAGGTTGTCGAAGCGGCCGACCGTTTTTTCTTCTTCAGCTTCTTCAGCACCGAGGGATAGCCGGGCACCAGCGTGCGCGTCCGCACACCATGCGGGAGAAGTGCGGAGGGCAGCGCGCCGACGACATCGGCGAGGCCCCCCGTCTTCACCAGCGGGTAGACTTCGGACGCAACTGACAGGATGTTCATACGCGGCTACATTCCCAGCTTGTCGATCATCGTTTGCGTGATCAGGCAAACGCCGCTCTCCGTGCGGCGGAAGCGTTTAGCATCGAGTTCCGGATCGTCACCGACGACCAGGCCCTCCGGAATGACGACGCGGCTGTCGATGACGACATTGCGCAGAATCGAATGCCGACCGATCGTCACGTCGGGGAGAACTACGGCATTTTCGAGTCTGGAGTATGAATTCACCCGGACGCCGGTGAACAACAGGCTCCTGTTGAGAGCGGCACCCGAGATGATGCAATCGCCCGATACGAGCGAGGACGTGGCCGAGCCGCGGCGGTTCTCGTCGTCATGGACGAATTTGGCCGGCGGCTTGATTTCAGAGAAGGTCCAGATCGGCCAGGTGCTGTCGTAAATGTCGAGCTCGGGCGTGATATGGGTGAGATCGATATTGGCCTGCCAATAGGCGTCGATGGTGCCGACGTCGCGCCAATAGGCCTCGCGCTCGAAGTCGGATCGGACGCAGGAATGGGTGAAGCGGTGGGCCACCGCTTTGCCGTGTTCGACGATGTAGGGAATGATGTCCTTGCCGAAGTCGCGGCTCGATTTGGGATCGGCGGCATCCCGACGCAGCATGTCCATCAGGAATTTCGTGTGGAACACGTAGATGCCCATGGACGCGAGTGCCATGTCCGGATTGCCGGGGATCCCCGGCGGATCGGCCGGCTTTTCGACGAAGGCGATGATGCGGTCCGCATTGTCCACATGCATGACGCCGAAGCCCGTCGCCTCCATGCGCGGCACCTCCAGGCAGCCGACGGTCACGTCGGCGCCCGAATCGACGTGCTGCTGCAGCATCAGTTCGTAGTCCATCTTGTAGACGTGGTCGCCGGCGAGAATCACCATGTATTCGACGCCATGGTCCTCGATGATGTCGATGTTCTGATAGACCGCGTCGGCGGTGCCTTCGTACCACTGCGTTTCGGAGACACGCTGGCTCGCCGGCAGGATATCGAAGCTCTCGTTACGCTCCGGCCGGAAGAAGTTCCAGCCGCGCTGGAGGTGCCGGATCAACGAGTGGGCCTTGTACTGCGTGGCGACGCCGATGCGCCGGATGCCGGAATTCAGCGCATTTGAAAGCGCGAAATCGATGATCCGCGCCTTTCCGCCGAAATAGACGGCAGGTTTCGCACGCCGGTCGGTGAGTTCCTTGAGCCGGCTGCCGCGGCCGCCGGCGAGAACATAGGCCATGGCATCACGGGCCAGGGGTTGCGTACGTTTTTCCACCATTTTTCCTCCCCAAAATCATTTCGGGGACTGCTTGGCGTCTCTTCGACGCCTCGCGCCCAAACGATTTCCTCCTGTTCCGCCCGTCGAGCCAGTCCCCGTCGGGCGGGACGCTCTAATCCTGCTCCAGCATCAGCGTCGCCAGAGGCGGCAGCGTGATGGTGGCGATTGTCTCTCCGTTCGCTCTCTTCTCTGCCTGGACCGCGCCGCCGTTGCCCTTGCCACTGCCTCCATAGATTTCCGCGTCGGTGTTGAGAACTTCCTTCCAGCGCCCTGCCACGGGAAGCGGTATGTCGTAATGCTCCCGGTAAACCGGAGTGAAGTTGGTGACGACGGCGACCAGCTTTTCTCCGGGCGCCTTCCTGAGCCAGGCGAAGACGGAATTTTCGCGGTCGTCGGCAATCAGCCATTCGAAGCCGTCGCCCTCGCAGTCGCGCGCATGCAGCGCCGGCTTCGAGCGATAGGTGCCGTTCAGGTCGCGCACCAGACGGCGCATCCCCTCATGCAGATTGTATTCGAGCAGATTCCAGTCGAGGCCGCGGTCCTCGGACCACTCGCGCCATTGGGCGAATTCCTGTCCCATGAAAAGGAGCTTCTTACCGGGATAACCCCACATGAAGCCGTAATAGGCCCGGAGATTGGCGAATTTCTGCCAGTCGTCGCCGGCCATCTTGGCGATCAGCGACCCCTTGCCGTGGACGACCTCGTCATGGGAAAGCGGCAGCACGAAATTCTCGCTGAAGGCGTAGAGCAGCCCGAAGGTCATGTCGTTGTGGTGGAACTTCCGGTGCACGGGCTCGCGCGAGAGATATTGCAGCGTGTCGTGCATGAAACCCATGTTCCACTTGAAGCCGAAGCCGAGCCCGCCCGCATGCACCGGGTGCGAGACCTTCGGCCAGGACGTCGATTCCTCGGCGATGGTCAGTACGCCCTGGTGAATGCCGTAGATGCGGGTGTTCAACGTCTGCAGGAAACGCACGGCCTCGAGATTTTCGTTGCCGCCATATTCGTTCGGCACCCATTCGTCATGCTTGCGCGAATAGTCGAGATAGAGCATCGAGGCGACCGCATCGACGCGCAGGCCGTCGACATGGAATTTTTCCGCCCAGTAAAGAGCGTTGTTGACCAGAAAGGCGACGACCTCCTGACGGCCGAAATTGTAGATTGCCGTGTTCCAGTCGGGATGGAAACCCTGGCGCGGATCCGCATGCTCGTAAAGCGCGGTGCCGTCGAACCAGCGAAGCCCGTGTTCGTCGGTCGGAAAATGCGCCGGCACCCAGTCGAGGATGACACCGATCCCCACCTTATGGCAGCCGTTGACGAAACGGGCAAAGCCCTCCGGCTCGCCGAAGCGTGCGGTCGGCGCATAGAGACCCGTGGTCTGATAGCCCCAGGACGGATCATAGGGATATTCCGAAATGGGCAGGAACTCGATGTGCGTGAAGCCCATATCGACGCAATAGGGGATCAGCCTTTCCGCCAGTTCGTCCCAGGTGAGCATGTCGCCATTGTCGCGGCGCTGCCATGAGGCGGCATGGACCTCGTAGATCGAGATCGGTTGGCGGCGCGGATCGATCTCGGCCCAATGACGACGATGCGCCTCGTCCTCCCAGTCCTGGGCGATCTCGCCTGCGGTCATCGAAGCCGTGTCGGGCCTGAGCTCCGAGCGTCGGGCAAAGGGGTCGGCCTTCAACGGCAGCAGCGTGCCATTGCTGTCGACGATTTCGTATTTATAGGGCGTGCCTACGGGCACGCCGGGAATGAAGATCTCCCAGATGCCCGTGTCGGCGCGCAGGCGCATGACGTGCCGGCGTCCGTCCCAGTCGTTGAAACTGCCGACCACGGACACGCGGCGGGCGTTCGGCGCCCAGACGGCGAAGTGAAAGCCTTCGGCGCCGTCATGGCTGATCGGGTGCGCGCCCATCTTGTCGAAGAGGCGAAGATGCGAGCCCTCGCGGATATAATAGTCGTCCATCGGCCCGAGCACGGGGCCGAAGCTGTAGGGATCGATGACGGTCCACTCGCCGCCGTCGTTGCGGGCGCGGTAGCGGATGGGCTGCTCCTTGCGCAGCGCCACCGGACCCTCGAAGAAACCGGCCTCGTCGCGCCGCTCGAGCGTGCCGAGTTCCTTGCCGCTGAGCGTTTCCGCGACCACCGTGTCCGCGCCCGGCACGAAGCACCGGGCGACATAGGTCTTGCCGGCGGCATGAACGCCAAGGACGGAGAAGGGGTCGCTGTGGGTACCGGAAAGTATTGCCGCGATTTCCGGCGCTGGCAGCATGCCTGACGGGGCGGGGGCTGGGTCCTTGCCGGGCGGAACCGTCATCCGGCTCTCCAGATCTCTCCGGCATATTGCCGGATCGTGCGATCGGACGAGAACCAGCCCATGCGGGCGGTGTTGCGGACCGCCTTCAAATACCAGGCGGACGGGGTGGTCCAGAGCTGGTCGATCTCGCGCTGGGCCTTGGCATAGGCCTCGAAATCGGCTGCAACCATGAACCAGTCGTGGTTGTAGAGACCGTCCACGAGGCCGGAGAAGCGATTGCGGTCGTCGGGCGAGAAGACGCCGGAAGCGATCGCATCGAGCGCCTGCGAGAGTTCGCGCGAATTTTCGATGACGGCGCGCGGATTGTGTCCTTCCGCTCGCGCCTTGCCCACCTCCTCGGCGGTCATGCCGAAGATCTTGATGTTTTCCTCACCGATCCAGTCGCGCATTTCGACATTGGCGCCATCGAGCGTGCCGATGGTCAGCGCTCCGTTGAGCGCGAACTTCATGTTGCCGGTGCCCGAGGCTTCCATGCCCGCCGTCGAGATCTGCTCGGAGAGATCGGCCGCCGGCACCATCACTTCCGCAAGCGACACATTGTAGTTGGGGACGAAGACGACCTTCAAGAGCCCGCGGACGGCCGGATCGTTGTTGATGACGCGGGCGATGTCATTGGCAAGTTTGATGATCAGCTTGGCGTTATGATAGCTCGGTGCCGCCTTGCCGGCGAAGAGCTTGACGCGCGGCACCCAGTCGAGCTCCGGATGGGAGCGGATCTGGTCGTAAAGCGCCACCGCTTCGATGAGGTTCAGCAGCTGCCGCTTGTATTCGTGGATTCGCTTGATCTGGATGTCGAACATCGCCGAGGGATCGATCCGGATGCCGAGATTCGCCTGGACCAGCTTTGCCAGCCGCACCTTGTTGGCGCGCTTGACGGCTGCGAAGTGCTCCTGGAAATCCGCCTTGTCGGCAAAGGCGTCGAGGGCCTGAAGCGCCTCGGTATTGTCCATGAACTCGTCGCCGATCGCCTCCCGGATCAAGCCGAAAAGACCCGGATTGCACTGCATCAGCCACCGGCGCGGGGTGATGCCGTTTGTCTTGTTGTTGATGCGGTCCGGATAGAGCCCGTGAAGGTCGGCGAAGACCGTTTCCTTCATCAGTTCGGTGTGGAGAGCCGATACGCCGTTGATCGAGTGCGAGCCGACGAAAGCGAGATTGCCCATGCGCACGCGCCGGTCGCCCGTTTCGTCGATCAGCGAGATGTTGCGGATCGCCTCGTCCGTCGCGTGCCTCTCCCGGCGTGCCTCGATCAGGATCTTGGCGTTGATGGCGTAGACGATCTGCATGTGGCGCGGCAGCAACCGCTCGAAGAGGGGAACGGGCCAGCTCTCGAGCGCCTCGGGCAGCAGCGTGTGGTTCGTATAGGAGAAGGTCCGCCGAGAAATGTCCCAGGCCTGTTCGAAATCGAGCCCGTGGACATCGGTCAAGAGACGCACCAGCTCGGCGACGGAGACTGCCGGATGCGTATCGTTGAGCTGGATGGCGACGGCGTCCGGCAGCGACGTGAAGTCCGGATATTGCTGCAGATGACGGCGCAGGATGTCCTGGAGCGAGGCGGAGGAGAAGAAATATTCCTGCCGGAGCCTGAGTTCCTGGCCGGCCGGAGTGGCGTCGGCCGGATAGAGCACGCGCGTCAGGCTTTCCGCCTTGTTGCTTTCGCGCAGAGCCCCGATATGGTCGCCGGCATTGAAGGCGTCGAGCAGGATGGGGTCGATCGGCTGCGCGGCCCAGAGGCGAAGCGTGTTGACGCGCGTTGCCCGCCATCCCACGGCCGGCGTGTCGAAGGCAGTGGCGATAACGCGCTCGGCCGGCTTCCACACGTAGCGCTGCACTTCCTCGTCGATGTTGACCGTTTCGACGCTGCCGCCGAAGCCGATCTCGTAGGAGCTTTCACGGCGCTCGAATTCCCAGGGGTTGCCGTGAGCGAGCCAGGTCTCCGGCAGCTCGACCTGCCAGCCGTCGGCCATCTGCTGACGGAAAAGGCCGTGCATGTAGCGTATGCCATAGCCGTATGCAGGCACGTCGACGGTCGCCATGGATTCCATGAAGCAGGCGGCGAGGCGGCCGAGACCGCCATTGCCGAGTGCCGCATCCGGCTCCAGAGCCGCAACCACGTCGATGTCGACGCCGAGCGAGGCGAGCGCATCGCGCATCTCGTCCATGAGGCCGAGATTCGTCATCGCGTCGCGCATCATACGGCCGATGAGGAACTCGAGCGACATGTAGTAGACGCGCTTGGCGCCGGTCGAATAGGTCTTGCGGGTGGAGTCCATCCATTTGTCGGTGATGCGGTCACGCGCCACGAGGATGGCGGCCGTCAGCCAGTCGTGCGGCTTGGCGACTTTCGGGTCCTTGCCGATGCGGTATTTCAGACGCTCGAGGATCTCGACTGCAAGCTGGCTGGGTTCCGAGGATCTGAGGGCGGGTTGCGGCAGTTCGGTGGTTGAGAGCCGAGTCATCATGAGAACTGTCATACCCTTATTGCATTTCGGAAAGCCCCAGGTCGGAACCGACCAGGTTCAAGGGCAATTTATGCATCGATCCGAAGCGCTTGCAACAGGTGTTTTTAAAAGGATTAAAACAGCAGATGCTTGTCAGCCCCCGCTTCCGGCAGCAGTTGAACATCAAGGCCGCCCGGCAGGACCGGGCGGCACTTCAGCGGGACGCCCGGGTCATTTCGTCAGGCGGGAAGCCAGTGCAGAGGCGCGTTCGCCGATCGCCTTGAAGGCGGCGACCAGATCGGACGCCTCGTCCGCTTCGAAATAATGCGAGGAGGACGAGGCGCAGTATTTCAGCAGCTTCTGGCCGCGGTCCGGCGCCATGAAAGCTACGCTGTAGATCTGAACCTTGCTCGCCTTGGCCGTGTCGCACCATTGTTTGGTGACGGTATCGTCATTGGCGTAGTTGTTTTCGCCGTCGGTCATGAAGACGATGTACTTCGTCGGCACCTGTCCGTTCCTGGCGCCGTGCGCGCTGTCTTCGGTCAGGGCTGTCACCTTCTGGTAGGCGGTCTTGAAGGCGCTGCCGGAGGCAGTTCCGCCCGTTGCCACGAGGGCGTTGACATAGTCGGCTGCACCCTTCGTGCCCCAGGAGAGACCGCTCGCCGTGTCCTGAGCGGAGTTGTAGGAAACCGCGCCGGTACGGACATAGATCGATTCCGGGTCCGCCGTCACAAGCTGGCGAAGGAGGTCGGCGACGGCTGCCTTCAAGGCGTCGACCTTGGTGACGTAGCAGGGGCTGGTCGCCTTCAGGTCCGGATACGTGCTCCAGTTCGCTTCCGTGTAGTTTTGGCATTTCGCCTTTGCCGTGTTGACCGTGTTGGTCTTCCACGCCATCGAACCGGAGCGGTCGAGCACCAGATACATGGACAGGGCGTTCTTGCTCTCCGTTGCGCTCTCGGCGGTCGACTGAGTTTCGATCTCGACCGACTCCTGGCCGAGCAAGCGTGTCATCGCATTGAGCTGGAGGCGGTGTTTGTTGGCGACCGTGACCTGGAACGACATCCCCTTCGCGCCGTTCGCCGTCGCGGCGATATTGATCTCCGTCGTGTTGATGTCGTCCCATTGTGGTGCGGCGGCCGCCGGTCCCTCGCTCTCCGAAGCCTGGCGGGTGCCAACCTGCTGTTCCTCGCCCGGCATGTCCGTCGCGGAGGCCACTGCCGTCTGGGTCTTCAGGAACTTGCGTGCGATCGCCTTCGCTTCTTCGATGTCCGGTTTCGCATCGGATACGAGCGCGGAAGCCGCCGCGAGCGCTGCCGCGTCGGTTGCGTCCTGAAGCTGGTTCTTTGTCATCAGCATGTTGGCGACATCGACGGACACGCCGCCCACGGCCAGGAGCAGTGGCGCGAGCAGCGCCGTCATCATTCCGAAATTGCCGCCCCGATCGCGCAGCATCGCCAAGAAGGATCGGCTTATGATTGAACGTCTTCGCATCTGTGAACACCCCAGCAAATACATTGCAAGCCCAGGGCGACAATTAGCGGCGATACCTTGCTCTCAAGTTCAGGAAATCGATTGAATTTTAGCGAAGCTCCTGAAAAACCCATGGCTACTAATGGAATTTCGCCCGGTGCGGCCGTGCCGAAGCAGGACATATGTGCCGTTTCGGGTCAGCCGACGGGTACGACGTCGACGGCCTGCTCCGTCGTGTGACGGCCGTAGCCCTTCAGCACCCCGATCACAGGGGCGACATCGCCGTAGTCGCGGCCATGGCCGACGACGATGTGGTCGATGCCGGCCGGAATATTGTTGGTAGGATCAAGCTCCATCCAGCCGCCCGTGGTGCCGCACCAGAAGCGGACCCAGGCATGCATCGCGTCGGCGCCTTCCAGCCGGTCCCGGCCCGGCGGCGGCAGGGTTCTCAGGAACCCGCTGACATAGCCGGCGGGGATCCCGAGGCTGCGCAGCGCCACGATCATCACATGGGCGAAGTCCTGGCAGACGCCGCGCTTCAGCTCGAAGGCCTCGCCGGGGGTGGTGCTCACGGTGGTCGCGGCGGGGTCGTAGGCGAAGTCGCGGTGGATGCGATCGCAGACGGCGGCTCCGATCTGCTCGACCGTCATAGCGTTGCCGGCGATCGCGCGGGCATAGGCGGCGATCTCCGGCACGGCGGGAAGGAGCGGGCTCGGACCCAGGAAATGATGTGGGGATTCGGAGTCGACCGACCAGCAGGCGGCAAGCTCGGACGCAAGACTGCCGAGCGGAGGCGAGAGGTCGGCCGTGAGCGCCGGCGCCTCGGCCTGGACACGCGCCTGCATCCGCATGACGAGATGGTCATGCACGGAGCGGAACAGGATCGACGTCGTGTGATTGGCGAAGAAATCCTTGCCTTCCCGGCGTTCGAAGGGCACCGGCTGGCAAGTCACGGATCCGGCTACAAGACGTTGCCGCCCGGGAATGGATACCGGCAGGACACGTAAGAGATGTCTTCCGCCGCTTACCGGAGCTTCGTAACCGTAGGTGATCTTCAGGCTGATGTCGTAGAGCACGGCAGCCATCTCCTTCAGCCGAGATAGGTCTGCGCCAGCAGTTCGGACAGCCGTTCGAGATCCTGCATCAGGCGCCTGTAGACGGCCATATCCATCTGCTCCGGCGTCATGATCGCAAGCCCGGAATGAAGCCGCATCGTCTCGCGATAGAACGGTGACATCTGCCCGTTGACGAAGGCATTCGGCAGAAGCTCGACCTCTTTCTTGATCTCGTTGAGCTGATAAAGCACCGAGCGCGGATTGAGCGGATCGAGCGCCAGAAGGTCGGTGACCGTCGGTGCCGCCGTGTTGACGTTGTAGCGCCGGCGGTGCGTCATGACGCTGTCGCCGATCTCCAGCAGCATGTCATAGGCGCCGTCGGGAGCCTCCGGGCCGGACATGTGGCCGAGCAGTCCCGTCATATGCAGGCCGCGTTCGAGATAGCGTCCGATCGACAGGAACCGCCATCCCGTGAAGCGATACATGTTTTCGTGCACCAGGCCCGCGAAGCCGGCGAGTTTTCGCAAAAGGACCGTCATCGCGTGCGTGGCGTCGTCGCCCGCCTGAACGGTCGCGTGGAACTTCCGCGCCGTTCTGGAGAGGTCGTTGAGCGCGAGCCACCCGTCCGGCGAGAAGCGGTCGCGGATGTTCCCGGCGCTGAAAAGGGCGCTGTCGATACTGGAAAGCAGGCTGTCCGGTACCGGCTCTCCGGTGTTGATTCCGAGTACGGCGAGGTAGTCGCTCACGTCCTTCAGGAGCGGCATGTTCGCATCGGCGGATTCGGCGAAACGCCCGTGCCAGGCGCGCAGAACCCGAAGGGCGCCTTCCGCCCTTTCTATATAGCGGCCGAGCCAGAAGAGGTTGTCCGCAGCCCGGCTGGGCAGGCTGCCGGGCAGGTTTCGGGTGAAGCTCTCCTCCGCCGGAAGCAAGGTCGTGCGGTCAACGGGCTTGCCGCTCACGATCCAGACGTCGGCGGCAGTGCCGCCGGCCTGCATCGCTATTGCCGCCACGTCATCGCCGGAGCCGATGCGAGCGAAGCCGCCCGGCATGATCTGCCAGCCGTCGCGCGTGCGCGCGGCAAACACCCGGAGGCTCATCGGTCGAGGTGTGAGCCGGCCAAGCACCCAGGCCGGCGTCGTCGACAGCGTAACGGCCTCCTGGCCCACCAGCTTGCCGCCGTCCGCGGCCAGCCATTCGCCGACGGAGGTCCCGGCGCTTTCGCGGAAGGAGGCGCCGAGTACCGACTGGCCTTCGTCGTCGAAGAAGGGCCGCGTCGAATAGGCCGGGCCGATGACCATGCGCTCGATATTGCCGGCGACATGCCGCCGTTCGGCTTCCTGTCCGCACCACCAGGTGGCGATCGACGGCAGCTTCTGCTCCTCGCCGAGCAGATGACGGCAGATCGCCGGCATGAAAGCCAGGAAGGCACGCGTTTCCAGGATACCGGATCCGAGTGCATTGACGATCGAAACGGAGCCGGCCCTCAGCGCCTCGACGATACCCGGGGTGCCGATATGCGAGGATCGATTGAGTTCCAGCGGATCGGCAAACGATGCGTCGAGGCGGCGCCAGAGCACACCGACGGGTTTCAGGCCGGCCACCGTGCGCACCATGACCCGTCCCCCGACAACCGTCAGATCTTCGCCCTCGAGCAGCATGAAACCGAGATAGCGGGCAATGTAGGCATGCTCGAAATAGGTCTCGTTGGCGAAGCCCGGCGAGAGCACGGCAATGCGGTCGTCCGCATGCTGCTTGTGCCCCTGCAGCGTGTCGCGGAAGGCCCCGAAGAATCCAGCCAGGCGATGGACATGGCTTTCTGCATAGAGGTCGGAAAAGGCGCGCGTCGTCGCCACCCGGTTCTCGAGCGCAAAGCCGGCGCCGGAGGGTGCCTCGGTCCGGTCGGAAAGCACCCACCAGTTTCCGTCGGGGCCGCGTCCGATCTCGAAGGAGCAGAAGTGCAGAAAATGTCCGTTCGCCGGTTCGAGACCGACCATCGGGCGCAGGAACTCCGGATTGGAAGCGATGAGCGCGGGGGGCAGAAGGCCGGCCTTGACCAGCCGGTTCTCACCATAGACGTCGGCAAGCACCCGCTCGAGCAGTTCGGCCCGCTGAACGAGGCCGGCGGAAACCGTGGCCCATTCCGCCTCGTCGATCAACACGGGAATGTGCGAAAGCGGCCAGCCGCGCTCGGAATTCTCCTTGCCGTAGGCGCGATAGAAGACTCCGGCATCGCGCAGATACCGGTCCGCGCGGGCGAAGCGGTTGGCAAGATCCGTCTCGTCCATGCGGCCGAGCGTCGCGAGCAGTCGCTGCCATACCGGCCGGACGTTGCCGCGCGCGTCGAGCATTTCGTCGGCGACGCCGGGCAAGGCGCGATAGCCAAAGGCCGGGCCGCCCTCGATTCGGCTCATCTGTTCCGGCCCTGCCGCCTGCCTCTTCGCCATTCCAACTCCTGCCGGACGCCCCGCTCGCGCAACATCATCGGCTGAACCGCCGATTTCGATTCGACCATGTATCACAAATATGGAATGTTTCGCTGGCGAAGCTTTCGGCAGATGGCCGGCAGGCCCGTTTGGAGCTGCCGGCTTCGCCGCTTGCGTGCATGTCCCGTTTCTTCAGACGACCGGCGGGTTGATCCGCGCGAAGCCCTCCTGCCGGTAATAGGGGAAGTAAGGGTAGGGGGCGGTCGTCGCACTCGCCGCGTCGAGCCGGGCAACCGCCTCGGCGGTGAGCGACCAGCCGACGGCGCCGAGGTTCTGTCTGAGCTGCTCTTCATTGCGCGCGCCGATAATGACACTCGAAACGGTCGGGCGCTGGAGAAGCCAATTGATGGCGATTTGCGGAACGGTCTTGCCGGTTTCCTGCGCGATGGCATGGAGAACCTCAACGACGTCGTAGAGCTTTTCCTCGTCGACCGGCGGCCCGAAGGCGGCGGTGTCGTGCAGGCGGCTGCCCTCGGGCCAGGGCTCGCCGCGGCGGATCTTGCCGGTGAGCCGCCCCCAGCCGAGCGGGCTCCAGACGAGTGCGCCGACGCCCTGATCGAGACCGAGCGGCATCAGTTCCCATTCGTAATCGCGGCCGACCAGCGAATAATAGACCTGGTTGGCGACGTAGCGCGGATATCCGTGGCGGTCGGCGGCGGCGAGGGATTTCATCAGCTGCCAGCCGGAAAAATTGGAAACGCCAACATAGCGCAGCTTGCCCGAGCGCACGAGCGTGTCGAGGGTCGACAGCACCTCTTCGACGGGCGTTCCGGCATCGAAGGCGTGCAGTTGCAGCAGGTCGATATAGTCGGTTCCGAGCCGTTTCAGCGCCTTTTCCACACCGCTGATCAGGCGCGAGCGCGACGAGCCGGCGGCGTTCGGTCCTTCGCCGACAGGAAGCGACAGCTTCGTCGACAGAATGACGTCGTCGCGCCGGCCCTTGATCGCGGCGCCAAGAACCTCTTCCGAAGCGCCGTCGGAATAGACGTCTGCCGTGTCGAAAAGATTGACGCCTGCCTCCAGGCAAATATCGACGAGGCGGCGCGCCTCGGACGCATCCGTACTGCCCCAGGCGCCGAAGAGCGGCCCTTTGCCGCCGAAGGTGCCCGCTCCGAAGCTGAGGACCGGTACTTTCAGTCCCGAGGAACCAAGCCGTCGATATTCCATAGCTGCAGCTCCACTCTTGCTCATCAATCAGTCACATGAAGATGGAGCTGTACTCGCTTTGGATATAGACTGTCGCCGGGAATATTATCTGTGAGCTGAATTCATATGTCGAGACCCTCGGTCAATCGCTCGGGCGAAATGGAAATCTTTGCGAAGGCGGTGGAGCTTGGCGGATTTTCGGCTGCCGCCCGCCATTACCGGATGACGCCTTCGGCCGTCAGCAAGCTCGTGCTGCGCCTCGAGGAGCGGCTTGGCGTGAGGCTGGTGAACCGCTCGACGCGAAAGCTGCAGCTGACGCCGGAGGGACATGCATTCTACGACCGCACGGTGCGCATCCTCGCCGATATCGACGAGGCTGAGCGATCTGCATCGGCCGGCGAGAGCCCTGTCGGCCGGGTCCGGCTGAACGTCAACGCATCGTTCGGCACCCACGTCCTGATGCCGCTGGTGCCCGAGTTCCGGGCGCATTTTCCTGCCGTCAGCCTCGACATCGTCATGACCGACGCCGTCGTGGACCTGATGGAGGCGCGCGCGGACGTGGCTGTCCGCGCGGGGCCGCTGAAGAGCTCGACGCTGATTGCGCGCAAGCTCGGGGCGACGCGGATGATGATCGTGGCGGCACCGTCCTACATAGAACGGTACGGAATGCCGTCGTCGATCGAGGAGCTCAAGGAGCATGAGCGGCTCGGCTTCTGCTACGCGCGCGCCGTCGACGGCTGGCCGTTGAGGAGAGGCGGGGAAACGGTGGTGCTGCCGGCCTCAGGGGCGGTACAGGTGAGCGATGGCGAGGGGTTGCGCCAATTGGCGCTTGCCGGCGCCGGGCTGGCACGGCTTGCGGAGTTCACCGTAAGGGAAGACGTCAGCGCCCGGCGGCTCGTGCCGGTTCTGGAAGACCTTAATCCGGGCGATCTCGAGGAGGTTCACGCGGTCTATCTCGGCCAGGGCGGCGCTCTGCCTGCGCGCGTCCGCGCCGTCCTTGATTTCCTCGCCCGCCATGCCCGCGTCACGCCGGGGCAGGACGCGGGCAAGCGCCGGACTTCGCCGGTACCGGCACCGGCATGAGATGATCGCCGGAGCAGGACAGCGGCGAAGATGTTCGCCGCCTTCCCGCATTTCGAGAGGCTCCAACCTTCAGCGTTTCGGCGCGACCAGCGCGAAGAGCGCCCCTTGAGGGTCGGTGAACTGCGCGATCCACGCTCCGCCGGGCACTTCCATCGGACCCATCAACAGCTTCGCGCCGCCGGATTGCGCCCGGTCGATTGCCGCGTCGATCGCCTCGACATTGAAGTAGTAGAGCCAGAAAGGATTGGGAACCTCTCTCGGTCTGGTCATCATCCCGCCGATCGGCTGACCATTATGGGCGAAGATCTGATAGATGCCCATCTCGCCCATATCCATCGCCTGGTCCTTGGTC
This sequence comes from Sinorhizobium prairiense, assembly GCF_029201645.2. NCBI lineage: Bacteria > Pseudomonadati > Pseudomonadota > Alphaproteobacteria > Hyphomicrobiales > Rhizobiaceae > Sinorhizobium > Sinorhizobium prairiense. The sequence continues at coordinate 161,699 of NZ_CP104131.1, forward strand.
CAGCCGAACAGCTTGGAATAGAAGCTGAAGGCCGTGTCGAGGTCGCCGGCCATCAGTTCGTGCCAGCCGATATTGCCGGCAGCCATTTGCTCCATGGCCGGTGGCGGATCGCCGTCGCCCCTGAAGAGGGCGAAGGCGGCGCCGTGCGGGTCGGTCACGATCGCGAAGCGGCCGATATTCGGAATGTCCTCCGGCGCTCGATGGACCGTTCCGCCTTCGGCGGCGAGTTTGGCGGCGGTCTCGTCGACATCGTCGACCGCGATATAGCCGAGCCATGCCGGCGGTATCTGCATGTCGAGCGCACCTTCCGGCATCGTCATGAGACCCGCTACCTGGTGGTCACCGGAGGAAAAGAGCGTGTAGTTCATGCCGGGCACTCCCGCGTCGCGCGCGCTCCAGCCAACGATGTCCCTGTAGAAGGCTTCCGCCGCCTTCATGTCCGTCGTCATCAGTTCGTACCAGACGAATTTCCCATGCATTGTCGGTCCTCCGGTTGTTCTGGATGTGTCGTTGCGGTTGGCGACGGACGGTCGCGTGGGGGACGCGAACGCAATCGAAGGCTAGTTCCGGTCCGTCCGCACGCGCTTCATGTCGTTGGTCGACCTGAAATCGTGAACGTGATCGCCTGTAAGTCAGCGCGCAATGCGGGCGGAAAACCGCGCGCACTTTTCCTCGATTCCTCTCTAGCGGCGGCGGTATTCCGCGCGCATCATTTCTTTCCAGTCGCCGCTTTCGGTCTGGACGCGGGCCGTAAGGGTTCGGCTGTTCGCGTCGATGAGCGTTATTCTATCCTGATATCGTGCAGTCTTGCCGGGATTTTCGAAATCGGGGCCTTCACAATTGAGGGCAAGCGTCTTCCCGTCGTCCTCGATCACGCCGTCATAGACCCACATATGCGTCATCATGGATCCTATCCAGGTGCCGAGATAACGCTTGGTGTCGGGATTGTAGCCGAGCGTCATCAAAGTCTGGCCGGGGCTCCCCCGGGCATGATGCCCTGTCCCTCGCACACGACCCAGAGACCGTGCATCGAGCGGACGTTTTCGATCCAGGGCTGGCTGTCCTCGCCGCTTCCCGTCGAATCCTCCGACGTGACCGTCCACTCGCCGAGCAGCTGTTCCAGCCATCGGTGTTCTTCCTGAGGCTCTATTTTCACGATTCCCTCCCATGGTCGTGCACAGCCGTCCCCTTCGCCGGCGCTGAAGCGCCGCTCAGCGGCCGAAGGATCCTTCCGTGCTTCCTTTGCGCGCGCCTCACGCCGGCGCTTGACTAATTATGTTGATATCAACATTACTATTTTATGTCAAAGCCGCTGCCGATCCCTTTTTCCACCACGCTCTTCGTCAGGGACACCTGCCTCTGCCTGCATGTCCAGCGCGCCGCCCGGGCGCTCGCCCGCCGGTTCGACGAGGCGCTGAGGCCGCTCGAGATTACCAATGGTCAGTTCTCGCTGATGATGTCGCTCAACCGGCCGGACCCGCCGAGCATGAGCGCGGTTGCCGCCGTGCTCGCCATGGACCGCACGACCTTGACGGCGGCGCTGAAGCCGCTGGAGCGACGAGGGCTTGTAGAGTCGTTCGCCGACCCTGGCGACAGGCGTCTGAAACGCGTGCGGTTGACGGCGGAGGGCGGCCGGCTGCTCGCCGAAGCCCTGCCGATCTGGGAGGCAACCCATGAAGCGCTCGACGAAGGTCTGGGGGAGGGCGGCGCGCAACGTCTGCGGGCAGATCTGCTCGCACTGACCTGATGGGGCGGCAAGCGCGCCGAGAAATCGCGAACGGAGGGAGCGCATCATGGAATAAGCGGGGCAACTCGCTCGTCTCTACGCCGCGGAGGAAAAATGGGACGAACCGGAAGAATCGAGGCGGGAACGCGAGCAGCCCTGATCGGGTGTCATGTCGGGTATCATGCGCTCGCGCGTTGAACGGAGACTGGAACCGCATTATGCGCGGCTTTTCGCTTATGCCGTCGCGCTTTCGCGCGATCGCGACGGAGCACAGGATATTTTCCAGGAGTGCATCGCCCGCGCCTTGGATGCGCGAAACGTGCTCGAAACGGAGCCGGCGTTTCGCGCATGGCTGTTCTCCATCCTGCGCAACATCTGGATCGATCAGTCCCGTTCTCGCCGCCGCCGGTCCGACCTGGAACAGGAGTTCATCACGGATCTGGTGCCCGCGCCGGTCGCGCCGGAAACCGTGCTGGTCGATGCGTTTTCCGTGCGCCAGGCGTTTACCCGGCTTAGCACGGAACACCGGGAGATACTTGCACTCGTCGATATATCCGGTTTCAGTTACGAGGAAGTGGCAATGATGATCGCCGTACCCAAGGGTACCGTCATGAGCCGCGTCAGCCGGGCCAGACGGGCACTGGCAGCGCAGCTCGGCGAGGCCAACGTCGTCCAGCTCACCCGGCAACGAGAAGGCCGAAAATGACGGAAAACGAGATCGATCCCGAAATCTTGAGTGCCTATGTCGACGGTGAGCTCGAGCCGGAGGAAGCGTCGCGCGTCGCGCGTCTGATCGCGTCCGACGAGGCCGTCGCGCGGCACGCGGCGAAGCTGTCGGAGGTCAAGGCCGCGGTGGCTGGGATGGCTCCGGAAATCGTCGTGGTCACCGTGCCTCGTCCGCGGCCGGTGAGTAGATGGATGCTGTCGTTTGCTGCGGGTGCGTGCGTCACGCTACTGGTCTTCGCGGCGACCTGGTTCGGGGTCGCGAGGGCGCCGGGAGGGCCGGTGGATGCGGCGGTTCGCGACGCCGCTCTGGAACATGCTGCATGGGTCGGGGGCTCAATAGCGCCGCCGGTGCTTCCGGCTTCCGCGCCCTGGGACCTGTTTGCACCGGAAATGACCGCAGCCGGCTTGACGCCCGCCTTCGTGCGCGACACGTCCGTGGACGGCAAGGCCGCCCTGCATACGGGGTATGTCGGCCGCTCCGGTTGCCGGCTGAGCCTTTTTCGATTCACTCGCCCCGACGCGAGACAGGAATTCGACTTGTCGAGCGAAGGCGGACTTCTTCACGCCTCCTGGTCGGGCGGCGCCGAAAGCTTCCTGCTCGTCGCCCGAGGCATGGACGAAGCCCGCTTCGCCCTTCTCGCCGGTTCCCTGAAGCTCGCGAGCGAAGGGGAGCGCCAGGGAGGGGGGCTCATCGCCAGCCTCGGGGTGATGCGCCAACCCTGCGTCGGCTGAGCGCCCGATAAGTCGCGGCACCGTCGGCTTTCGGAAAAATAATCCGACGGAGGGAATTTTCCACGCCGTCACTCGTCTCTTCCGATCATTCGAAGAAGATCGACCGGGCATGCTGCCCTGCGGAAAAGGGAGACGCGACTTGATTGACTTGCTGACCATGAAGCGGCGGAGTTTTCTGACCGGGAGCGCCGGAGCTGTCGTCGCTGCCGGTACCGGTGGGCTTGCGCAGGCGAAGGAAACGAAGCCTCTGCCCGACTACATTGCCTGGAAAGACGCCGACGCGCTGATCGTTCACAGTGACAAGACGCTGGAGACCAAGCGGAGCGAGTTCGGCACCAGCGTCATCACGCCCGAGGATAAGCTCTACATCCGCAACAACGTCAACACGCCTCCCGAATCGATTCTTGCCGATCGCGACGGATGGAAGGTGGAGATATCAGGCGTAAAGGAGCCGCGGACGCTCACGGTTGCCGAGCTGAAGACTCTGGGCCTGGTGACGGCGGCGACTGTTCTGCAATGTTCGGGCAATGGACGCAAATATTTCAAGGATCAACTGACGGAAGGTCAGAAAATGAGCGGCACGCCCTGGACGGTGGGTGCTGCGGGCTGCGTCATCTGGAGCGGCGTCCCTCTGAAGGCCGTTGTCGAGGCCCTGGGCGGGCCTGCCGAAGGCGCCCGCTTCATCACGGGGACGGGCGGTGAGGAGCTTCCGGCAGGTCTCGACCCCAAGCTTCTGGTGGTCGAGCGCTCGGTCCCGATCTCGAACCTCGACAATGTGATCCTGGCATGGGAAATGAACGGGAGGCCTCTTTCCCTCGCCCACGGGGGGCCACTACGGATGGTCGTTCCGGGCTATTCGGGCGTCAACAACATCAAATATGTCAAGACGGTCGCCCTGACCGAGGCAGAGACGGACGCGAAGATCCAGAAGTCCAGCTATCGCCTTCATGCGCTCGGGCAAAAAGGTGCGCCCGACCAGCCATCGGTCTGGGAGCAGCCGGTGAAGTCCTGGATCACCACCGCGCAGGAGGCCGCGAAAGCGGGCCCGGTTCAGATTGCAGGCGTCGCCTTCGGCGGAATGAATGCCTGCAAGAGCGTGGAAGTCTCTGTGGACGGCGGCCAGACGTGGCAGGAAGCCGAGTTCGTCGGACCCGACCTTGGACGTTTCGCCTGGCGCGTCTTCGTCCTCTCGGCCGACCTGGCGCCCGGGACCTACACGCTCGTCAGCCGTGCGACGGATACCGAGGGCAACGTACAGCCCGAGGAAAGCGAAATGAATGGAGGCGGCTACAGCCATAACGGCTGGCGTGCGCCGGGCGTCAAGCTCACCGTCTCCTGATGAAAGGAAGGGTTCCGCTGCGCATGCCGCGGAACCCTGTTTCACGATCTTCCCCTATCAGTTTCGGATCAGAACATGACCTATGCTTCAAGCCGCCGGATCGCGGCCGTGCTCACCTGCGTAACCATCGGCCTGTCGACGATCACGGCATCCGCCGAAGAAGACAAGCTTGCACTCGGTAAAGAGATATTCCTCGAACGGTCGGAACCGCAGTGTGCGCTCTGTCATACGCTGGCGGATGCGGAGGCCGTGGGGGAAGTTGGACCCAATCTCGACGAACTCGCACCCGACGCGGAGAGGGTGAGCACGGCCGTCATCAACGGCATAGGCCCGATGCCGGCCAACGAAATCCTCACGGACGAAGAAATCGAGGCCGTTGCGCTTTATGTCTCGACGGTTGCCGGAAAGGCCGAGTGATCGGCGTCATGCGAGCGTTACTCGTCAAGCAGAGGAGAGTGCGTTGAAGACAAGAATGATGCTTTTGGCGATGTTGGGGGCGGCGTACGCAGGTCAGGTACAGGCCGAGGAATTTCGCATCGAAATGCTGAACAAGGCCGCCGACGGCCGGATAATGGCATTCGAGCCCGCAGTCGTGCGTGCCCAGCCCGGAGACACCATCACCTTCGTGGCGACGAACAAGGGGCACAATTCAGCTCTGATGAAGGGCGGTGCGCCGGAAGGGGCAGAGAGCTGGAAGGGCAAGATCAACGAAGAGGTCAGCGTGACACTGAGCGAGCCCGGTGTCTACATGTATCAATGCACGCCGCATCTGGGCATGGGCATGATCGGCGCCATCGTGGTCGGAGAGCCGACGAACCTCGAAGCGGTCAAGGGCATCAAGTATCCCGGAAAATCGAAGGCAGCCGCGGAGGAGATCTTCGCGGAAATCGAGCGCGGCGGCTGACGGACGGTTGCTTGCGCTTGTAGCGGGATGAGGAAAATTGCTTGCGGTTTTCCGTCCGCATCCCGCGTCTTCTTGGAACCGTTCATGATTTCAGATCGGCCCGACCTGAGATCATTGTGATTTCGTGTTTTCCTGATTTCTGTGCTTGTCACAAGGACCAGCAGCGCTACGCCCGTGGCGCGGGAGTTCTTTCCAGCCCAAGGACTTGGGCTGGCTGGATTCCGGTGACAGGCACGGGAACGAGGAGCGGAAGGGTAGCGTAGCGATAGCCGGCGACACCGCCGCTGCCGTCTTCGTTTGCAACAACCGTTTTGCCGGCGGCGCTTACGGCGGGGCCGCCGCACCGCGCTCGCGGAAGAGCGCGATGATTTCTCCGACGAGCACTGTCGCCCGCCGCAGCTTTTCCTCTCCGACTTCGCTGCCAAGCTCATTCGCCCAGACGGTCTGGCGTGCGGTGATCTCGGCGAGGACCGTCTCGCCCCGCGACGTGAGCACAATCAGCTTCGCGCGCTGATGTGCGGGATTGTCCCGGTACTCGATCAAACCCTCGGCTTTCAGAACGTCGGCAATGCGCTGTACCCCCTGCCGGGCGAGCCCGAGCGCGCGCGCGGTATCGGCAACCGACATGGCAGCATGTCGAGCCGCGGCCAGAACCTGCCAGCGGGCGCTGCTCTGGCCGGATGGTTGCGCGAGCCTATCTCCTTCGGAGGTCAGATGCCCGGCGAGGCGAAGGACCGAGATGGCGAACTCTGCGAAGGCGTCGCCGGGCGGTGTACGAGAGCTTGGATTCATATTGACAACATATTGTCGTTCCGCTTAGATGACAACATGTTGTCACTATGTTCGATGCTTGGCAAGCCTGCGATCATTGAACATCAAGGAATGTCTCGAACATTTAGATCCAAACGGGGAGAAACGAGGATGCAAAAGACCTATCAGGGCAGCTGCCACTGTGGACGGATCCGGTTCGAGGTCGACATCGATCTCGAAGCGGGAACCAGCCGCTGCAATTGCTCGTACTGCTCGAAACTGCGTTATTGGGGCGCGAGCGTGAAGCCGGAGGATTTCCGGCTGATGTGCGAGGAGGCAGGCATCGGCGATTATCAGTTCGGCACGATGAGCGGCCATCATCGGTTCTGCACGGCGTGCGGCGTGACGCCCTATGGCCACGGCTATGTCGAAGAGATCGGCGGCGCCTTCGTCTCCATCAATGTCGCATGCCTCGACGGGGTCGATCCTGCCGAGTTTGCGGCCCTGCCGATCCAATATATGGACGGGCTCCACAACAACTGGTGGAATGCACCGGCCGAGACGCGGCACATGTGAATTGGCAGCTCCGAAACAAAAGCTCCCGCCGCGGCGGGAGCCTTTTCGACAGCTGCAATGCCGTTAGTTTAACGGTCGCCCAGATCTCTCACGGCGCCGCGGTCGGCTGATGTCGCAAAGGCCGCGTAGGCCTTGAGCGCGGTCGTTACGCGGCGCTTGCGTTGCTCGGCCGGTTTCCAACCCTTGGCGTCCTGTTCGGCGCGGCGAGCGGTAAGCTCGGCCTCGTCCACCCGCAGACTGATGGTGCGGTTCGGAATGTCGATATCGATCATGTCGCCTTCGCGCACCAACCCGATCGTTCCGCCGTTCGCCGCCTCGGGCGAGACGTGGCCGATCGAAAGACCGGAGGTGCCGCCGGAGAAACGTCCATCGGTGATCAGCGCACAGGCTTTGCCGAGACCCTTCGACTTCAGGTAGCTCGTGGGGTAGAGCATTTCCTGCATGCCCGGTCCGCCCTTCGGCCCCTCGTAGCGGATGACGACGACGTCGCCGGCCTTGATCTCGTTGGAGAGGATGCCCTTCACGGCGGCGTCCTGGCTCTCGAAGACGCGCGCCGGGCCGGAGAATTTCAGGATGCTCTCGTCCACGCCCGCGGTTTTCACGATGCAGCCGTCGAGCGCGATGTTGCCCTTGAGTACCGCGAGGCCGCCATCCTTCGAAAAGGGATGTTCGACCGACCGGATGACGCCGTTTTCGCGGTCGGTATCGAGCTCGTCCCAGCGTGCCTCCTGGCTGAAGGCGACCTGCGTCGGAATGCCTCCGGGAGCGGCGCGGAAGAAGTTTCGGACAGTGTCGCTCGACGTGCGGGTGATGTCCCAGCGGTCGATGGCGTCGCCGAGCGTCTCGGCGTGGACAGTCGGGCAGTCGCGGTTGATAAGGCCGCCCTTGTCCAGCTCGCCGAGGATCGACATGATGCCGCCGGCCCGGTGTACGTCTTCCATGTGCACGTCGGCTTTTGCCGGAGCGACCCTCGACAGGCACGGGACCTTGCGCGACAGCCGGTCGATATCGTCCATGGTGAAGTCGATCTCGCCCTCATAGGCGGCGGCAAGGATGTGGAGCACCGTATTGGTCGAGCCGCCCATGGCGATGTCGAGCGCCATGGCGTTCTCGAACGCCTGCTTGGTGGCGATGTTGCGGGGCAGCACCCGCTCATCCTCCTGCTCGTAATAGCGGCGCGCCAGATCGACGACGAGGTGGCCGGCCTCGACGAACAGGCGCTTGCGGTCGGCATGGGTCGCGAGCGTCGAGCCGTTGCCGGGCAGCGACAGGCCGAGCGCCTCGGTCAGACAGTTCATCGAATTGGCCGTGAACATGCCGGAGCAGGAGCCGCAGGTCGGGCAGGCGGAGCGCTCGATGATCTTGACGTCCTCATCGGAAATCTTGTCGTCGGCGGCAGCGACCATGGCGTCGACGAGGTCGAGCGCATGCGTCTTGCCGTGCAGCACCACCTTGCCGGCCTCCATCGGCCCGCCGGAGACGAAGACGGCCGGGATGTTGAGGCGCAATGCCGCCATCAGCATGCCGGGGGTGATCTTGTCGCAATTGGAGATGCAGACCATGGCGTCGGCGCAATGGGCGTTCACCATATATTCGACGCTGTCGGCGATGATCTCGCGCGAGGGCAGCGAGTAGAGCATGCCGTCATGGCCCATGGCGATGCCGTCGTCGACCGCGATCGTATTGAATTCCTTGGCGACGCCGCCGGCCGCCTCGATCTCGCGCGCGACGAGCTGGCCGAGGTCCTTCAGATGCACATGGCCCGGCACGAACTGCGTGAACGAGTTCACCACCGCGATGATAGGCTTGCCGAAGTCGCTGTCCTTCATGCCCGTCGCGCGCCAGAGGCCGCGGGCGCCGGCCATGTTGCGGCCGTGGGTGGTGGTGCGGGAGCGATAGGCAGGCATGAACGTGTTCCTTCACGGACGAATGTCATTAGGCGGATGTGGCGATCGCAGAGCGCCGTTGCAGGGGGTAGTAGCGCAAAATTGCGCGCGCGTCATCTTCCGCGCCAGATTATTTCCGGCGGCGCGCGCCGGCGCCGGCACGGCTCCGCGCAAGAAAAAAGGCCGGGCTGAACCCGACCTTCCTCAACACCTTCAGCCGATGCCAGTACATCCGTGGTCAATGGCGAGGTGGTATCTCTTAACAAGCGAACATGAAAACCATGTGACAACGATTCGAAAATCCCGCGCGCGCTTTCGGCAAGCCGGCAGAATCGCCGCCGTTCACGGGTTTCGGTCTCGGCTTCGGTTAAGGGCGAAAATGCTCTGCTCGGATCAGCGAGGCTGGGGGAATTGAAAAAGGGCTTGCGGTCTCCCGTAAGCCCTTTTGAAACTGGGATGGTGGGCGTGACAAGGATCGAACTTGTGACCCCTACGATGTCAACGTAGTGCTCTCCCGCTGAGCTACACGCCCATCCGATGCGGCGCATAGACCACAAAACCGGCGCCCGCGTCAATAGGCTCTTCGAAGGTTTTTTGACAGAAATTGCGCAAGGTCCGCGCGGCATGATTTCAGGGGGACCGGCACTCTTTTTGGACCTCCTGCAGATCCGGCGAGCGCGCTAACGCATTGAAATAACGAAGCCCCCTCGATGCTGGTGATCGAGGGCGGCGTCGAGGCAATGCTTGCGCGGAGCGCGTCTCAGGCTTCGGCAAAGGGGGCGCCGGAAAGCTCGGCGCATATAAGTTCGCTGCTCAGGCCGCCAGCATCTTGTTGACCTCGTTGACGAGGTCGCGCAGGTGGAAGGGCTTGGAAAGGACCTTAGCATCCTTCGGCGCCTTGGAATCCGGGTTCAGCGCAACGGCGGCGAAGCCCGTGATGAACATCACTTTCAGGTCGGGGTCGAGTTCGGTCGCACGGCGGGCGAGCTCGATGCCATCCATCTCCGGCATGACGATATCGGTCAGGAGAAGCGAAAAGGGTTCTTCGCGAAGCCGGTCATAGGCGCTGGCGCCGTTGTCATAGGAAAGGACCTTGTAGCCAGCCTTTTCCAGCGCCTTCACTAGAAACCGGCGCATGTCGTTGTCGTCTTCGGCAAGGAGGATTTTCGCAGTCATATCTGGCCGTGGCTACTTCTTCTGGATGCTGGTGAATTGCGGCAGCTCAGCAAACCGCAACATGGTAAATATCTGGTGAACGGGCGCGATCAAGTCCCTTGAACCAGCGGGCGGCCACTATGGACACAGAGGCGACCAACTGGCAACATGATCTGAATAGCAAGAACCGGACATGGTAAAAAGGGTTCCGATGGGGGAAGCGGTTAAGTGGGAGTTTTTCGAGGTTCTGGAACCCGCAAGCCAGAGGATACCCTTCGTTTTCAACTCGCCGCATAGCGGCCGGCATTATCCCCAGTTCTTTCTCGACCAGTCGCGCCTTGATCCGCATTCCATCCGCCGCTCCGAAGACCATTTCGTCGATGAACTGTTTCGCAGCGCCACGTTTCTGGGGGCGCCCTTGCTTCGGGCGCATTTCCCGCGCGCCTTCCTCGACGTAAACCGCGAACCCTACGAACTCGACCCGCGCATGTTCGATGGCGCCTTGCCGCCGCACGCCAATATCAGTTCGATGCGTGTTGCCGGCGGCCTTGGCACCGTGCCGCGCCTCGTCGCCGAGAATATGGAAATATATCGTGGCCGTTTTCCGGTCGAGCAGGCGCTCGAGCGCATCGAGACGATCTACAAGCCCTATCATGCGACGCTCAGAAAGCTGATCGCCCGCACCCATGTCGAGTTCGGGATGTCGATCCTCATCGACTGCCACTCGATGCCGGGCAACGTGCATCTGCCGGGAAGCGGCCATCGCCCGGACTTCATTATCGGCGATCGCTACGGAACGAGTGCGGCGGCGGAACTGTCCCGGGTGGCGGTGGAGCTTCTGGAGCAGCTCGGCTATGCGGTCGCGCGCAACAAGCCCTATGCCGGCGGCTTCATCACGGAACATTACGGCCGCCCGACGCGTGGACTGCATGCGCTGCAGATCGAAATCAACCGCGGCCTCTATGTCGACGAGGCAACCCTGATCAAAAAGCCGGGATTTGCGGCACTCGAGGCCGACCTCGCAACCTTTATCGCGGCGCTCGCGCGGCACGTCGAGGATTTCGCCGCCTATCTGCCGCTGGCCGCGGAATAGCAACGCGAAAGGGCTTTTGCGTGCCCGGCGGCGCAACGCTGCTCAAAAAGAACCGCGCCAGCGGCGCGGTCAAGTCTAGGGAGGAAACACCCAAGGAGGGTATTTGCAGCCACGAGTGACTGCAGAAAAACTGTAATGCTGCGCTGCACAATTGTCAAGATTCGAAGACCCAGACTTTCGTATCGGTACAGGGCGCCGTCTTCCGGCGCGCCTCACGGAAGCGGCAGCCGACGTCGGTCCGTTGCCTTTCGCTGAATTTCGTCTATTCAGATCGAACCTCCTTCCTCGCAGAGAGCGACATGCTGCCCGACCGTACCTTCTTCGACCGTCTCGCCGACGCCGCCAAGGCCGAAACCATGCCGCGCTTCCGGGTCGGTACGAGTGTTCTCAACAAGCTCGAAGGCGGCTTCGACCCGGTGACGGAAGCCGACAGATCGGCGGAGGCCTCGATCCGCGCTTTGATCGAGAGCAGCTTTCCGGAACACGGCATTCTCGGCGAAGAGCACGGCAATATCGGCCTCGACCGCGAGCTCGTCTGGGTCATCGACCCGATCGACGGGACCCGCGCATTCATCTCCGGCCTGCCGGTGTGGGGCACGCTGATCGGCCTCTACCGGAACGGCAAGGCCGTCATGGGGCTGATGGACCAGCCCTTCACCGGCGAGCGATTTTTCGCCGACGGCGAGAAGGCGCTCTATCGGGGACCCGACGGAGAGAGGGTGCTCGCCACACGGCCCTGCCGTGCGCTTTCGGATGCCGTCCTGTTCACGACATCCCCGCACCTCTACACGGGCGAGCTCAAGGAACGCTTCGAGGCATTGCAGGAGAAGGTGCGGCTCTTCCGCTACGGCTGCGACTGCTATGCCTTCGCGCTGCTCGCAGCCGGCCATGTCGATCTCGTCGTCGAATGCGGCCTGAAGCCCTACGACGTCGGCGGGCTCATTCCGCTGATCGAGCAGGCGGGCGGAATCATCACCGACTGGAAGGGCGGGCCGGCGGAAATGGGCGGCGAAATCATAGCTGCCGGCAGCCGCGAATTGCATGCGCAGGCGCTTGAGACCCTCAAGGGCCGGGGTTAAGCCTCTTCCAACTGCCGCGGCAGGGACGCGGGATCCTCGGCGTCGGCGCCCGGCAGGAAGGCCAGGATCGCGGCCAGCGCCTGGGCGCGATAGCGGTCGGCCTCCTGCAGGAGCTCGTGCCGCGCGCCGTCGATCGGGATCAGATGCCCCGCACGGAAATTGCTGGCCAGCCGCTCGACCGGTAGATACGGCACGAGCTTATCGGCCGTCGGGGCGAGTATGACGGCGGGTATGGTGATCCTCGTCAGATGTTCGTGCTTGAGGACGCGCCGGATCGTTTTGAAAGCTTCGCTCAGCCAGCGGGCGGTCGGCGGTCCGACCCGCAATTGCGGACGCGCATCGATGAGCGCCAGGTTGCGAGCGTAGCGCCGCTCGTCCGCGGTCAGCACATTGCCCTTGAAAGGGGTACGGTTGCCTTTGTCGGCGCTCAGCGGCAGCCTCCCGAGGCCGATCCAGCGCATGGCCGTCGCGATCGCCCCGATACCCCGTTCGCCGATCGCCTGACCGCCCAGGCCGACGAAGGGGGCAAGCAGCACCATCCGGTCGATCCGGCTTGCGAGCATGGGAGCGAGCGACAGGGCGACGAGCGCTCCCATGGAATGGGCGACGATCGAGAAGGGCAGGCGGGTGTCGGGCAGGACGATCTCGTCGAGGAAAATAGTCAGGTCGCGCTCGTAATCGGTGAAATCCTCGACATGGCCGTGGGTCCAGTGCGGCGACAGCCGTTCGGAACCGCCCTGTCCGCGCCAGTCGAAGGTCGCGACCCAGAAACCGGCGGCCACGAGATCGCCGATCGTTTCGAAATATTTCTCGATCGACTCGTTGCGACCCTGCAGCAGGACGATGGTGCCGCGAATGACCGGGGCCTTCGACCTGAACACCGCGTAGCGGATCTTGCGGTTGCCGGCTCCGTCGAAAAAGCCCACCACCGGATCGCCCGGCATCGGATTTTCCGGCATCGAATGAAGGAGAGTGGTCATGGGGAGCGGGCCAGAAGGAACATGCAGATAGGGATAGGCGGCGGCCCGCCACCCGTCAAAGAAAAAAGCCGGAAACGGTGGATGAAATCCGGACGATCACCGTTTCCGGCCGCTGAAGGGAGAAGGGACATGTCACTTCAGCCCTGGGAAGACCCAGTGTCTCCTTTCTAGCCCACGGCGGCTGAACGGCGGCCGAACCCGTCGTTCATCCATTGTTCAGGAAGCGCCGACGGCATCCCTCTTGAACTCGCGCGCGGGCATTCCCATGTCTTCTCCGCGGGCGCCGAAGAAGGGTCCGCTCACCGGTCGAGCCACAGCCGGAACGGGGTGGCAGGCCAGACATCGCAACCGTTGCTCTTATGGAGGACGACATCATGCGTCACTTTGATTTTTCTCCCCTCTACCGCTCGACTGTCGGCTTCGACCGTCTGTTCACCATGCTCGATAGCCTCGGTCAGCCGGATCAGTCGCAGACTTATCCGCCTTACAACATCGAACGCACCGGCGAAAACGCCTATCGCATCACCATGGCCGTTGCCGGTTTCGACGAAAGCGAGCTTTCGGTCGAAGCGCGTGAAAACACGCTGACGATCAAGGGCGAAAAGAGCGAAGAAAAGGGTGAGGAAACCCAGTTTCTCCATCGCGGCATAGCCAAGCGCGCCTTCGAGCGCCGCTTCCAGCTTGCCGACCACGTCGAGATCAAGTCCGCTTCGCTGAAGAACGGCCTGCTCCACGTCGATCTTCTGCGCAATATCCCGGAAACGGCCAAGCCGCGCCGCATCGAGATCACCGCGGCGGCTTCGCAGCCGAAGCAGATCGAGGCGCAGACCGCCTAGAGCGCTTCCCTGTTTCATGGAAGCATTGAAAGGCTCTAAAGTCTTTGAAGCTGCGCACTAATGAAAAGACGGCGTCCAAATGGGCGCCGTCTTCGTTTTGCCGGGATGCCTGTGACGGGCAAACCGTCAGTTCTTCACCGCATCTTCCAGGAAAAATCGGCCGAGCGGGTTCTGGTAGAAATTCTCGATGTTCTTGCGCGAAACGTTGAGATAGGGGCTGTAGTAAAGGTCGATCCAGTGGACGTCGTCCTTCGCCGTCTTCTGGATCTCGACATACATGGCCTCGCGCTTCGCCGGATCGAGTTCCAGACGTGCCGCTGCGACAAGCTCCTTCACTTTCTCGCTGTTGTAGCGGGTCATGTAGTTCATATTTGTGTCATGGCCGAGCACGAAGGTGGTCTTCTGGTCCGGATCGAGGACGTCGTTCGTCCAGTACATCACCGAGATATCGTAGTCCCCGGCGACGAGCATGTCCCAGCTCTGGCTCGCGTCGACCTTCTGCAGATTGACCGTGACGCCCGCCTTTGCAAACTGCTGCTGCAGCAGCACGGCGATCTGCTCGTCGACCTCGTTGCCCGCGTTTACGACATAGTTCAGCGTCAGGTCCGATGCCCCCGCCTCGGCCAGCATCGCTTTGGCCTTCTCCGGATCGTAAGGATACTGGTAGTTGGCGTCGTAGTGATAGAGCGAGCCCTTTGGAATGTAGGAATTTGCGACCGTGCCGAGGCCGAACGTGACCGTGTCGACGATCGCCTTCTTGTCGATCGCCATATCCAGGGCCTGGCGCACTTCCTTTTTGACAAGCATGCCGTGCTCATGGTTGATGAGCAGATGGTCTTCGCGGGTCGAGGTATCGATGTGGACCGTGAGGTTCGGGTCCTTCTTCAATTCCTCGACGCGCGAGAACGGAACGAAGATCGCCGTGTCGAGCTGGCCGGCCTGGACGTTCAGCATGCGCGTGTTGTCGTCCGGAACGGAAATCCATTCGACGCCGTCTAGTTTCACACGATCCGCCTGCCAGAAGTTCGGATTCTTTTCGAGGATGACCCGGTCGCCGCGCCGCCACTCCTTGACGGTGAATGCGCCGGACGATGCCGTTGGCAGTTCGGCGAAGGCGTCCTCGCCAGCCTCGACGGCTTTCTTGGAAAGCACCGAGACGTTCGGAAGGGCAAGCGTCGACAGGAAGGGGGCGGAGGGCGTCTTCAGCTTGACGACCAGTGTCTTCGGATCGGCCGCCTCGGCGGTTTCGACGATCTTGTAGCTGTCGCTCCACAGAGAGCCTTCGTGGTCGCGTATGCGCAGCAAGCTGAAGGCGGCATCCTCGGCCGTTATCGGCGAGCCGTCCGAGAACTTCGCGTCGCGGATCTTGAACGTGTAGGTCAGGCCGTCGTCGGAAAGGGTCCAGCTTTCGGCGAGGCCGGGCTCCAGCTTGGTGCCGGTCTTGTCTACGCGGACAAGCACGTCGAAGACGTTGGAGAACACCCAGTTGTCGACGTTCTGGGCCGACTTGATCGGATCGAAAGTCGTCGAATCTTCGCGGCGGCCGATGGAGAGGATACCGGCGGCCTCCGCATAACCGGCACTGAGCATAAGGGCGGCTGCGAAAGCGGCCCGGCCGATATTGTTCCACCTTTTGATCATTGTTTGTTCCCTTCGTTATTGTGGCAGGCGTTTGACGGACAGGATCGGTTCCACTGGCGCCGCATCGGTAGGGCCGAGCAACGACCTGTCGGGATCGATGTCGGGGATCGCGGCGATCAATGCGGCGGTGTAGGGATGTTTCGGCCGGGAGAAGACGTCCTCGGAGCGGCCCTCCTCGACGATCTCTCCGCGATGCATCACCACGGTGCGTTCGCACAGATTGCGCACGATCGCGAGGTCGTGGGCGATGAAGATCAGCGTGAGGTTAAGGTCGCGGGCGAGCTTGCGGAAGAGGTCGACGATCTGCGCCTGGATCGTGACATCGAGTGCTGCGACGCATTCGTCGGCGATGATCAGCTTCGGATCGACGGCAAGCGCACGGGCGATGCCCGCCCTCTGGCACTGGCCGCCGCTCATGCTGCGCGGCTTGCGGTGGGCGAATTCGCGCTCGAGGCCGACAAGGTCCAGCAGCTCGCCGATGCGTGCCGGAATGTCGGCTCCGCCGATCTTTTTCTGCACTCTCAGAACTTCAGCAAGAGTCTGGCCGATGGTCAGACGCGGGTTCAGTGCATTGAACGGATCCTGAAAGACCATGGCAGACTCGTGTCGCAGCCTGGCGAGACCCGCACCCCTCTGCTGAGAAAGATCGATACCGTCGAAGCTGACGCGACCGGCGGAAATCGGCGTCAGGCCCAGCATGGCGCGGGCAAGCGTACTCTTGCCGCTGCCGGATTCGCCGACGATACCGACCGTTTCGCCGGGCATGATCTGCAGGTTGATCCCTGAAACGGCGCTGACGGTCCTGGCGTTCTTACCCCAGAAAAGACTGCCGCCCGACGGGAAGCGCACATGCAGGTCATCGATCTCCAGAAGGGGCCTTGTCGTTCCATGCAAGGGCGTTGGGAGACTGATGGCGGGGGCACCGCATCAGGCATGGATGGATGGCTGTGGATGAGGCGAACCGTGTACGGGTCCTGCGGTGCGGACAGGATCGTCCGTTTAGGACCCTGTTCCAGCAGCTTTCCGCCGCGCATCACGGCAATGCGGTCGCAGGTCTGCGCCACGATGCCGAGATCATGGGTGATGAGAATGATCGACAGGCCGCGTCTGTCGCGGATGTCCATCAGGAGTTTCAGGATCTGCGCCTGGATCGTGACGTCGAGCGCGGTGGTCGGTTCGTCGGCTATGAGGATTTGCGGATTGCAGGACAGGGCCACACCGATCATGGCCCGCTGACGCATGCCGCCGGAAAGCTCGTGCGGGTAGCTGTCGTACTGGCGGGCGGGGTCAGGGAAGCCGACCTGCCCCAGTATCTCGACCGCTGCCGCCCGCGCATCGCGGCCGCTCAGGCCCTGATGGTAGCGGATGCCCTCGGCGATCTGGTCGCCGATGCGCATGACCGGGTCGAGGTGGCTGGTCGGGTTCTGGAAGATCATGCCGATCTCGGCGCCGCGTACCTCCAGCATCTCGGCGTCGGTGACGGCAGTGAGGTCGCGCTCTGCGAGGAGAACCGCACCGCCTTCGATCTTCAGCAAGGATGATGGCAGGAGGCGAACCAGCGCGCGGCAGAGCAGGCTCTTGCCCGATCCGCTTTCGCCGACGAGGCCGAGGATCTCGCCCTTGGCCAGGTCGAGCGAGACTCCATCCAGCAGCGTGCGCGTCTCTCCCTGGAGATGCGCCTTCACGGTCAGGTCGCGGACAGACAGGACCGAGACGCTCATTCGTGCACTCCGAGCAATTCGCCGAGCGCGTCGCCCAGCATGCTGAAGCCGAAGGCAAGGCAGACGATGGAAAGGCCGGGAAACAGCGTGATCCACCAGGCCGTGGTGATGAAGCTCTGGCCCTCCGCGACCATAATGCCCCATTCGGCGACCGGCGGCTGGACGCCGAGACCGAGATAGCTGACGGCCGCCCCGCTCAGCAGCACCAGGACGGCATCCGACATGGCAAAGACGATCGAGCCGGCAATGGCATTGGGCAGCAAGTGCCGGAACATGATGCGGAAGCGGCCGAAACCAAGGCTGACGGCGGCCACCGCATAGTCGCTGTTCTTCAGAACGAGAATCTGTGCCCGGATCAATCGGGCATAGGAAACCCATCCGACCAGCGCCATGGCGATATAGAAGCTGCCGAGGCCCGGGCCCAGAATGGCGATTATCGACAGCATCAATACGAGGAATGGAAAGGCGAGGATAATGTCGACGAGGCGCATGAACAGCGCGTCGACAATGCCGCCGAAGAAGCCGGCGACGGTGCCGACGATCGTTCCTATGACGAAGGGGAAGGCGACGCCGATCAAGGCGATCTGCAGGTCGATGCGTGTGCCCCAGATGACGCGTGAAAGAAGGTCGCGGCCGAAGTTGTCGGTGCCGAACGGATGCAGAAGCGACGGCGGCTGCAAGCGGGCTGCGCCGTTCTGCAGGATCGGGTCATAGGGGGCGAGGACGGGTGCGCCGATCGCCACCAGCAGGAAAAACAGCAGGATTCCCGCGCCAATGACGAGGGCCGGCCTCCGGCCGAAGAGCAACCGCCAGCCGGCCGGCGACGAGGACACCGTACCGGCGCTCACAGTTTCACCCGCGGATCGACGGCGACGGTGACGATGTCGGCGACGAAATTGACGAGCACAGTGGCGCAGGCAAACACCATGGCGACACCCTGCACGACCATGTAATCGCGCGAGAAGATGGCGCGTACCAGCAATTGTCCCATGCCCGGCAGGGCAAAGACGCTTTCGACCACGACCGTGCCGCCGATCAGCCAGCCGATGTTGACCGCCAGAAGGTTGATGGTCGGCACCAGCGAATTCGGAACGACATGCCGCCAGAAGACGATGCGCTCAGGCATGCCGCGCGCGCGGGCGGCTGTCGCCACGTCTGACTTCAGGGACTCGATCATTGCCGCGCGCAGGCTGCGAACCAGCACCGTCGACAGGGAAAGAGCGACCGTCAGGCTCGGCAGGATCAGATGGGCGAGCTTGTCACCGAAGGTCGCCCCGTAGCCGGACACCGGCAGCAGATCCAGCTTGACGCTGAAAAGGATCATCAGCATCAGGCCGAGCCAGAACGGCGGAAAGCCGATGCCGAAAGTGGAAACAATCCGGACGATATGGTCCGGCGCCCTGCCGGAGTTACGCGCTGCAAGCGCCGCCATGGGCACGGCGATGAGAACCGCCAGAACGACGCTCGACAGCACGAGCGCGACGGTCGGCTCGATACGGGTGGCGATAAGCTTCAGGACATCGATCTTGTAGAGGATCGACTTGCCCATCTCGCCATCGGCGAGATTCTTCAAAAAGTAGAAATATTGCTGCCACATAGGCTCGTCGAGGCCGTACTGGGCGCGGATCTTGGCGATGGCCGAAGGGGTGGCGCGGGCTCCGAGCAGATTGCGCGCCGGATCGCCGGGGATGAGCCGCACCAGAATGAAGGTTATGATGCTGATCCCGAAGATGACCGGCAGGAACTGCAACGGCCGAGTGAGGACGAACCTATAGCGATGCATGGCGATGCGCGCGCCTCCGTCTCGTTCGGATGTCTCTCGCCATGTTTTGCATCAATTCGGCCTGTGCCGCGACAGGAAATCGATCAGCGCAGGATAATAGTCCGCCGGGTTCTCGTAAAACGGCATGTGGCTTGCATTGGCGAAAACCCTGAGCTCGGCATCCGGGATGGCGAGCTTCATCTTCAACGCGCAGGCCGGCGTGAGCTCGTCGTGTTCTCCCGTGGTGATCAGCGTCGGAACCTTGATCCCGGGGAGGTCGGGAATGCGGTTCCAGTCCTTGAGATTGCCGATATAGAGAAACTCGTTCGGGCCCTGCATCGTGCCGTAAGGACCCATGTTCCAGTCGTCCAGGGACCGGCGTACCGGTGCGGGCCATTCCGGCAGGCGGCAGACATGGCGATAGTTCAGGATGGTAATGGCAGCCAAATATTCGGGATGATCGTATGTGCCCTGCGCCTCGTGCTTCTGCATCATGGCGACGGTCTCCGGGCCGAGGGCGGCGCGCAGCCGCTCAAGCTCGGTGACGAGGTGCGGCATGTCGGCGACCGTATCCTCCAGGATCAGCGTCTGCAGGTTTTCCGGGTATGTCAGCGCGTAGTCGATCGCCAGCCAGCCGCCCCAGGAATGGCCGAGCATGTGCACCTTGCCGAGCCCCAGCGCCTTGCGAACCGTTTCGGTTTCCTCGACATATCGGCCGATCGTCCAGAGCGAAGGATTGGTCGGGCGGTCGGAGGCGCCGGTGCCGAGCTGATCGAAGGCGACGACGCGATAGCCCTTGTCGATGAGGCACGAATGGGCCTCGCGCAGATAGTCACAGGGGAGTCCCGGCCCGCCATTCAGGCAGAACAAGGTCTCCGGGCCCGAACCGAAGCTGTAGGCCACCACCTTGTAGCCATCGACTTCGATTTCGTGTCGCGCCTCCGGCTCGATATCACGCCACATTGACCGCCCCGGCAAAGAAACTGCTTGCTCAATATTTGAGCACGGCTAAATTTTATCCGAAAGGCCAACCGGCGCCCAGCTATAAGAAGTGATAGGTTGGCGAGTGACCGGGACCGGAGACAAGGATGTTTGACGAACTCGGGACGATCAGGAACCAGTTCACCGCGCACGACACGCTGGATGGCCGTATAGACCAGGTGTTCGAGGCGATGAAGGCGATCGGCTTCGAGGCGCTGATCTACGATTATACGCCGGTGCCCCGCGATCTCGACGGTACCATCATGGTCCCGTCGCTGCTGAAACTTCGCAACATCTCGGAGGATATGCACGACTACTGGTTCGATCGCGGCTATTTCCGCATCGATCCCGTGCAGCAGGTGGCGCTGCGCACGTCAACTCCGTTCTTTTGGAACTATGATCCCGATGCGGACACGCTGATCAGACGCTTCATGAGCGATGATACGGCGCCCGTCGCCCGCTATCTGAGCGAACGGGACATGTCGACCGGCGTCACCGTGCCGGTCCACATGCCGCGCGGCGACTATGCGACGGTCACGGGTGTGCGTTTCGGCGGCAACCGGGCATTCGAGCGGCATGCGCTGCGGTACATCGCCGATTTCAACCTGCTTGCCCATGTGTTTCACGAGGCGGCCTATTCGCTGTTCGACGCGCAGGCCTTCAACGCCGGCACCGCGAGGCTGACGGAGCGGGAGCGCGAATGCCTCCGCCATTCCGCCGAGGGTCACTCGGCCAAGGAAATTTCGCGCATCATCCACCGTTCTGTGCCGACCGTGGTCATGCATCTCAACGCCGCGGCCAAGAAACTCGGCGCTAAGAACCGTACCCAGGCGGTTGTCCGCGCCACGCACTACCGGCTGCTCGAAGAGCGCCCATCCTATAACTTGTGATAGCTGCCACGGCTTGAAGCCCCGCGTTATGTTCCCTCCGTTGTCCGTCAGACATGGAGATGCATGTGGCCGCCGTCGCGTCGAAGGAAGCCTTCCTGCCCTTTCGCGAGTACCAGACCTGGTATCGCATCACCGGTTCGCTCGACAGCGGCAAGCTGCCGCTGGTCGTTGCCCACGGCGGACCGGGCTGCACCCACGACTACGTCGATTCCTTCAAGGGGATCAGCGAGATCGACGGACGCGCGGTCATTCACTACGACCAGCTCGGCAACGGCAACTCCACGCGCCTTCCGGACAAGGGCCCGGATTTCTGGACACCTGACCTGTTCCTCGGGGAACTCGACGCGCTGCTGAAGCATCTGGGCATCCAGGATCGCTATGCCTTTCTCGGACAGTCCTGGGGCGGCATGCTGGGTGCGGAACACGCGGTTCTGAAGCCCACGGGTCTGAAGGCGCTCGTCATCGCCAATTCGCCGGCCAACATGCATACCTGGGTGGCGGAAGCCAATCGCCTGCGCGGGGAACTGCCGAAGGCGGTTCAGGATACGTTGCTCAGGCATGAGCAGGCCGGGACGATTACCGATCCGGAATACATCGCCGCCTCGCGCGTCTTCTACGACCGCCATGTCTGCCGCGTCACGCCGTGGCCTGCGGAAGTCGCGCGCACCTTTGCGATCATGGACGAGGACAATACGGTCTATCGCAACATGAACGGCCCGACCGAGTTCCACGTAATAGGCACGATGAAGGACTGGACGATCGAGGACCGGCTGATGCGGATCGAAGCGCCGACCCTTTTGATTTCCGGAAAATACGACGAGGCCACGCCGCTCGTCGTCAAGCCGTATGTGGATCGCGTGAAGGGCTGCGAATGGGTGCTGTTCGAGCATTCCAGCCACATGCCGCATGTGGAGGAGAAGGACTTGTGCCTGGAAACGGTCTCTCGTTTCCTGTCATCCCACGATACCGACGCTTGATAAGACGACGCGCCGTTTCGTTCATGCTCTTCAGGTGGGCGTAGCCGGGACGGCGGTTCCCTCGAGCTCTGCCGCCTTGGCGGCATAGCGCTGGGCAATGACCGCACAGGCCATCAACTGGATCTGATGGAACAACATGACCGGCAGGACGATCATGCCGATGTTCTGTCCGGCGAAGATCGCGCTTGCCATCGGAATGCCGCTCGCCAGGCTCTTCTTCGATCCGCAGAAGGTGATGGCGATTTCGTCCGCGCGGTCGAAGCCGAGAAGCCGGCTGCCGAATGTGGTGGCCGCCAGAATAAGCGCGAGGAGAGCAATCTCGATTACCGTCAAAACGGTGAGGTCCGTCAGGGTGAAGGACTGCCAGAGGCCTGCCGTGACGGCCTGGCTGAAAGCCAGATAGACGACCATCAGGATCGAACCGCGGTCGACCGGTGCGAGCAGTTTCTTGCGGGCGCGAATCCAGCCGCCGATCCAGGGCTGCAGGATCTGGCCTGCGACGAAGGGCGCAAGCAGCTGGAGGAGGATCTGTTCGATCGCGTCGAGCGATACGCCGCCATGTCCGCCGGCCGAGAAGATGACGCCGACGAGAAGCGGCGTCAGGAACACGCCCAGGATGTTGGATGCCGACGCCGCGCAGACGGCTGCCGGAACATTGCCGCCGGCCATCGACGTGAACGCGATCGACGACTGTACCGTCGAAGGCAGAACGCAGAGGAAAAGGATGCCGGTATAGAGCGACGGCGGCAGGATCCATGACGGGACGAAACCCACCAGGAGGCCGATGAGCGGGAAAAGGGCGAAAGTCGAAAGAGAATCGCCAGGTGCAGCCGCCAATGCAGGAAACCGGCAATGACGACCTCGCGCGAAAGCCGTGCGCCGTGGAGAAAGAAGATCAGGCCGACGCCAAGCTTCGTCGCGATGGCGAACCAGGCCGCGGCGGCTCCGTCGATGGGCAAAACCGCTGCGAGAGCGACTGTCAGCATCAGGAGGATGGTAAAGGTGTCGGGGAGATAACGGCGCATGGTGCTTGCCGTGTAAGCCCATCCGGAAGCCGGATGCAAGCACTAGATCACGATGTTTTCAGATCGGGTCGACGAAAAACATGAACGCGATCGCTTCCGAGAAGTTGAGACGCGGGATGCGGGCGGAAAACCGCACGCACTTTTCCTCATCCCGCTCCATCGGTCGCGATGCGTGTCGCATTCAAGCGATTTCATGCGGCGCGCTTCGACATCTGCCATGCATCAGCAGGCGGCGACGAAGCGATCGACGTCCTCGGCGCGGGTGGCGAAGCTGGTGACCAGGCGATAGAGACCTTCGTCTTCCGCGAGGTTGCCTTCGAGATCGTGCGGCACTTCCCAATCGTAGAAAAGGGCGCCCTGCTGCTGCAGCCGGCCGGCGGCCTCCCGCTTCAGCACAACGAAGACCTCGTTGGCATCGGGCGCCCAGGCGAGCCGGCTCCCGGCCGAAGCGGTGATGCCGTCGGCGAGGCGCTGCGCCATCGCGTTGGCGTGGCGCGCGAGATCGAGCCAGAGATCTCCGGCGAAATAGGCGTCGAACTGGGCGGCGACGAAGCGCGACTTGGAGAAGAGCTGTGCCGAGCGCTTGCGCAGGAAGTGCATCTCCTGCGCCTTCGAAAGGTCGAAGAGCACCAGCGCCTCGGCGCACCAGCAGCCGTTCTTCGTTCCGCCGAAGGAGAGCAGATCGACCCCACGCTTCCAGGTCATCTCGGCCGGTGTCGTCCCAAGGCTGACCAGGGCATTGGCGAAACGAGCGCCATCCATGTGCAGCGGTATTTTATGAGACCGGGCGATCGAGGCGATCGTTTCGATCTGGTCGAGCGAATAGACGGTGCCGCTCTCGGTCGCCTGCGTCACCGTCACCGCCATCGGCTGACCGCCATGGACGTTCTCCTTCGGAAACCGCCGAATTTCGGCCTCGAGCTTCGCCGGCTCCATCTTGCCGCGGGCGCCCTCGACCGGGCACAGCCTCGCGCCGTGCGAAAGAACTCCGGCGCGCCGCACTCGTCGACGTTCACATGCGCTTCGCGATGGCAGAAAGCGATTCCGCCCGCCCGATTGGCGCTCGAAAGTGCAAGGGAGTTTGCGGCGGTTCCGGTGCCTACGAAGAATACCGCGACCTCCCTCTCGAAAATCTCCGAAAAGCGCTGTTCCACCTTCCGATCGA
Source organism: Sinorhizobium prairiense (assembly GCF_029201645.2). Lineage (NCBI taxonomy): Bacteria > Pseudomonadati > Pseudomonadota > Alphaproteobacteria > Hyphomicrobiales > Rhizobiaceae > Sinorhizobium > Sinorhizobium prairiense. Next base: position 185,643 of record NZ_CP104131.1, read on the forward strand.
GCTCGCTCGTGCCGTAGGCGGAAGCATAGCCCTGCGCATTCGTGACCAGACTTTCGGCGATCGCCGGATGGGCGCCGGCCCAGTTGTCGGAGGAGAAGATCATCTGAAGTTTACCCTGTTTACATCGAGCCACGCCGTGCGGAGAGGCGCGCCGGCGCGACCATAGCCGAGTCCCGTCGGCAAGCAAACGGCTGCGCTCGACTGTGCCCGCCTTGTAGTGCCAACCGGAGACCAGTTTGAAACCAAAGTAAAGAAAGTGCGGGATACGGATAATTAAATTTCAAACCCGGGTAATTTCCGGCAATGTTCGGCAAAATCTCTCGCATTATTTGCGGCCGAGGCCCTTGCGAAGGAGGGCGGTTTCTGGCATAGAGCGCATGAAATAGGACAGGTTTGCTGTCCTATTTCGGTCTAGGGGCCGGAACAATCGCCGGAAGCACCGTGAAAAGCGGCAGCCGGCGTGAAGCGCGAGGGGGTTTCGCCGGATTTCATCCGGTCGTTATTCCTTGGCGTCAGGATGGTCGCGGACATCGGTGCCTGACGCGGCCGCGCTTCATTTGCGACCTGATCAGGATCATGCGACGATAATGCCCGGCTTGCCGCCGTGCGAAAAGCACCATGCGGCAAATGCGTGCGGGCCGCGTTATGCCCGGAATTCCCGGGTTCAACAGGAGGGAAAAGATGACGGATCATTCGCCATCACGACAGATTGGGCTCAACCTCGCACAAGACGCTGCGACGGCTGTGAAAACGCCCGCATTCCCCTCCGGCCTGCCGCGAAAACAGGGGCTGTACGATCCACGAAACGAACATGACGCCTGCGGCGTCGGCTTCGTCGCCCATCTCAAGGGCGAGAAGTCGCATCAGATCGTGCGCGACGGCCTCTTCATGCTCGAAAACCTGACCCATCGCGGAGCGGTCGGTGCCGACCCGCTGATGGGCGACGGCGCGGGCATTCTGGTCCAGATCCCCGACCGCTTCTTCCGCGAGGAGATGGCGAAACAGGGCGTCACCCTTCCGAGGGCCGGCGAATATGCGGTCGGCTATCTCTTCATGCCGCGCGATGAGAAGCTCATTGCCCATTTCAAGGAGGTGATCAGCGAGGTCGTGGCCGAGGAAGGGCAGATAATGCTCGGCTTCCGAGACGTGCCGGTCGATAATTCGTCTCTCTCCAAGGCGCCCGACATCGCCGCGACCGAGCCGCACCATGTCCAGGTGTTCATCGGCGCTGGCCGGGAGGCCGCGAGCAGCGATGAATTCGAACGGCGGCTGTTCACGCTTCGCAAGGTGATCTCCAACCGGATCTATGCGGAAGCCGATGGTGGCGATCTCGGCTTCTATATCGTGTCGCTGTCGACCACCACCATCGTCTACAAGGGCATGTTCCTCGCCTACCAGGTGGGTGCCTATTACAAGGACCTCGCCGACGAGCGCTTCCAGTCGGCCGTCGCACTCGTGCACCAGCGCTTCTCGACCAACACCTTCCCGTCCTGGAAGCTCGCGCATCCCTATCGGATGGTTGCGCATAACGGCGAGATCAACACGCTGCGCGGCAACGTCAACTGGATGGCCGCACGGCAGGCTTCCGTTTCCTCGCCGCTCTTCGGCGACGACATTTCCAAGCTCTGGCCGATCTCCTATGAAGGGCAGTCGGACACGGCCTGTTTCGACAATGCGCTCGAATTCCTCGTGCGCGGCGGTTATTCGCTTTCGCATGCCGTCATGATGCTGATCCCCGAGGCCTGGGCCGGCAACCAGCTCATGTCGCCTGAGCGCAAGGCCTTCTACGAATATCATGCCGCGCTGATGGAGCCGTGGGACGGACCGGCGGCGGTCGCCTTCACCGACGGCCGCCAGATCGGCGCCACGCTCGACCGCAACGGCCTGCGCCCGGCGCGCTACATCGTCACCAGCGACGACCGCGTCATCATGGCGTCGGAGGCCGGCGTGCTGCCGGTCGCCGAAGACAAGATCGTCAAGAAATGGCGGCTGCAGCCCGGCAAGATGCTGCTGATCGACATGGAAGAGGGGCGTATCATCTCCGACGAGGAGGTGAAGTCGTCGCTCGCCGGCAAGCATCCCTATCGCCAATGGCTCGACAACACCCAGCTGATCCTCGAAGAACTGAAGCCGGTCGAGCCGAGGGCGCTGCGACGCGACGTGTCGCTGATCGACCGCCAGCAGGCCTTCGGTTACACTCATGAGGACACGAAGCTCCTGATGTCGCCGATGGCGACGACCGGTCAGGAGGCGATCGGATCCATGGGCACCGACACGCCGATCTCGGCGATGTCCGACAAGCCGAAGCTGCTCTACACCTATTTCAAGCAGAACTTCGCGCAGGTCACCAACCCGCCGATCGATCCGATCCGCGAGGAACTGGTGATGAGCCTCGTCTCCTTCATCGGCCCGCGCCCGAACATCCTCGACCACGAGGGCATGGCGCATGCGAAGCGGCTGGAAGTCCGCCAGCCGATCCTGACCAATGGCGACCTCGAGAAGATCCGCTCGATCGGCCACACCGAAGACCGCTTCGACACGAAGACGCTCGATTTCACCTATGACATTTCGCGCGGTGCCGAAGGCATGCTGGAAATGCTCGATCGTCTCTGCGAAAGGGCGGAAGCGGCAGTCAAGGGCGGCTACAACATCATCGTGCTTTCCGACCGGCAGATCGGTCCCGATCGCGTGGCGATTCCGGCGCTGCTCGCGACCGCGGCCGTCCATCACCACCTGATCCGCAAGGGTCTGCGCACGTCGGTCGGCCTCGTCGTCGAGTCGGGCGAACCGCGCGAAATTCATCATTTCTGCCTGCTCGCCGGCTACGGCGCGGAAGCGATCAACCCCTATCTCGCCTTCGACACGCTCGTCGACATGCACAAGCGCGGAGAGTTTCCGAAGGAAGTCGACGAGAAGGAAGTCGTCTACCGCTACATCAAGGCGGTCGGCAAAGGCATCCTCAAGGTCATGTCCAAAATGGGCATTTCCACCTACCAGTCCTATTGCGGCGCGCAGATATTCGACGCCGTCGGCCTTTCGTCCGCGCTGGTCGGCAAGTACTTCTTCGGTACTGCGACGACGATCGAAGGCATCGGCCTCGAGGAGATCGCTGCCGAAACCGTGGCGCGTCACAAGGCGGCCTTCGGAAGCGATCCGGTGCTTGCCAATACGCTCGACATCGGCGGCGAATATGCCTTCCGGATGCGCGGCGAAAGCCATGCCTGGACGCCGGACGCCATCGCCTCGCTGCAGCATGCCGTGCGCGGCAATGCCGAGGACCGCTATCGCGAATTCTCGGCGACGATGAACGAGTTGGCGAGCCGCATGAACACGATCCGTGGGCTCTTCAAGATAAAGGGGGCCGAGGCGGCCGGCCGCAAGCCGATCCCGATCGAGGAGGTCGAGCCGGCTGCGGAGATCGTCAAGCGCTTCTCGACGGGCGCCATGTCATTCGGCTCGATCAGCCGCGAGGCGCATACCACGCTCGCTGTCGCGATGAACCGGATCGGCGGCAAGTCCAACACCGGCGAAGGCGGCGAGGAGAGCGATCGCTACCTGCCGCTGCCGGACGGCTCGACGAACCCCGAGCGGTCGGCGATCAAGCAGATCGCCTCCGGCCGCTTCGGCGTCACCACCGAATATCTGGTCAATGCCGACGTTCTGCAGATCAAGGTGGCGCAGGGCGCAAAGCCCGGCGAAGGCGGCCAGCTGCCGGGTCACAAGGTAGATGCGACCGTCGCCAAGACGCGGCATTCGACACCGGGTGTCGGCCTGATCTCGCCGCCGCCGCATCATGACATCTATTCGATCGAGGATCTGGCGCAGCTGATCTACGATCTGAAGAACGTCAACCCGGAGGCCGATGTCTCGGTCAAGCTGGTATCGGAAGTGGGTGTCGGCACCGTTGCGGCCGGCGTTGCCAAGGCACGCGCCGATCACATCACCATTGCCGGCTTCGACGGCGGCACCGGCGCTTCACCGCTGACCTCGCTGAAGCATGCGGGTAGTCCGTGGGAGATCGGCCTTGCCGAAACGCAGCAGACGCTGGTGCTCAACGGTCTGCGCTCCCGCATCGCGCTGCAGGTCGATGGCGGCCTGAAGACCGGCCGTGACGTCGTCATCGGAGCGCTGCTCGGCGCCGACGAATTCGGCTTCGCGACCGCGCCGCTGATCGCGGCCGGCTGCATCATGATGCGCAAGTGTCACCTGAACACCTGTCCCGTCGGCGTCGCCACCCAGGATCCGGTACTCCGGAAGCGTTTCAAGGGGACGCCGGAGCATGTCGTCAACTACTTCTTCTTCGTTGCGGAGGAAGTGCGCGAGATCCTCGCATCGCTTGGTGCCAGAAGGCTCGACGACATCATCGGAGCCTCGGATCTGCTCGACCGCGACCGGATGATCGAGCACTGGAAGGCGAGGGGCCTCGACTTCTCGAAGATCTTCCACAAGGTGGAGGCTCCGAAGGAAGCCACCTATTGGACGGAGCGCCAGAACCATCCGATCGACGACATTCTCGACCGCAGGCTGATCGAGAAGGCGAAGCTCGCGCTCGAGACCAAGGTGCCGGTCGCCTTCGAAGCCGGGATCAGGAACGTCGACCGTTCGGCCGGCGCCATGCTTTCGGGCGCGCTTGCCAAGCGCTGGGGCCACAAGGGGCTGAAGGACGATACGATCCACGTGACCCTCAAGGGCACGGCTGGCCAGTCCTTCGGCGCGTTCCTCGCCCGCGGCATCACCTTCGATCTCGTCGGAGACGGCAACGACTATGTCGGCAAGGGCCTCTCGGGCGGGCGCATCATCGTCCGGCCGCCGGAGAACGCGCGGATCGTGCCGCACCAGTCGATCATCGTGGGCAACACCGTGCTTTACGGCGCGATTTCCGGAGAGTGCTACTTCAACGGCGTCGCCGGTGAACGCTTTGCCGTGCGCAATTCCGGTGCGATCGCGGTCGTGGAAGGCGTCGGCGATCACGGCTGCGAATATATGACGGGCGGTGTCGTCGTCGTTCTTGGCGGCACGGGCCGCAACTTCGCGGCCGGCATGTCGGGCGGTGTCGCTTACGTGCTCGACGAGGAGGGCGACTTCGCCCGGCGCTGCAACATGGCCATGGTCGAACTCCAGCCGGTTCCGGAGGAGGACGACATGCTGGAGAAGCTGCATCACCACGGCGGCGACCTCATGCACAAGGGCATGGTGGACGTCTCGGGCGACATGACGCGCCACGACGAGGAGCGCCTCTACCAGCTCATCTCGAACCACCTGCACTATACGGGTTCGGTCCGCGCCAAGGAGATCCTCGATCGCTGGGCGGATTACCGGCCGAAGTTCCGCAAGGTGATGCCGGTAGAGTACCGCCGCGCGCTCGAGGACATGGAGCGCATGAAGATGGCTGAAGCGGCCGAGTAACCGGCCCTCGTGAATACGGCTCCCGGCCCGCCCGGGTCAGGGGCCATCACGCGCGCTCGAGCGCGCCTGTTGAGATTGAAGATGTCAGGATCATAAGATGGGCAAGGTTACTGGGTTTTTGGAGATCGACCGGCAGGTGGCGAAGTACCAGCCGGCATCCGACCGCATCCGCCATTTCCGCGAGTTCACCATTCCGATGTCCGATCAGGAAGTGCAGAAGCAGTCCGCTCGCTGCATGGACTGCGGCATTCCCTATTGTCACGGGCCGACGGGGTGCCCGGTGCACAACCAGATCCCGGACTGGAACGACCTCGTCTATAACGGCAATTGGGACGAGGCGATCCGCAACCTGCACTCGACCAACAACTTCCCGGAATTCACCGGCCGCGTCTGCCCGGCGCCCTGCGAGGAGGCCTGCACGCTGAACCTCGAAGACGTGCCGGTGGCGATCAAGACGGTCGAGCAGGCGATTGCCGACAAGGCCTATGAGATGGGCTATATCGTGCCGCAGCCGGCCGTGACGAAGACCGGCAAGAAGGTCGCGGTCATCGGCTCCGGGCCGGCCGGCATGGCGGCTGCCCAGCAACTGGCGCGCGCCGGCCACGAGGTGCATGTCTACGAACGCGAGTCCAAGCCCGGCGGGCTGCTGCGCTACGGCATTCCGGATTTCAAGATGGAGAAGAACTTCATCGACCGTCGTGTCGAGCAGATGCGGGGCGAGGGCGTGACCTTCCATTGCGGCGTCAATGTCGGTGTCGATGTCGCGGTGCAAAAGCTCGTCGATGAAAACGACGCCGTGCTCTATTGCGGCGGCTCCGAGACGCCGCGCGACGCCGGCATCCCCGGCGTGGAGTTCGTCGGCGTACACGACGCCATGCCTTATCTGGTACAGCAGAACCGTCGCGTCGGCCGCGAGAACATCGACAGCGTGGGCTGGCCGTCCGAGCCGATCCTCGCCGGCGGCAAGCACGTCGTCGTCGTCGGCGGCGGCGACACGGCATCCGACTGTGTCGGGACCGCCTTCCGCCAGGGCGCCGTCAAGGTGACGCAGCTCGATATTCGTCCGCAACCGCCCGAGAAGGAAGACAAGCTTGCGGTCTGGCCCTTCTGGGCGACGAAGATGCGCACCTCCTCCAGCCAGGCCGAGGGTGCGGTTCGCGAATTCCAGGTCGCGACGCTCGAGTTTGTCGGCGACGAGGACGGCAATCTCACCGGCGTCAAATGCTGTCAGGTCGACGAGCGCCGCAAGCCGATCGCCGGTACCGAGTTCATCATCAAGGCCGATCTCGCCTTCATCGCCATCGGTTTCCGCGGACCCTTCGCCGACAGCGTCCTCAAGGATCTCGGCGACAAGCTGACGGTCAACACCGACCGCCGCGGTTCGACCAATGTCGTCGCCAACGAGCGCGACTACAGGACTTCGGTCGACAAATTGTGGGCGGCGGGCGACATTCGCCGCGGCCAGTCGCTCGTCGTATGGGCTATCCGCGAAGGCCGGCAGGCTGCGCGCGCGATCGACGAGGCGCTGATGGGCTCGACGGTGCTGCCGCGGTAGGGCCAGTCCTCGCCGCGCCCGGCCGGCGGATGAGGGGCGAAGGCGGTGTTCCTCCGGAGAGCCGCATTTGCGCATCAACGGGTAGAACTGCCCGGCGGCCCCTGCTTCGTCAGCCGGAAATCGTCGATACGTCCGGCCGGGGCGACGACCACCTCGCCCTTTTCGATGAGCCGGTCGCGCGGGCTCTTGCCCGTGCTCTTGAGGGGCGTGTCGCCGCCGAGAAGGGCGGTCGCTCCATCGAGTTCGGGATCGATCAGGCTGATCGGCTGCGTCTTGATAATATCTTCGTTAGCAAGCGGCTTGCTGACGACCAGGTCCTTCAAGCCTTCCGCACCGGGAACGTCCGTGGTCGCTGCCGCTTCGCCCAATAGCTTGCGAATGTCCTTTTCGACATAGAAGGCCAGTTTGCGCTTGCCGGCCTTCGTCAGGTTGATGCCGTCAGAACCCCTGAGGCGGACCTGCTGCCCGTTGATGTCGGAGCCGGTCAGGACGAACTTTCCCCCTTCATCGACGAAGCCGTCCCAGATGTCGATGAACTGGCCGCCGACCTTCTCCACCTCTTCGCGGTAGATTCCGTTGAACGTTACCATATCGGCTGTCATGGACGTCGATTGGAAGGGCGGCATTCCGACCCAGAGGACCGGAAGATTGTCCTTGCGCGCAAGCGTCGCCAGTGCGTTGACGCGCTTGCGGTATTCTTCCGTCCAGGCGTCGGTCCGGAACTTCTCCTGCACGTCGCCGATCCGCATCATCTGGCGATCATTGGCGCCGAGGCTCACGACGATGACGGCGGGCTTGAGTTCCGCGATGGCGTCCGGCAGCGCCTTGGGCCAGTCGAAATAGTCGTCGCGGACGATACCCGAGGAGCCGTTGGCGCGCGTCTCGATCACGATGCCGGGCGTGGTTTCGAACGCGACCTTCAAACCGTCGCCAAGGCTGCCGGCAACGAAGTCTCCGACGACCAGGACCTTCTTGGCGTCCGGAGATTTCTCCACGACGACCGGCGCGGGCGGCGGTGCCGCGGCGGGCCGCGGCTTGGCCCGGCTCGGGCGCGACTGCCGTGGCTCCGATGGTTGCGCTCGGCGCTTCTGTATGCGCTGCGGCCGTGGCTGGCGCCGAAGATCGTATTGATCCTCGTAATAGACGCGCCTTTGCGGCGTGAAGACGCCGAAGAGCCTTTGCAGCACGTTGCGTCGTGGCACCCGCTCCTGCGCCTCGGCCACAGTGGCAAAGAAACCGGCGGCGACCATCGCCGCAGCGCCGAGCAAGACGGGAGCCAGCCGAAGCAAACGCGAAAACAGTCCCTTCCCGCGGTATCGGATCGTCAGCATGATCATTTCACCGTCGAATGGCAGACATTCCCGCAACCATACGCCAGATCACGGCGATTGGCACCGTTTGATCGGGAATCGCCGTGATGAGAGAAAGCTGCGGGTGCGTTTCACCTGCGCAGGGCGCGCAACAGACGCTGTGTCGGCTCCCCGTCCGGCGCCAGGCCGTTCTGGGTCTGGAACGCCTGGATTGCTGCTTTCGAGCCCGAGCCGAAGTTGCCGTCGACTTCGCCGTCGTAATAGCCGAGTTCCTTCAACCGGTTCTGCAGCTCGAATTTTTCGCTGATGTCGAGCGAACCGTCCGGACGCGGCCAGCGTTGCTGCATGCCGGCATATCCTGCGATCTGATCCGCAAGAAGCCCGACCCCGAGCGCGTAGGAATCGGAGGCGTTATAGCGCTTGATGACGAAGAAGTTCTTCGTCATCAAGAATCCGGGGCCGCCGCCGCCGCCGGGCAGCTTCAGTTCGGCCCGCATCTTCGGATTGCTGAAGCCCTTGCCGCCCGGGCGGGCGAAGCCGAGGGCCGCCCACTGGCCGAGCGTCTTGGTCTGGCCCGAATATTTCGCCGCATTGGCCGGCGGGACGACCTCGTAACCCCATGTTTCGCCGGGGCGCCAGCCGTTCTTCCGCAAGAGATTGGCAGCCGTTGCAAGCGCATCCGGCACCGAGTTCCAGATGTCCCGATGGCCGTTGCCGTCGGCATCGACCGCATAGAGCAGATAGCTCGTCGGAATGAACTGGGTGTGTCCCATGGCGCCCGCCCAGGAACCCGTCAGCTCCCGCGGGGTGATGTCGCCGCTCTGCAGGATCTTCAGTGCCGCGATGAGCTGGGTCTTCGCAAATTTGGACCGCCTTGAATCGGCATAGGCAAGGGTCGCCAGCGCCCGCGGCACGTAATGCAGCCGGTCGTCTTTCTGGAGAATCGCGCCGTAGTTCGATTCCATCGACCAGATGGCGAGCAGGATGGATTTGTCGACGCCGTAGTGCCGTTCGAGGGCATTGAGCGTGCGGGCATGCTTCGCCGCCATTTCCTGTCCTATCCGCTTGGTATACGGATTGACACGCGCGTCGACATACTCCCAGATCTTGTGCTTGAATTCGGGCTGATAAGCGGCCTTCTCCAGCACGGCCGGATCAGGCGTCTTCACGCCGGCGAAGGCCTTGCGATAGGTCGCCTGGCTGATGCCGCTCTTGGCCGCCGTTGCATAGAAGTTATTGATCCAGTTTTGAAAACCCTGATCCGCACGCGCGGGCGACGACCCAAAAGCGGCGGCAACAACGAGAGCGGCGGCGATATGTCGGAAGAACGTCCTGCGGTTTTTCATCATCTGCTGTCGGTTCCGTTTCTCGGTGGAGCGTTCAGCCGGCGTTCATGCCGAACCGACTACTCCGAGGTTCGCAATTTGCCCGCACCAGGCCACTGGAAAGGGCAGTATGCGGTTCTTCTAGGGACCGGACGGCGGAAGCCGTATCGGTCGAGGGAGAAGCCTACAGAAACGAAGTCAACAAAGTCTTTACCATGAAAATACCGAGTCGTCTTCCTTCGCAAAAAATTGGCAGTCGGCGACTAAATCCAATTCAATTTTCCTGTTTCAGGCTAGACTGAGATGCACTGCAAGGAGGTGCCAATGACCGACAAGCGCAAAGTCCGCAAAGCCGTTTTCCCCGTTGCAGGTCTCGGGACCCGTTTCCTTCCCGCGACCAAGGCGGTTCCGAAGGAGATGCTGACGGTGGTGGACAAGCCGGTCATCCAATATGTCGTCGATGAGGCGCTCGAAGCCGGCATCGAGCATCTGATTTTCGTGACCGGCCGCAGCAAGGCGGTCATCGAGGACTATTTCGACATCCAGGTCGAATTGGACCAGACGCTGCGCGAGCGCAACAAGAAGACGGAGATCGAGCTCCTCGAAGCCATGCTGCCGAAGGCCGGTACCACGAGCTTCACCCGTCAGCAGGCACCGCTGGGCCTCGGCCATGCCGTCTGGTGCGCCCGCGATCTCGTCGGCAACGAGCCCTTCGCGCTGCTCCTGCCCGACATGATCATGAAGGGCGAGAAGGGCTGCCTCAAGGGCATGGTCGAGCTCTACGAAGAGTCCGGCGGCAACGTCGTCGCGGTCGAGGAATGCGCGCCCGACCAGGCGCATAAATACGGGATCGTCGGCGTGGGCGAGACGGTCGGCGACGGTTTCCGGATCACCAAGATGGTCGAGAAACCGGCCAAGGGGACGGCACCGTCGAACTTCTTCATCAATGGCCGCTACATCCTGCAGCCGGAGATTTTCCCGATCCTGGAAAAGCAGGAACGCGGCGCCGGCAACGAGATCCAACTGACCGACGGCATGGTGAAGCTCGCCGAAGCCCAGGCCTTCGCCGCCTATCGCTTCCGCGGCGATACGTATGATTGCGGCGCCAAGGACGGCTTCATCCTGGCGAACGTCGCCTTCGCTCTCGAGCGCGGCGATATCCGCCCCATCGTGGAAGGACCGCTCAAGACGCTCCTGCAGGGTCTGAAGTAAGCTCGCGGTAAGCCGGGGAGGCCGCGCAACGCGGCCCTCCCGATCAGCGCCGGAGCGTCAGGCCGAGGCCAACCCGCGTGGTGTCGGTCGAGCTACCCTCGTCCCTCTCCGTGCGCTCGTAGCTCACGTCTCCGGTGAGCGCGAGATAGCGGCTCATGTCCCAGGTGAGCCCGGCGCCGGTTCGCCAGGTCGTCTCGTCGGAGGCGGTGGCATCCGAAGGAAAATCGCGAAGGGTGAGACTGTTCGAAAGCCGGCCGACGAGGGTCGAACGCAACTGATGCGTGACCACGTTCGTCAGCTCGTAATTGATCGATCCCGCCTCGCCCGGAGTGGTCGAGGGATCGACATAGGTCAGCACGCCGAAAAGGACGTCGGTGCCGCGGTGCGGTGACCAGTTGACGCGGCCGTCGAGCGAGAATCCGTTGAGGTCGCCGAGCCGTTCGTCGTCGAAGCGGAAGGTCTCGTAACCGAGCGCCAGTTCACCGTTGAGCTTTTCGCCGAGATCGACCTCCATGCCGGCGCGGCCGGCATAGCTCTCATAGGAGCGCTCGAAGCCGAACGTATCCCGACGCAGATCATAGATCGATTTGCCGACTGAGGCCTCGAGGAAGGGGACGAGCGCCGGCGAAAGCTCGTAGCCGATCCGCCCCGTGAGGGTGCCGAGATTGCGGTCGCGATCCTCCTGTGAGAGCGTCGTCCCATTGTCGAGCTCGACATCGCCATAGGTGCGGCGCTCGAAATCCACGCCGAGCGAGCCGCGAATGAGACCGAGGTCGCGCTCGACCGCGGCGCCCAGGCGATAGCTATGGACGCCGGATTGGCTGTCTGCATTGGCGATGGCATTCGGGTCGTTCGCATCTTCGCGTTCGAAACTGTAGCCTGTCCTCAGCCTTGCAATGGTCTCCGCGCCGAGGTCGAGGCGCAGTTCCGCGTCGATGTCGGCGCGCGGCTCCTCCTGGCCCTCACCGGATATGTTGTCCTGGATCACGCCTTCGCCGGTCACGCTGAGCTGATGGCGGGACCAGTCGGAGGTCAGCGAACCCTTGAGCCCGGTCTCCAGGAAGCTCCGGCTCTGACTGCTGCCGCCGTTCTTCTGCCGTTCGTGGTTGAAGGTCTCGCTGAGCGCCGGCTTCAGAACGAAGGTGCCGATGCGAATGCCGGGCGCCTGACCGTCATCGGGATCGATGCGCCTGCGCAGCCCGTCGATCGTCTCCTCGCGCCGGTTCAGGCGGTTGAAGTCCTCGTCCAGGGCAGGCGAAAGGTCGGTGCCGGCAAGGGCGCCGGTCTCCTGCGGGTCGATTAAGACCGGAAGCGGCTGGTCTGCTGAGGCGGCGACGGAGACGCCCGCCGGGGATGGATCGCCGAGGCTTTGCGCGCTCGCTGGCGCATAGGCGAGGAAAGCGCAGCCCGCCAGCAGCCATGCCGGCGGCTTCACACGCAAGGCGCCCGCCATCATCGAGCGTGAGATATTGGGCACCATGCGCCGTCTGTCCGCAATTTGATTGCAATCGTTTCGCAATCGTAAAGGCGCGTGGTTAACCAATCGTTTCTCTACCGCAGTTTCCGAACGCGGATGTGTTCAGATCTGCTCGACCGTCAGGTGGCGGCCGCTGCTCGCGACGATGCGCACGCGTGTGCCGACCGGAAGGTCGGGGCCCTCGACGGACCATGTCGTATCGTCGAGCCGCACGCGCCCGCGGCCCTCCTTGATCGGCTGCTCGAGCACTGCCGTCCGTCCGACGAGGCTTTCGCCGCGCCTGTTGAGCAGAGGCTCGTCGCTCTCGGCGGAAGAGGAGACGAAGCGCCGCCCGATAAGGACGGAAGCGACCGAGAGCAAAGCGAAGGCGACGAACTGCACCTGCCAACTCCAGAACGGCGCCTCCCAGAAGAAGAGCGAGAGGGCCCCGGTGACGAGCGCGGCAAGCGCGATCCACACGAGGAAGACGCCGGGCAGGATCAGCTCCGCCGCCAGCAGCAGGAGGCCTAGGACCCACCAGCTCCAGGGGCCGAGTTCGAGGATGATGCGCATGATCATGGGCGATCCTCAGGGCGTTTCCGATGGAACGGAAGGACCGGTTCGGGGCGTGGACTGGCGCTGGCGCGGGGAGGACGCGGTGCCTTCACCGAAGACCTCCTTCGCGATCGCGCCTATGCCGCCGAGCGAGCCGATGAGCGACGAGGCTTCCATCGGCATCAGGACGATCTTCTGGTTGCTCGCCGTTCCGATCGCGGCAAGGGCCTCGGTATATTTCTGCGCCACGAAATAGTTGATCGCCTGCACGTCGCCGGCTGCGATCGCCTCAGAGACCATCCGGGTCGCCTTGGCCTCCGCCTCGGCCAGTCGCTCGCGCGCCTCCGCCTCGCGGTAGGCGGCCTCGCGCTGTCCTTCGGCCTGGAGGATCGCCGATTGCTTCGCGCCTTCGGCACGCAGGATCTGCGCATTTCTGGAGCCCTCCGCTTCGAGCACCTGTGCGCGCTTCTCGCGTTCCGCCTTCATCTGCCGGGCCATGGCGTCGACCAGGTCTTTCGGCGGCGCGATGTCCTTGATCTCGATGCGGGTGATCTTGATGCCCCAGGGATTGGCGGCCTCGTCCACGACGTGGAGCAATCGATCGTTGATCGTGTCGCGGTTCGACAGGAGTTCGTCCAGATCCATCGAGCCCATAACGGAGCGGATGTTGGTCATCGTCAGGTTGAGGAGCGCGTTTTCCAGATTGGCGACCTGGTAGGCCGCCTGTGCGGCGTTCAGGACCTGATAGAAGGCGACCGCATCCGCCGACACGCTCGCATTGTCCTTGGTGATGACCTCCTGCGTCGGAACGTCGAGCACCTGCTCCATCACGCTCAGCTTGGAACCGATGCGATCGATGAAGGGGACGATGAGATTAAGCCCCGGTTCCATCGTCCTCGTGTAACGGCCGAAACGCTCGACCGTATAGCGGTAGCCCTGCGGCACCGTCTTGATCCCGGCAAAGAGCACGAGGATCACGACAACGACGAATGCGACGACTGCGATATCCATACCGCCCATGACAGCCCCTTCCTTCTGCAACTCCAGCGTTTGGAGTCGCGCCCGAGTGATCAGGTGGCGATTCGCGGGGATAATTCAAGCGTGTCGGAAAGGTCCGCGCGTTTCTGCGATGCCTCACGGCCAACTGTCGTCAACACAAATGGGTCAGGTGCCGTTATCGGCATGGTCGAGGTGGCGGATCGCGTGATAGAGGTTTGCCTGCCGGCGGGACAGCGCCGCCCATGCTTCGGCGGTGGCTGGGCGCGGTTCGACCTGTTCGGCGAGGCGCGACATGGCGTCGGCGGCCTCGCTGAAATGCCCGTACCAGCCGGCGCCGACGGCAGCGGACATCCCGGCGCCGAGTGCGGAGGCCTCGTCGGAAAGGCTGCGAATGACAGGCAGTCCGCTGGCATCCGCGATCATCTGCCGCCAAAGCGGGCTGCCGGCGCCGCCGCCGATGACGAAGATCCGGTCGGCCAATACGCCCATCGATCTCATCTCGCGCAGGGACCGGACGAATTCCAGCGTAATGGCTTCCATCGAGGCACGGTAGAGATGGCCCATGCCCGTCTCAGGACCCATGCCGGTGAAGGCTGCGCGGGCATCCGCGTCCCAGTGCGGGTCCATGCAGCCCATGAGGTAGGAGCAGACGGTGACGCCACCGGAGCCGACACTCAGGCTGGCCGCGTCCGCTTCGAGCCGCTCGAAAATTGAAGGATCCGATCGTCCTCCGGCGAAGGTGTCCAGCAGCCAGTTGACGAAATAGGCGCCTGCGCGCTGGCAGCTTTCGAGCAGATAGCCTTCGCCGCTCGGCGAAACCAGGGTGCGCCAGTACCGGCTGAGCTTGCGCGTCGGGGTCCAGCAACCGCCGACGACGGCCGTGCCGAGATTGAGATAGACGACGCCCGGTTTGATCACATTGACACCCAGGCCGGCGCAATGGCCGTCGCCGCCGCCGGCATAGACCGGCACCCCCGCGGCGAGGCCCGTCGCCGCCGCGGCATCCGCGGTTACCTGGCCGATCAGCGTACCGGGCCGGTAAAGCGGCGGCAGCTTGGCGAGCGGAATGCCGAGGTGGTCGAGAATCGCGCGGGACCATTGCTTCGTCTCGATATCGAGGAGCCCGAAGGGATCGCCGCTGGTCCAGCTTGCAGCGGCCTCGCCAGTCAGCTTCTGAGTCAGGTAATCATGTACGCTCAGGATCTGCGCCGCGCGGTCCAGCATTTCCGGCTCATACTGCCGATAATAGAAAAGGCGATACACGCAGGGAATGGTGTCGACCGGCTTGCCCGAGATTGCATGCAGCCGCTCGGCGCCGAATTCGTCCGCGAGCAGCTGAACCACGTCCTGCGCGCGGCGGTCGAGCCAGAGGGTTGCCGGGCTGAGCGGCTTTCGGTCCTGCCCGAGCAGGACCATCGTTTCGCGCTGGTTCGAAATCGCAATACCGTCGACCCGGGCCGGATCGATCTGGCGCATGAGTGATGACAGCGCCTGGCAGGCGGCCGACCACCAGTCCTCGGCATCTTGCTCCGCCTTGAGCGGATGCGGCGTCGAGATGCGGTGCGGCGCGCGGCCCTCGGCACGCGGTGTGCCGTCCGCTGTCCAGGCGATGGCCTTGACGGATTGGGTCGATGAATCCAAGCCGATGACATATCGTTCGTCCAGCTGCATGCGCACCTCCTCCACGGCTCAACACCATGCGGCCCTCCTCAGGCCGCACCACACGCATTGGCCCTTCTTCACGGCCGAGATCAGCCGCACCGGACGACCGCGGTCGCCCTGATCACTTCGCCAGCAACGCCTCTCCCGTGGCGATGTCGGTTACGAAATGGGTGGCGTAGCCGGCTTCGAGCGTGGCGGTGATCGCGGCGATCTTGACCGCGCCTCCGGCCACGCAAATGCGGCTCGCCACCTGCTTCAGCTCGTCGAGCGAAATGCCGACCATCCTTTCATCGTGGTCTCCGCCGATCGCGGCACCATGCGCATCGATGAAGCGACCGATAATCACGGCCGTGGCACCGCGCGCGACATAGTCGTCTATCTCCTCCCGGCTTGCGATGCCGGAGGCCCGCACCGTGCTCTTCGGGCCGATGTCGCCGACGCCGAAGAGAATGCGGTTGGTCGAATGCACCAGATCCATCTGCTTCCTCAGCACCGGTTCGTTGAGCAACGCCGCCTTCAGCTCGCGCGTCGACAGAACGGCAGGCGCCAAAAGGTTGACGCAGCGGGCGTGGATGCGGTTCGAAAGCAGGGAGGTGCAGAGTTCGGGCGAGAAGTTGGGCTCGCCGGTCGAACTGCCGGAGACCTGCACCACGGTAAGATTTCCAACAGGGCGCGTCAGGGAAATGCGGTCTGCGACGGCGAGTACGGTGCGCCCCCAGGCGACGCCGATCGTATCGCCGTCCTCGATCTGGTCGGCCAACACGCGCGCGCCGGCTTCGCCGAGCCGCTGCGACAGGCTCTCCTCGTCACCGTTCGGGATGACGAAGGCGCCTTGAAGGCCGAACTTCTCCATCAGCGCGCGGGCGACGCTGGTGCGGCCGCCGGCCTTGGGGTTGATGTTCACGGAGACGATGCCGCGCTCGCGTGCCTCCTGCAGGTAATTGACGATGGTGGCTCGCGATACGTTGAGCTGCTTGGCGATCTCGCTCTGCGTCATCTGGTCGGCATAGTAGAGCCAGGCGGCCCACATCACCGCATCATCGAACTCGGTGGGTATCCCCGCCGTGGTTTCCTCGCCGGTCCTGCCGGAAGTCTTTTCCCTTGCCATGGCGCTATCTGGCAGAGCCTGATGGCATTTGTCAATCATCTCTGGCATGTGTATTGACATATGCCAATTCATGTTGTCACATGCTACGAGATTGAGAGCACGGAACGAGGGTATGGAAACGGCAAGCCAGCAGAACACCGCCGCATGTGCGCCCGAAGGAGGCTGGGCGGTCCTCATCGAAGACATTCTTGCCGGGAACTGGATCAACCCCGAAACGGGTAGGCCGGCCAGCGTTCCCTACGAGAAGATCGCCATTGCGGAATCGCTGGACGGAGCCGAGGCCGATCTCGTCGCCAGCCTCGGCTTGGGCGAACGCTATGCGGTGGTATCCGACGCAGCCACCTGGGATGCGATGGGCGGGCGCGTCGCATCCGCGCTGAAGAGCCTCGGTCCGGTCGATGCGGTCATTCTCGACCATCCGCATGCGGATATGGGTGCCGTGAGCGCGTTGACCGAAAGGCTTTCAGGGGCGGATGCCGTAATCGCGGTGGGTTCCGGCACGATCAACGACCTCTGCAAATTCGTCACCGGGCGCACCAATCGCCGATACGCCGTGTTCGCGACGGCCGCCTCGATGAACGGCTATACTTCCACGACTGCCTCCATCACCTTGGAAAACGGCCTGAAGGTCTCGCTTCCCTCGCATGCGCCGGCCGGCTTTTTCGTCGATCTCGCGGTCACTGCCGCGGCGCCTCGCTATCTCTCGGCGGCCGGTTTCGCCGATTGCCTCGTGCGCTCTGTCGCGCAAATCGACTGGTGGATGTCCCACCGGCTGACGGGCAGTCTCTATTCCAGCGTACCCTATATCCTCCAGGGTGCCGACGAGCGGGCGTTGAACGCGCGTGCGGCGGGCATTGCCGAAGGTCGCATCGAGGCCAACGGCTACCTTCATCGCGTCCTGACGCTTTGCGGCTTTGGGGTCTCCTTCACCGGAATGTCGAACCACGGCTCGATGGGCGAGCATCAGATATCTCACTATATCGACTGCTTTGCCGGCGAAAATCATCCGGGCACGCTGCACGGCCAGCAGGTGGGGGTAGCAACGCTGACCATGGCGCGGCTGCAGCGCATCTTCCTCGACAGCGACAAGCCGCCGGTCGTCCGCCCCACGAAGATCGACCCTTCCGAGATGGCCCGGCGTATGGGCGACGACATCGCCGCCCAGTGCTACGCCGAAATCCAGCCGAAGATTTTCGATGCAGCTTCCGCCGGCGAGATCAACGAAAAGCTCTCCGAACTCTGGCCGACGCTGCGCCGGGAGCTGGAGGCTTTCGCTCTGCCGGTGGCCGAGATGGAGAGACTTCTACGGGATGCCGGCGGCCCGATGACGGCGGCCGACCTCGGGCTGCCGGCCGATACCTACCGGGAGGCCGTGCTGCACTGCCGAGAGATGCGCAACCGTTACACCTTCCTCGATATCGCCGCCGACGCGGGCATCCTCGAGGATTTCGCCGCCGGGGAGGCGTGAGGCGATGCGCGCGGTTGCCGAGATGCCTATCGATGTCGCCGCCCGGATCAAGGTGCTCTTTGCCGACATCGACGACACACTGACCAACGAAGGCCGGCTGCCGGCCGCCGCTTACGACGCCGTCGAGCGCCTGGCCGAGGCGGGCGTTGCCGTTGCCCCGATTACAGGGCGACCGGCCGGCTGGTGCGACATGATCGCCCGCATGTGGCCGGTCGCGGGAGTTGTCGGCGAAAATGGCGCCTTCTATTTCGCCTACGACCAGACGGAGCATCGCATGCACCGCCGCTTCGCTATCGCCGAAGCCCAGCGTGCCGCCGACCGCGAGAAGCTCAGCCAGGTGAGCGCCCGTATCCTCGCGGAAGTGCGCGGCGCAGCGGTCTCTGCCGATCAGCTCTACCGAGAGGCCGATCTCGCCATCGATTTTTGCGAGGACGTGCCGGCGCTCCCGGCATCGGAGGTGGACCGGATCAAGCGCATCTTCGAGGAGGAGGGTGCCGTCGCTAAGATCTCTTCCATCCATGTCAACGGCTGGTATGGCGCCTATGACAAGCTGACCACGACGCGTCGCTTCGCCGCCGACATTCTGGGCGTCGACATCGACAGCGAGCGCGAGACGATCGTTTTCGTCGGCGACAGCCCGAACGATGCGCCTATGTTCGGCTTCTTCCCCAATGCCTGTGGCGTTGCGAATGTGCTCTCCTTCAAAGGTCGCATCGAGGCGGAGCCGGCCTATGTGGCGGCCCGCGAGGGAGGTCACGGCTTCGTCGAGGTTGCGAACCACATCCTCGACGCCCGGTCGGGGAGGGACGCGGCATGAAGGGAGCGGCCTTCGACATTGCCATTATCGGCGGCGGCATCAACGGAGCAGGCGTCGCCCGCGATGCGGCTGGCCGCGGTCTGAGGGTCCTGCTCACCGAACAATCCGATCTCGGTTCGGCCACATCCTCGGCCTCCACCAAACTCATTCATGGTGGCCTGCGCTATCTGGAGCACTACGAGTTTCGACTGGTCCGCCATGCTCTGGAAGAGCGCGAGCGGCTCTGGGGAATCGCGCCGCATATCATCTGGCCGCTGCGTTTCGTGTTGCCGCACCGCAAGGGATTGCGTCCCGCCTGGCTGCTGCGGCTCGGCCTGTTCCTCTACGATCATCTGGGCGGGCGCAAGCTCTTGCCGGCAACGCAGACCGTGCGGCTGAGGAACCACCCTGCAGGGGAGCCGCTGCGCGACGTCTCGTCAGTTGGGTTCGAATATTCCGACTGCTGGGTGCAGGATAACCGACTCGTCGTACTCAATGCGCGCGATGCGGCGATGAGAGGCGCCGACATCAGGGTGCGTACACGCTGCGTCGCCGCTCGCCGCGAAGGCGGTCTCTGGAGGCTGACTTTCGAAGATGCCGAGACCGGCCTGAAGAGCGAAGCGACGGCTCGCGCCCTCGTCAACGCCGCGGGCCCTTGGGCCGACAGGATCGTGTCCGAGGTCGCGGGCGTCGGTGCGGCGGGCCGCGTACGCCTGGTTCAGGGCAGTCACATCGTCGTCAGGAAGCTCTACGAGCACGACCGCTGCTATATCTTTCAGAATCCGGACGGCCGCATCTTCTTCGCTATTCCCTATGAGGAGGATTTCACCCTCATCGGCACGACCGATCGGGATTACAGGCACGCTCCCGAAGAGGTCACCGCGTCGGCGGAGGAGATAGATTACCTGCTGACCGCAGCATCGTCCTATTTCCGTGCCGATCTTTCCGCAGCCGACGTCGTCTGGACCTATTCCGGCGTGCGCGCTTTGTTCGACGACGGCGCGGCCGACGCGCAGGAGACGACGCGCGATTACGTGCTGGAGCTCGATCGGCCGGAAGCGCAGGCGCCGATGCTCTCCATCTTCGGCGGCAAGATCACCACCTATCGCTGCCTGGCCGAGGATGTCCTGGAACAGCTCGCGACGGTCTTTCCCGAGTGGGACGGGCAGCGGGGCTGGACGGCGGCGCAGCCGCTTCCAGGCGGCGCCTTTCCGGTTGGAACGGCCGACGATCTCGCAAGAGCCATTCTCTCCGAGCATCCCTATCTCACCTGGCGGGAGGCGCGCCGACTGGTGCGTCATTACGGACTGGAGGCACGCGGCATTCTCGGCAAGGCGCGGGAGCGCGCCCATCTCGGCCGCGACTTCGGCGGCTCCATGACCGAGGCGGAGATCACCTTCCTGATGGAGCGCGAGTTTGCACTGACGGCTGCCGACGCAGTCTGGCGGCGCACGAAGTCGGGACTGCGGATGACGAGCGAGGAGATAGAGGCGCTCGACAGATACATGCAGGAACGGCGCCGCAGCGGCGAGGCGGCGCGCGCGGCAGGCTAGGACCGCTTCCGGGGAAGGCGGGCGCACGAGGGGAGACGACGGTGTTCCGCACCGTCGAATTGTCGGAGGGGACGGACCGGGGCGGGTTACCGCCGCGACTGGCGTCCGTGGGAGGAGAAGGCAATGTCGATTGCACAGGTAAAACGCATCGCGATCTCGGATTCGCCGTGGCCGTGGCTCCTGCCGCTTGTCGCGCTGCTCGCCGTCTTCACCATCTATCCGTTCATCTACAATGTCTGGCTGAGCTTCCACGAATTCGTGCCGAAGAGCCGAGGACTCAAGTTCGTCGGCGTCGACAACTGGATTCAACTTTGGAACGACAGTCGCTTCTGGGGTGCACTTGGTGTCACGTTCCTCTATTTCGCCGTGGCCCTGACGATCGAAATCGTCCTCGGCATGGCGATCGCGCTTCTCCTCGACGCCGAACTGCCGGGTTTCGGGATGCTGCGCGCGGTGCTTTCTATGACGCTGGTCATCCCCCCTGCCATTGCCGGCATGATGTTTCTCCTGA
Source organism: Sinorhizobium prairiense (assembly GCF_029201645.2). Classification (NCBI taxonomy): domain Bacteria; kingdom Pseudomonadati; phylum Pseudomonadota; class Alphaproteobacteria; order Hyphomicrobiales; family Rhizobiaceae; genus Sinorhizobium; species Sinorhizobium prairiense. The sequence continues at coordinate 206,559 of NZ_CP104131.1, forward strand.
TGGAGGATTCGCAGTTCGGGGCGCTCTCCTATCTGCTGGGCCTCGTCGGCCTGCTCGACAAGGCGACGCCGATGCTTGCCACGTCCTCGCTCGCGCTGATCGGGGTTCTGATCGCGGAAGTCTGGCAATGGACGCCGTTCATGGTGCTGATCTTCCTGGCCGGGCTTCGCTCGCTGCCGGCGGAGCCTTACGAGGCGGCGATGATCGACGGCGCATCGTCCTGGCAGATGTTCCGCCGGCTGACGCTGCCGATGATGTCGCGCGTCATCGCCGTCGCGGTGCTGCTGCGCGGCATCGACCTCTTCCGCGTGTTCGACTACGTCTTCGTCATGACCTCGGGCGGGCCAGGCACCGCCACCTATACGGTCAGCCTCTATGCCTGGCAGCAGACCTTCTCGTTCCTGAAGTGGGGCTACGGCGCCACGCTGAGTCTGACGAGCCTGGTCATCGTCATGGTCATTGCCAACACATTCATCCGCGTTGCAAAGGTGAGGTGGTAACATGCATCAGAGCGCTTTCGCCCGCACGCTGCGCACCATTGCCGGTTGGCTCGTCGTCGGAGCCTTCTTCTTCCCGATCTATTTCTGGACATCGGTCGCCTTCCGCGACGCAAAGGACATCTTCAACTGGCCACCGATTTTCTTCGGCTTCCAGCCGACCGTGAGGAATTTCGAGCAAGTCTTCGGCATATCGCTGGGTTTCGGCTTCGGCAGCCAGGAAGCCGTAACGCCGGGTGGCGGCAACTTCTACATGGGGCCGCGCCTTTGGGATTCGATCGTCGTCGCATCCTGCTCGACTGTGCTGGCGATCGTGGTCGCGACACTTGCCTCCTATGCACTGTCGCGCATGCATTTCCGCGGCCGCCATGAATTCGTCAACTGGGTGCTGTCGACCCGCATGATGCCGCCGGTAGCGGTGGCGATCCCGATGTTCTTCATATTCAAGCAGTTCAACCTGCTCGATACCTATACGGGTGTCATCCTCGTGCACGGTCTCATGAACCTGCCGCTGGCGGTACTGCTTCTGAAGAGCTTCTTCGACGACATACCGGCGGAGATCGACGAGAGCGCGCTGCTCGACGGCGCGTCGCGCTGGACGATCTTCCGACGCATCGTGCTGCCGATGGCCAAGGGCGGCATCGCCGCTACCGCCGTACTTTGCTTCATCTTCTCGTGGACGGAGTTTCTCTTCGTCCTGACCCTGACGCAGACCGGGCTGAAGACCGTGCCGGTCGTGTCGTCGACCTTCGTGACATCGATCGGAACGGCCTGGGGCAACATGGCCGCCCTCGGGGCAGCGGCGATCGTGCCCGCCTTCGTCGTGATCCTGCTCGTTCAACGCCACCTCGTCCGTGGCCTGACGATGGGTTCGCTGAAGCAGTGAGAATGCGGCGCTCGCGCCGACAACAGGAGAGATCGGGGCCATTTCCGGCGCCGATAGAGGAGGAAGACATGAAAGAGAAAGACAGAAAGTTTTATCTCGCGTCTGTGACCGACCGCTTCGTCCGCGGCGAGATCGACCGCCGCAGCTTCCTGCGCGCCGCCGGCACGCTCGGCCTCGGCGCAACCGCGCTCGGAATGGGTTTCGGCAACCGCCCCTTCGGCCTAAGCAGGGCGCTCGCCCAGGAACAGCTTCAGCCGTCGGCCGAGGTGATCTCCTGGCTCAAGGACGTCGCCAAGCCCTTTGCGGGAACGACGTTGAAGCTCGCCACGGAATCCACTCCGCCGTCGAACGCCATCAACTCGCAGCTGAAGAAATATTTCGAGGAAGCGACCGGCATCAGGGTCGAGATCGAGGTCCTGCCGCTCGAACAGGTTCTGCAGAAGCTGACGCTTGACGTCGCCTCTTCGCTCGGAACCTACGATCTCTATTACATCGACCAGAGCTGGTCGGCATCCTTCAGCCAGGACGTGTTCGATCCGCGCGAGCAGCTTCAGGACAAGCCAGACCTCGCCATGCCGAACTACAACATCGACGATTTCATGCCGGCGCTCGTCGACGGCATCGCCAAGTATGAGGATCGCTGGGTTGGCGTTCCCTACGACATTCCCATCTTCATCATGATCTACCGAAAGGACATCTACGAAAAACTCGGTCTCAAGGCGCCGACGACGTTCGAGGACCTGCTGAACAATTCCGCCGCCATCACGAAGGAAATGGGGCCGAACCTCTACGGCTATGCCGGGCAGATGAAGTCGGGCCACTATGCGCTGGAGTGCGAGTGGACCTCCATGCTCTGGGGAAATGGCGGCTCGATCTTCAATGCCGACAAGAAGTTCGTCGGCAACGACGAACGGGGCATCGCCGCGCTCGACTATTACACCAGGCTCAAGGAAACCATGCCGCCGGGTGTCGACCAGTGGACCTGGGACGGCCAGGGCCAGGCGATCGCTCAGGGGGTTGCCGCCTCCATGCTCTCCTGGGGCGAGTTCTTTCCCTATTTCGACGATGCCAGCCAGACCAAGGTTTCCGGCCTCTGCGAGGCGGTCGTCCCGCCGCAGCCGGCCGCGCTCAGGAAGCCGGAAGAATGCGGCTACGGCGAAATCCCCGGTACCGGCCACCAGGGCGGCTCGTCGCTGGCGGTGTCCAGATATTCGAAAAGCCCGGATGCGGCTTGGATCTTCATGCAATGGGCCACCTGCGCCGACACGCAGGCCCTCATCACCACGCTCGGCGGCGGCACCGGCCCCACCCGCGCCTCGGTCTATGACGACCCGCGCGTCAAGGCCAATGCCCGGGTCGGCGCCGGCACGACCCGTCACTTGTCGGTCGTCCGCGAGACGATCGACAAATACATGGGCTCGGAACCGGACTTGCCGGAATGGGCGCAATTGTCGAGCGACACGATTCCCGTCGGCCTCGGCAAGTATTTCGCCGGCAGCTACGGCTCCTCCAAGGAGGCGATGGACGACATCGCCTCGCAGGTCGAAACCGTTCTGAAAGGCTGACTCACATCCGGATGGGGCGCCGCTGCATGTCGAAATGCGGCGGCGACATTGCGCCTCGGCAAGCGCGCGCCGTCTTAGCGGTGCCCCTTCCGGTCGGACAAACGCAAAAACAGGGGATCACCATGCCCGAAAAACCGCTGATAGCGATCACTGGCGCCAGCTCCGGCATTGGAGAGGCCGTCGCGCGCGCCTTCTCCAAGGCCGGCCATCCGTTGCTGCTCATAGCCCGCAGGCTCGATCGGCTCGAGTCGCTGGACTTGCCCAATGCCGTTCTGAAGCAGGCGGACGTGCGCGATCGCGCTGCACTTGCGGATGCGGTCGGCGAAGCCGAGGCGAAGTTCGGGCCGGTCGACATGATGTTTGCCAATGCCGGCATCGCACGGCTCGGCGACATCGCCCGTCAGGCACCGGAAGAATGGGACGAGATGATCGACATCAACACCAAGGGTGTGATGAACAGCGTGCATGCGGTGCTATCCGGTATGATCGGGCGGAAGCAGGGAACGCTGGTGATGATGAGCTCGATCGCCGGACGCAAGGTCTACCCGGACCATACGGTCTATTGCGGCACAAAGTTCTTCGTCCACGCGGTGTCCGAAAGTCTGCGCGAATATCTGGCGCCGCACGACGTGCGCGTCATCGTCGTCTCCCCCGGCATCATCGAAACGGAGGTGCTGGACCACGTGAAGGACGAGACCACTCTTGCCAATTACAAGGCGAACAAGGCGGCGATCGGCGGCGGTATTTCAGCGGAAATCGTCGCGGACCTCATCCTCGACGCCTATCGGCTGCCGCAACGCGCGATCGTCCAGGAAATCGTCATCACGCCGACGCGGCAGAAGTATTGAGACAGTGCTGCCGCGACGGCCGGCCGAAACGAACAAGGGAGTAACGACCGATGGCGACCGTGGAATATCAGAATATCGGCAAGTCGTTCGGTGCCGTCACGATCATGCGCGACATCTCCTTCCGAATCGAGGACCACGAATTCGTGGTCCTGCTCGGACCGTCGGGCTGCGGCAAGACGACCTTGCTCAGAATGACGGCCGGCCTCGAGGCCGTCAGCGAAGGCGATCTCATGATCGGCGGAAAGCGTGTGAACGACGTGCATCCGCGTGACCGTTCGATCGCCATGGTCTTCCAGAACTACGCGCTCTATCCGACGATGAAGGTCTACGACAACATCGCCTTCAGCCTGGAAGTGGCGAAGGTTCCTTCCGCGGAGATCAAGGAGCGGGTGGAATGGGCGGCCGCAACCCTCAACCTCACCCCCTATCTCGATCGTTATCCTAAGGAGCTTTCCGGCGGCCAGCGCCAGCGCGTCGCCATGGGTCGCGCCATGGTGCGCGAGGCGGAGGTGTTCCTGTTCGACGAGCCGCTGTCGAATCTAGATGCCAAGCTGCGCGCTCATATGCGCACGGAAATCCGCCAGTTGCACAACCGGCTGAAGACCACCACTATCTACGTCACCCATGACCAGATCGAAGCCATGACCATGGCCGACAAGATCGTCGTCATGCGCGCGGGCAAGATCGAGCAGATCGGCTCGCCCGACGACGTCTACGACCGGCCCGCCAGCAAATATGTTGCAGACTTCATCGGCTCTTCGTCCATCAACTTCCTCCCCGGAACCGTGGTGGCGGACAATGGCGCTCCCGCCGTCGATACGGCGGCCGGCCGGCTGGCCGTGGAGGCGTCCCCGGCTTTGAAGCCGGGCAGGAAGGTCGTCCTCGGCCTGCGCCCGACCGACGTGGTGGTCGATGCCGCAGGTCCGCTTGCAGCCAAAGCGATCCTCACCGAGCGGCTTGGCCATGACGCGCAGCTTTTCTGCCAGGGCCCGGAGGGAAGCTTCGTCGCGGTCGTCGACAAGGCGGAGCGGTTTTCGGAGGGCGCCGAGGTTCGCTTTGCGATCCCACCCTCCAAGGTGCACGTGTTCGATGCCGAGACCGAGGTCCGCATCTGACCGCTGCGGACCGGACATTACACGATTGATCGACTGGGAGCCGGCCGCTCGAACGCGGTGCCGGCCAGGAAAGGAACTGTCATGAAGTCGCGCTGGTTGGACTCCGAATTCACTTCGACCGTAGAGGGCTATGCCGCCAAAGGCGTCAATCGCGATCTTGCGGTCCGCACCTATACGACCCGGCTGCTGGGCTCCGATCCGGAATTGGTATTGCACGGCGGCGGAAACACATCGGTCAAGACCACGTTCAAAGAGATGGACGGCACCGAGGTGGAGGTACTCTGCGTCAAGGGCAGCGGATGGGACATGGGTACGATCGAGCCGCAGGGACTGCCGGCGGTGCGCTTGCAGCCGCTGCAGGCGATGATCGGCTTCGAGACGCTCTCCGACGACGACATGGTGATGCTCCAACGCCGCCTGCTCATCGATCCAGCTTTGCCCAACCCGTCGGTCGAAGCCATCCTGCATGCGATCCTTCCGTTCAAGCACATCGATCACACCCATGCGAATGCGATCGTTTCGCTCACCAATCAGCCGCATGGCGAAGAGTTGATCCGAGAGCTCTTTCCCGAGTCGATCATCGTTCCCTATGTGATGCCGGGCTTCGATCTGGCCAAGGCCTGCGATGCCGCCTTCAAGGCAAACCCGAAGGGCGGCGGCATGATCCTGCTGAAGCACGGCATCTTCACCTGGTCGGACGAGCCGCGAGAGGCCTATGAGGACATGATCGCCAAAATCGACAAGGCCGAGCGGCGTCTCTCCCAGGGCAGGGCGAAGCCGTTCGCGGGCATCGTCCTCCCCGACAACCTGGCCTCCGCCGCGGAGATTGCGCCGATCCTGCGCGGGGCTTTGGCGATCGAGACGGGCCTCGAAGGTACGCCGAAGCGGTTCGTTCTGGAGCACCGTACGGGCGAGAAGATCCTCGAATTCTGCAACGCCGAAAACGTCGATAGCCTGACGCGCCGCGGCAATGCGACACCGGAGCACGTGATCCACATCAAACGCTTCGGAGTGGCACTGCCGGCGCCGCAAAAGGACAGGCTCGGCGAATGGGCAGAGCAGGCGCGGGCGGCGGTTGCCGCCTTCGAGGCCGACTACAGGGACTATTTCGAGCGCAACAATGCCCGTGTCGGAGGTGGCAAGCGCATGCTCGACCCGAAGCCTCGGGTGTTTTATGTCGCCGGCGTCGGCCTCTTCGCCGCCGGCGCGGCGCGAAAGAATGCGATCGTCGGTGCGGACGTGGCGGAAGCAACCATCGACGTCATCACCAAAGCGGAGGGCATCGAGGCGTTCGAGGCGCTCTCTGAGGCCGATCTCTTCGACATCGAATACTGGTCGCTTGAGCAGGTGAAGCTGGCAAAGGTGCAGGAAAAGCCTTTGACCCGACAGGTGGCGATCGTTACCGGCGCAGCAAGCGGGCTGGGCCTCGCGGTGGCAGAGGCACTGAAGGCGGAGGGTGCCGAACTCGCGCTCTTCGACATTTCCGAGGACGCGCTGAAGGCGGCTGCGAAAAAGCTCGGCGCGCTGCCGGTGCTGTGCGACGTGACCAATCCGGAGGCGGTAGACGCAGCCGTCGCCAAGGCCGTGGCGCATTATGGCGGTGTCGACATTCTGATCTCGAATGCCGGAGCCGCCTTCCAGGGCAAGCTGCTTGGCGTCGACGAGGCGACCTTCCGCAGAGCCTTCGACCTCAATTTCTGGAGCCATCACTATGTCGCGCGTGCGGTAGTGCGCGTCATGGAGCAGCAGAAAACGGGCGGCGCGCTGGTGTTCAACGTCTCCAAGCAAGCGGTGAATCCCGGCGCCGATTTCGGCCCCTACGGGACTTCAAAGGCGGCGCTGATGGCGCTGATGCGCCAATATGCGATCGAGCACGGCGGCTCCGGTATCACCTCGAACGCCGTCAATGCAGACCGTATCCGTACCGGCCTCATGACCGACAAGATGGTGGAGGAACGCTCGAAGGCGCGGGGCGTGACGCCGGAGGACTATATGCGAGGCAATATGCTTCGGCGCGAGGTGACAGGCGCCGACGTGGCGGCGGCCTTCGTGCATCTGGCCAAGGCACGGACCTCCACCGGCGCGGTCGTCACCGTCGACGGCGGCAATGTCGCCGCGATGATGCGCTGAACAGCGGCGGGGGGCGTATATGGCAACGATCCTCGTTTTAGGGGCAGGCGTCATGGGTACTGCCCTGGCCGTGCCTGCCAGCGACAACGGCCACAGGGTACTGCTGGCCGGCACGCCGCTCGACACGCTGCCTGTCACCAGGATGAAGGCAGGTGAAATCCATCCGAAGCTCGACGCGACGCTTGCCGAAACGGTGACGATCCTCGCGGACGAGGAACTCCGGCCGGAACATGCCGAGACGGCGGATCTCATCGTCGTCGGCGTCAGCAGCCCGGGTGTCGCCTGGGCGGCCGACCGGCTGAGCGGCCTGCTGCGCTCGAAAAAGCCGGTGGCTTTCGTGACGAAGGGTCTCGACCGCGAGGGTGAACGGATCGTCACCTATGCCGAGACGCTGCCGCCGCGGATCGCCAATATGGAGAGCTTCATCGGCATTGGCGGGCCATGTATAGCGCGCGAGCTTGCCAACCGCTATCCGACGTCCAGCATCTATGCCAGCCGTGACAGGGCGGCCGCGGACTTCGCCGCGGGCTTGATGCGGACACCTTATTACCGGCTCGCGGTGGGTGAGGATGTGACCGGCGTCGAGGCCTGCGCGGCGCTCAAGAATTTCTTCGCAATCGGTGTCAGCGCCATGCAGACCCGCTATCCGGAGGGGCTGCGCGCCGACGGCCAGTCAAAAAACCCGACTGCGGCGGCCTTCAATCAGGCGGCTCAGGAAATGGCTTTGCTCTGCGAACGGATCGGCGGCAACCGTGCTTCCGCTTTCGACCGCGCCGGCATCGGCGATCTGCACGTGACGGTGGGCGGCGGACGCAACAGCCGGCTCGGTCACGGCCTCGGGCTTGGCCGAACCGTTGCGGACGTGATGTCGGGCGAGCTCGGCGGCGAAACGGTCGAAGGCATCGACACCGCACGGATGGTCGGCTCGTTGTTGCGGCAAATCGACGATGCTGCCACCCTTCTGCCTCTCGCAACCGCCATTACGAACGCCATAGTCGAGGACGGCGTATTCGCCTTCGACTTCGGGAGGATTTAGGTCGCGGCGATTCCCGGTCGGGAATGGCGCTGTTCTACAACCAACCTTCCAGCTCGCGGCGCACGACGTGGTTGAGCACCGCCATGCCCTCGGGGCTGTCGTTCAGGCAGGGGATATGGGCGAATTGTTCGCCGCCATTGTGGTGGAAGCTCTCGGCCGCCTGCCCGGCGATCTCTTCGAGCGTCTCCAGACAGTCGGAAACAAAGCCCGGATTGATGACGGCGATCTTCTTCACACCCTCCTTGGCCAGCCGGTCCACGGTGGCGTCCGTATAGGGTTGCAGCCACTCCTCGGGGCCGAATCGCGACTGGAAGGTCACCTGCAGCTTTTCTTTCGGCCAGCCAAGTTTTTCGCGCAGAAGGCGTGCGGTCTTCTGACACTGGCAATAATAGGGATCTCCCTTTTCGAAATAGCTTTTCGGGATCCCGTGGAACGAGGCGAGCACCAGTTCCGGCTCCCAGTCGAGCGTCGCGAGATGCTTGGTGATCGAGGTGGCCAGGGCGTCGATGTAGACCGGGTCGTCGTGATAGGGCGGCACCGTTCTGAGCGCCGGCTGCCAGCGCATCTTGAGCAAGGCCTCGAAGGCCTTGTCGTTGACGGTGGCGGTGGTGGCGGCGGCATATTGCGGATAGAGCGGGAAGACGAGAATCCGCTCGCATCCGGCTTTCTGCAGCGCCTCTATGCGCGACGCGATCGAGGGCTGGCCATAGCGCATCGCCCAGTCGACGACGACCTGCGGCCGGCCGCCGAAGGCATCCGCCATCAGTGCCGCCTGATTGCGCGTATAGGTTCTGAGCCAGCTTTCGTTCAGTTCCTTGTTCCAGATGAGCTCGTAGGCCTTGCCGACCTTGCGCGGACGTGTGTTGAGCACGATGCCGTAGAGGATCGGGTACCAGAAGAGACGCGACCATTCGATCACGCGGCGGTCGCTCAGAAACTCCCGCAGATAGCGACGCATCGAGGCGACGTCGGTGCCGTCCGGCGTGCCGAGATTGACGAGGAGCACGCCGACCTTTCCGTAGCTGACGGCGGGGTGATTGGTGTTCGGCTCGGCATCCATGGCGGTCATTTCGGTCCTCGTGAGGCGCGCACCTTTGCAAGGTGGTGGTCGCGCCGGCAGTTTCAAAGCCTTCTAAGAAGAAAAACCGGCGCGGGAAAGCCCGGGCCGGTCCCAAATGGCGAGGCAAATCGTCTTACTCGGCGGGGATGTCCAGCTCGCGGCCGATTTCAAGCGCTCGCGGCGCCGGATCCCCGTTGGCGGCCGATATCTTCCGCCATTCGGTGCCGCTGCCGTAAAAGGATTCCGCGAGGTCCCACAGCGTATCGCCGCGCGCTATGACGTGCTTGCGTGGGCCTTCGGCAGCGGCTGCCGCCGGGGGCGAAGCCTCGGGGGCAGTGGTCGCCGCTTCGCTTTCCGCCGGCTTTGCGGCGGCCTCCGGCTCCGGCGCGGCGGCCTCCGGCTCCGGTGCGGCGGCTTCCGGCTCCGGCGCGGCGCTGGGCGCGGCCTCCGGGGCTGCGGCAGCCACTTCCGTGATGCGGCCGTCGGTGTAGGGCTTGAAGGGCTGGTGGGCGGCGAGGTAGTCGGCGAGCACGGTTTCGAGGCCCGGTCCGTAGTCATAGGCATTCTCGCCCTTGTCCTTGAAGACGGCGTAACCGTCGCCCCCGCCGCGCATGAAGTTGTTGCTGACGAGCGAATAGGTCTTTTCCGGATCGAGTGCCGCGAAGGCGTCACCCTCCTTGACCTCGACGCTGACGAGGCGGCTGCCGGCGGGCTTCGAACGATCGAACGAATATTCGAGGCCCGCGACCTGGGGAAGCGCCCGCCGCCTTCTTCGACCTGGCTGAGGCCGTTTTCAAGGGCTGCGCGGATGTCGGAGCCCTTCAGCTGGAAGGTGGAAAGCGTGTTCTGGAAGGGCAGGACGGTGATGACTTCGCCCATCGTCACGTCGCCGCCGTCGATCGAAGCGCGCAAGCCTCCGCCGTTGGTGATGGCGACCGTCACGCCCTGGCCCTTGACGCGATCGAGCATCGCGTCGGCCACGAGGCTGCCCATCTCGCACTCCTTGGCGCGGCAGGTCTCGCGCGATCCGTCGATCGGCGCCTCGGTTTTGGCAATCACTTTCGATCGCAACTCTTCGATGGGCTTTGCGAGTTCCTTGATCCGTGCGGCCACGGCCTCGTCCGGCTTCACCGAGGAATCGACGAGGATCGGGTCGCCCTTGGCGGCCTTGACGACGCCGTTGTCGTCGAACGTCACCACGAGGTCGCCGAGATATTTGCTGTAGGAGCCGGCCTGTACCACCGGCACCTGGTAGCCGCCGGGGTTGTCGACCATGGTGGGATATGGCCCCTCGGCCTTCTCGTCGGTGTTGGAGAGCAGACTGTGGGAATGGCCGCCGACCACCACGTCGACGTCCGGGATCTTGGCGATCGCCGCGAGGTCGCGCGGATAGCCGACATGGGTGAGCGCGATGATCTTGTCGACGCCCTGCTTCTTGATCTCTTCGATCGCGCTGGTGATCGTCGCCACGTCCTCGCCGATCAGAATATCCGGCCCGACCGAGGAGAGCTCAGGCGTGTCATTTGCGACCGCGCCAACGATGCCGATCTTTTCGCCGCCGACATCCAGAACGATCGACGGCTTGATCCGATCGCCGATCTTCGATTTGTGACTCGGCAGGACATTGGCGGTGACGACGGGGAAGGTGACCTTGTCGAGGAAGCTGGCAAGGCCATCTTCGGCTTCGTCGAATTCGTGGTTGCCGACGGTCATCGCGTCGAACTTCATCAGGTTGAGGAACTCCGCTTCCGCGGTGCCCTTGTAGGTGGTGAAGAAGAGCGAGCCCTGGAAATTGTCGCCGGCGTTGAGCAGGAGCACGTTCTTGCCCGTCAGTTCCTGGCGCTTCTGGTCTATCAGCGTCTTGAGGCGGGCGACGCCTCCGAAGCACTCGTTCTTGCCCTCTTCCTCGGCCGAACAGGTCGAATCGAATTTGTTGATCGATTCGATGCGCGAATGAAGGTCGTTGATGTGCAGGATGTTCAGTTCATAATCGGCAAAAGCTGCGCCCGAAGAGAGCGCGAGAAGGGAAGCGGCAACGAGGCCGGTCCGCATGTGTCTGATCATGGTGTGCTCCTGTGTGCTGCCGGCCGAGTCGCAGGTAAGACCCGCCGCGCTGCAGCGGATGTTTTCACCAGTCGGGATCGACTTCAAGCCGCAAACGCATGCCGACGCCGCCGGATTTCAGACAAGGTTAAGCCGTCCCGGCAAGAAAAAGGGCCCGTCCAGGGCCCTCGTTCATCATCTGGCGCCGTGTCAGCCGCGGCGCGCCAGCGAGAACTGTGCGCCGGAGTCCGTCGTGCAGTTCAGCTGCGCCGGCGTTGCCAGCGCACAGTTGACCTTGGACTGGGTGTTGCGCACCAGCGAGGTCATGTTGATTTCCACCAGCGTCGGGCTGACGTTCACATAGTTGCCGGAGGCGAGAAGCTGGTTGGTGTCGGTCGTGCGCGTCGAGAAGGTGCCGCCTGCGAAAGTGGAGACGATGCCGTTCGGATCGACCCAGGAACCCTCGACACCCGTCGCCTGCGGCGCCGACGACATTGGCCGGAGTTCCCGAGGCTGAGACTGACAGGATGCCAGCGCGGCGGCAGTTGCCAGGAGGGTGAGGATGGCGAATGGCTTCATCGGCGTTTCTCCCGCGTCACGAGTTGAGCGGGATGCGAACGCAAAACCGCTTCATACTTTCCTGTCCCGCTCTACCGCATAATTCCGTGAATCGAAACCGATCGACGCACAATTGTGCGGCGTCTCACAGCACCGCAACGACCGTTGTGCGTCTTTTGAGACACGCGTGCGCGAAACATGCCGCGATCATGAGTTGAAAGCAAGAGCGGGCATGCGCGGCGTTCGAAAAGAAAAGGCCCGGAACAGGACTGCTCCGGGCCGACAGGGCGTGCTTCGTCGCGTGATCCTCAGCGGACGAGAATGTTCCTGAACTGCCAGGGGTCCTTCGTGTCGATGTCTTCCGGGAAAAGGCCCGGGCGGCCGTCGAGCGGCGTCCATTCGGTGTAATGTCCTTCGACAGGGCCGAGATAAGGCATCTGCACTTCCAGGCAGCGCTTGTAGTCCATCTCGTCGGCTTCGACGATGCCGGCCTTCGGGTTCTCCAAAGCCCAGACCATGCCGGCAAGAACGGCGCTCGTGACCTGCAGGCCGGTGGCGTTCTGATAGGGCGCGATGCGGCGTGTCTCTTCCAGCGAAAGGCGGGAGCCGTACCAATAGGCGTTCCTCGCATGGCCGTAGAGCAGCACGCCGAGCTCGTCGACGCCGTCTACGAGCTCGTGCTCGTCGAGGACGTGCAGCTCCGGCTGCGCCGTGCCGCCATTGCCGAACATCTCGTGCAGCGAGAGAACGGCGTCATTGGCCGGGTGATAGGCGTAATGGCAGGTCGGGCGGTAGGAAACGTCGCCGTCCTTATCGCGGACGGTGAAGAAGTCGGCGATCGAGATCGCTTCGTTGTGCGTGACCAGGAAGCCGTATTGCGGGCCGGGCGTCGGGCACCAGCTGCGCACGCGGGTGTTTGCACCCGGCTGCTCCAGGTAGATCGCCGCCTTGCAGCCCTTCTTGTGCTTCTTGGCGTTTTTCGGCATCCAGTTCTCGTGGGTGCCCCAGCCGAGCTCGGCCGGCTGCAGGCCTTCCGAAATGAAGCCTTCCACCGACCAGGTGTTCCAGAACACGTTGAGCGGTTTCGGGTGCTTGGCGCGCTGGGTGTCGCGCTCGGCGATGTGAATGCCCTTGACGCCCGCTTTCTTCATCAGCTTCGCCCAGCCTTCCCGGTCGTCCTGATGCGGCTCTTCGTATTTCAGGCCGAGATCGTCGGCGAGATTGAGAAGGGCCTTCTTGACGAACCAGGAGACCATGCCGGGATTGGCGCCGCAGGTCGAAACCGCCGTGGTGCCGCCCGGGTTCTTTTCCTTCTCCCGGCGTACCGTTTCGCGCAGGGCGTAATTCGTGCGCTCGGAATTGTCCATTTCGGCATCGAAGTAGAAGCCGAGCCACGGTTCTACGACCGTGTCGACATAGAGGACGTCGAGCTTGCGGCAAAGCTTCATGAGGTCGAGCGACGAGGTGTCGACAGAGAGATTGACGCAGAAGCCCTGACCGCCGCCTTCCGTCAGGAGCGGCTTCAGCAGTTCCTTGTAGTTGTCCTTGGTGACGGCCGCCCGCACGTGCCGCACGCCATGGCGCGCGAATATTTCCGCGTCCTTGGCATCCTCACGGGGCTCCACCACGATCAACCGGTTCTTGTCGTATTTGAAGTGGCGCTCGATCAGCGGCAAGGTGCCGTGGCCGATCGACCCGAAGCCGATCATCACGATCGGGCCGGCGATCTCGCCATAAACCGGATAGGTGGTGTCTGCCATTTTTGTCTTTCTCCTGAGAAAACATCCCTGTGCGATGCTTGGATGGGCGCAAGAAGCGAGCCTCGAATTCCTGGTGAGGACTGCATGTCGGGCAGAACCACTCAGGCAAACTATAGAGTGCAGCGGACTTTCGTGCGTCTGGATAGATGCGCGGCGCTGTAGAGCACAGTTTCCTGTCACAATAAAGAGCGGTCCCGTCAAGGCGGCACCTGCGACTTTGCTTAACCGGCTATCTTCCAGGGGCAGCGATGCCGCGGCCGTACCGGCACGATTTCGGGTCGATTCCGGAATCATCGCGATGCGGGCAGCTTGCCGCAAGCGCATCGTGCTATAGCTTCAACAGAGCCCATTGCCTCGCATCGCGACCGAAGTTCCTGGAGCAGACCAACGTGACTGGTGATCACCTCAAGGCCCTGATGGGCTTGCAAGCCGCAACGCCGGTGCTCATCGCGCTCTATGATCCGCAGGATCGGCTGCGCTACGCCAATGAAGCCTTTCGGTCGGCCTACCACGTCGGCGAGGGCGAAGCGCCGACCTGGGCGGAGATCATGCGCCGCAATCATGCCGCGGGCAGGGGCACCGTTCTCAAGACTGACGACCTCGAAGGCTGGATCGCCGCCACGGTCCACCGGCGCGGGAAGGTACCTTTCCGCACGGTCGAGACCGACCTTCACGACGGCCGCTGGCTTTGGATGACGGAGACCGTGGACCAGAAAGGCTGGATGCTGTGCATCGCCGTCGACATTACGCAGGTGCGGGCGGGGAGCGCAAGCTTCGCCAGGACCGGGATTTCGCGCTCAGGGCCTCACAGGTGGACGAACTCACCAGCGTGCCCAACCGGCGCTACACGATGGAAAGGCTCAACGAGTTCATTCGCAACTGCGCCGAGAACCCGCACATGTGGGGGTGCGTGGCAATCATAGACATCGACTATTTCAAGGCGATCAACGATCGCTATGGCCATCATCGGGGTGATGAGGTGTTGCTCGACTTCGCCCGGCAGATGCAGGAATTCGTCCGGCGCTCCGATTGCTTCGGGCGGATCGGCGGCGAAGAGTTCATGCTGATCCTGCCGGACACCACCGTCAGCGAAGCGAACCTCATCCTCGATCGGCTGCTGGACAGGGTCCGCAACGCCAGACCGCTTTCGAACATACCGGAGTTCTTCTACACCTGTTCGGTAGGACTTGCGGAGTATCGGGAGGGCGACAGCGTCAGGGACATTTATTCACGCGCGGACGATGCCCTTTACATCGCCAAGCGTGAAGGGCGCGATCGCGTCAAGCGCCATACGCTACCCGGATCAGACCGTGAGTTCAGCCCGGATCAGACCCCTTAGGGAATTGCCGATGTAAAGACGGCCGCTTGCGAGGTCGGCGGGAGCCAATCGCTCGACCCGTGCTCGCCGCTGGCAGATGAGCTCCGTGCGCAGAACGCCGGCGAGGAGGCCGCAGGCGATCGGCGGCGTCTTCAAGTACCCGCTGCCGTCATCGAGAAAGACCGACGTTATCGTCCCCTCACAGACTTCCCCCTTTTCATTGAGCAGGATGACCTCGTCGGCCTCGGCCGTGGAAAACTCGCTGCGTGCCGCCTCGTAGCGGCTCCGGCGCGTGGTCTTCATCCGGAGGAGGCGGTCGCTGGAATCGAGCCGCGTCGAGGCGATCCGCACCCGCCACGCCGCGCCGTCGGCAAGCGGCACGAAGGGCGCCGTCGTCACGTCGATGCTGCCGTCGCGGTCGAGCGTGAGGCGCACGCGCAGCGGCGCTCGCGCGCCCGCAACGGCTCGCTCCAGCGTCGCCTCGGCTGCGGCCGCACCTGAAAAGCCGAGGCGCCTGGCGGAGCGCGTCAGTCGCGCCAGATGCAGCCGCAGCCTCGTAAAGCCATTCTCCGGTTCGTAGCGCAGCGTCTCGATCAGGGAAAAACCGGTCATCGGGCGATCTCGGCATCGCCGACGGCGAAGCGGGCCTTCAGCAGGCATTCCTCGTACTCTGCCTCGGCCCTGGAATCGAAGACGATGCCGCCGCCGACATTGAACACAGCCCGGCCCCCGGCAAAGAGCGATATGGTGCGGATCGCGACGTTGAAGCGCATCGTGCGGTTCGGGGCGATGTAGCCGATCGCGCCGCAATAGGCGTCACGCGGCCCGGACTCCAGATCGTGGAGAATTTCCATCGCCCGAATCTTCGGGGCGCCGGTCACGGAGCCGCAGGGAAAGAGCGCGGCGAAAATGTCGGCGATGCCGATCTCGGGCAGAAGCTTCGCCCTGACGTGGCTCACCATCTGGTGGACCGTCGGATAGGTCTCGATGTCGAAGAGCTTCGGCACGTCGAGCGTGCCGACTTCGGTCACGCGGGAGATGTCGTTGCGCAGAAGGTCGACGATCATGCGGTTCTCGGCTTGCGTCTTCTCGTCGGCGCGCATCGCCGCGATGATCGCGTCATCCTCATCAGGGCTCGCGCCGCGCCGCGCCGTGCCCTTCATCGGATGCGTCTCGATCCAGCCGTCGGCGTCGACCCGGAAGAAAAGTTCCGGCGAGCGCGAGATCAGGACCGGGCCGTCGAGGGCGACGAGCGCGCCGTATTTCACCGGCTGACGCTCGATCAGCGACCAGAATGCGGCAAGCGGATCGCCGGACCAGCGCGCATGGATCGGCATGGTCAGGTTGGCCTGGTAGCAATCGCCCTGGCGCAGGTGCCGGTGCAGCTTTTCGAAACGCTGGCGATAAGCAGGAAAATCCCAGCCTGCGCGGGGCTCCGCGAGGAAGGGTTCGTTTTCGATGCGCCGCTGCGGCACCGCAAGCGGATGGTCCTTTGCCGGCGCGTCGAAGACGCCGAAGGACATCAGCGGCGTTTCCCGGTTCTCCGGCGCGAAGGGGGCCAGTTTCTTCTCGAAAAGATGGCCCGCTTCGTAGGCCATGAAGCCCGCGATCCATTTGCCGGCACGATGGGCCGCCTCGATTTCGCCAAGGCCCCGGTGGAACTCAGCCCTCGTCCGTGCCGTGATGACGCGCAAAGGCTCGGCGAAAACCGTCGTGCGGTTCTCGCTGTCGTCCCGGAAGAGGACATAGGGCGCGTGTTCGATCATCGAGGTCGGTCGCTGTCAATTCGGTCCGACGGGGGCCGATAAGGCCCGAGCGGGTCACGCCTTATCAAGCGCCTCCAGTTCGTCGATGAGCCCTTCAATCATCGACAGGCCCTGTGCCCAGAACGACGGATCGGTGGCGTCGAGCCCGAAGGGCGCGAGAAGCTCGGAATGGTGCTTCGTTCCCCCCGCCTTCAGCATCTCGAAATATTTCTCCTGGAAGCCGCGCTCGGCGTTCTGATAGACGGCATAGAGGGAGTTCACCAGGCAATCGCCGAAGGCATAGGCATAGACGTAGAAGGGCGAATGGATGAAGTGGGGGATATAGGCCCAGTAGGTCTCGTAGCTCTCAGAAAGCCGGATCGCCGGGCCGAGGCTTTCGCTCTGCACCGACAGCCATATCCGGCCCAGGTCCTCGGCCGTCAGTTCGCCTTCCTTGCGGGCCGTATGCACCTTGCGCTCGAAATCATAGAAGGCGATCTGCCGGACGACCGTGTTGATCATGTCCTCGACCTTCTGCGCAAGCATCGCCTTGCGTTCGCGCTTGTCCTTGGTCCGGTCGAGGAGCGCGCGGAAGGTCAGCATCTCGCCGAACACGGATGCGGTTTCCGCAAGCGTCAGCGGCGTTGAGGCCATCAGCGCGCCCTGGGCGCCGGCAAGGACCTGATGGACGCCATGCCCGAGCTCGTGGGCGAGCGTCATCACGTCGCGCGGCTTGCCCATGTAGTTGACAAGCACATAGGGGTGCACGGAAGGGACGGTCGGATGCGCGAAAGCGCCCGGCGCCTTGCCCGGTCGGACCGGCGCGTCGATCCAGCTATCGTCGAAGAAGCGCCGCGCGATCGCCGCCATCTCCGGGGCGAAGGCGTGATAGGCGGAAAGGACCGTGTCCCTTGCTTCGGTCCAGGGAATAAGCGCGTTCGGCGTTTCCGGCAGAGGCGCGTTCCGGTCCCAGAAATCCATCTGCTCCATGCCGAGCCACTTGGCCTTCATCGCATAATAGCGGTGCGAGAGCCGGGGGTAGGCGGCCTTCACCGATGCGGCCAGAGCGTCCACGACCTCACGCTCCACCCGGTTGGCGAGATGGCGGCTGTCGGCGATATCCTCGAAACCGCGCCAGCGGTCGGAGATTTCCTTGTCCTTCGCAAGCGTGTTGGTGACGAGGGTGAAGGTGCGGATATTCGCTTTGAAGGTTTCCGCGAGCGCAAGCGCGGCCTTCTTGCGCACTTCGACTGAAGGATCCTGCAGAAGGTTGAGCGTCACTTCCAGCGGCTGCTCCTTGCCGTCCACCGAGAAGGTCAGCGATGCGATCGTCTCGTCGAAGAGCCGGTTGAAGGCGTTTGCGCCGGTCATGGACTTTTCGAGGAAAAGCTGCTCCAGCCTGTCGTCGAGCTGGAAGGGCTTGTCCTTGCGCAGGTCGAGGATCCAGGGCCGATAGTGGGCGGCAAGGCTGTCGGTCGCGAGGGCGGCGTCGATCACCTTGTCGTCGATGCGGTTGAGTTCCAGCGAGAAGAACAGGAGATGCGCCGATATGTCGGTAAGCTTCGACTGGACGTCGCCGTAGAGCTTTCCGTTCGCCGGATTGGACGTATCGGAGAAATAGGTAAGCCCCGCAAAGGAGGCGATGCGGCCCATGAGGTCGTCCAGCGCCTCGAATTCCTTCACGGCCGCGCCGATGCCCTGATCACCGGTTCGGCCGGCAGCCTCCTTGAGCTTGCCCTTCCACTTCGCCTCGAAGGCGATCGCGTCGGTTTCCGCCTTCGCGAGGTCCGAGCGGAATTCCTCGGAAGAGGGCGAGAGGTAGAGGTCCGTGAGCCGCCAGGACGGCAGCTCGCCGAGTTCGGCCGGCGCTGCTGAAGCCTGTCCGGCCCCGGAATTCACCAGCGAGGCGCGCAGGAGGGATTGCCCGGAGGCGGCGAGGCGTGGCGAGGCAAAATTCATCGTCGGTTCTCTCGTTTTGAACAGGCCTTAACCCTGAAGCGAGGCAACGGCATGGCGCCCATTGCTACCGCCCGCGATGGATAAAATGCAAGCATTTCTCAAAACAGGATGTTCAGCCGTTTGTGGGACGAATGGCCGGTATGATTTGGCACATGATGCTGGCCAAAGGTACCCCGCGTGTCCCAAGCAGGAGGCTTTCGTGACATCTCATATTCTTGTCATCGACGACGATCCGGTGCAGCGGCGGCTGCTGACGAACATGATCGAGCGGCTGGGCCATGTCGCGCATCTCGCCGACAACGGGCGCAGCGGGCTCGAACTCCTGCAACGCAAGGGCGGGATCATCAACGTCATCCTGCTCGATCTTCTGATGCCGGAAATGAACGGGCACGGCCTTCTCGAGGCGCTCGCCGAACGTGGCATCGACATCCCGGTCATCGTTCAGACAGGGCAGGGCGGCATCGAAACGGTGGTCCAGGCGATGCAGGCCGGCGCCTTCGATTTTCTCGTAAAGCCGGTTTCGCCGGAGCGGCTGTCGATCGCCTTGGGCAACGCGCTGAAGATGGCGAGCCGCGACGGCAAGGTCAAAACCGCACGGCGTCCGCGCGGCGGGGCAGTCGGTTTCGACGATATCGTCTCGGCAAGCCCGGCGATGATCCGCGTCATCGATCTCGCGCGCCGCGCTGCCCAGTCGAACATTCCGATCGTGCTCGAGGGCGAGTCGGGCGTCGGCAAGGAAATGGTGGCCCGCGCCATCCAGGCGGCGAGCGACCGGGCGGCGAAGCCTTTCGTCACCGTCAATTGCGGCGCCATTCCCCACAACCTCGTCGAGAGCATTCTCTTCGGTCATGAGAAGGGAGCGTTTACGGGCGCAAGCGAAAAGCACAGCGGCAAGTTCGTCGATGCCGATGGCGGCACCCTCTTTCTCGACGAGATCGGCGATCTTCCGCTAGAGGTCCAAGTCAAACTGTTGCGCGCCGTCCAGCAGGGCGAGATCGAGACGATCGGGGCGCGTCAGCCGCAGAAGGTGAACGTCCGCCTCATCTCGGCCACCAACAAGGACCTCATCACCGAGGTTCGCGAGGGCCGGTTCCGCGAAGATCTCTACTATCGGCTGAACGTCTTCCCGATCACCATTCCGGCGCTACGCCGGCGCAAGGAGGATATCCCCGTTCTCGTACGCGCCTTCGTCGAGCGCTTCGCCGCCGAGCAGAGACTGGATCAGAGGCTGACGGTATCGAGCGGCGCGATGGCGCTGCTGACGTCCTATGACTGGCCGGGCAATATCCGCCAGCTCGAAAACGCGATCTTCCGCGCGGTCGTCCTCGCCGAAGGTCACGAACTCACGGTCAGGGACTTTCCGCAGGTCGCCACCCAGATACCGGGATACATCGTTGCCGACCGCAGCGGTCTCTCCTGGGGCGAAGCCGGCCCGGAACGTCGTCCCGCTGCCGCTCAGCTCGCCGCTGCCCAGGCGGATGCTGGCGCGCGGGAACAACCGGCGCATGCCGAGACGACTCCGGACGCCCGCCTGGAGAACGCCATCGCCAGCCTCAGCGAGGGCGGCGAGGTCAGGAAGCTCGCCGAGGTCGAGGAGGAACTGATTCGCTTTGCCCTGAAATTCTACCGCGGCCAGATGAGCCAGGTGGCGCGCAAACTGGGAATCGGCCGCTCGACTCTCTATCGCAAACTCAAGGATTACGGCATCGATCCCGACAATCCCTTGCGTGAGGCGGCATAAAATCGACGCATTCACACCTCATTTGCCGTGCAAATCGTCCACCGCCGTTTAGACCTTGTTAGCAAACTGTTCACTATATTATAAGGGGCGGTGAACACTGTGGCATAATTGCCATGCTGTCACCTTATTTGACAGTCATCTGAGACAGCAAAGCACGGTTGTCCGTCGGACGGGGATTGAATGCCAAATTTGTTCGGTTTGGAGGAACCAGTCGGTTCCTTTGCGCGCAGACTCTGCTCGGCGGTCGCTCGAAAGGCGCCCCAGGTCCTGGCGTCCATCGCGCTGGTTTGCTCCCTCGTCACACCCGGGATGGCGCCTCCGGTCGAGGCCGCCGGCCAGACACGCACCCTCAAGCTGTATTTCATCCATACCAAGGAAAAGGCGCAGATCACCTTCAAGCGCAACGGTCGCTACGATCAGAAGGGTTTGCAGCAGATCAATCGTTTCCTGCGCGACTGGCGGCGGAACGAGCCGACCAAAATGGATCCGCGCCTGCTCGATCTCGTCTGGGAAGTCTACCAGAAGAGCGGTTCGCGCGACTATATCCACGTCGTTTCCGCCTATCGCTCGCCGGCCACGAACGGCATGCTGAGGTCGCGGTCGAAGGGCGTGGCGAAGAAGAGCCAGCACATGCTCGGCAAGGCGATGGACTTCTATATACCGGACGTGAAGCTCAAGGCGCTGCGCGAGATCGGCATGAAGTTCCAGGTCGGCGGCGTCGGCTATTACCCGACTTCCGGTTCGCCCTTCGTCCATATGGACGTCGGCGGGGTACGCGCATGGCCGCGCATGACGCGCAACGAGCTCGCGCGGCTCTTCCCGGACGGCAAGACCATGCATATTCCCTCCGACGGAAGGCCGCTGCCGGGCTATGAGCAGGCGGTGGCCGATTACAAGCGCCGCGTCGGCGCATCGGCGATCCAGGTCGCAGGCGGCGGCGCCAAGGGGCCGGGCGATACCGGCAAGCGCCGCAACCTCTTCGCCGCGCTCTTCGGCGGAGGCGGCGACGAGGATGAAGAACCCGCGGCAATCGCTGCCGGCGGCGCCGAAGAGGAAGCTCCGGCCAAGGTTCAGACTGCATCGGCGCCGGCGGCCCAGGATGCTCTTCCCGGTGTTGCAGGTTCCACTGCGGCGCCTGCCGGGCAGCAGGATATCAACGCACCGGTGCCGGCCGTGCGACCGGCATTCAAGGAAACTCCGGCTGATGGCGGCGTAGCGGTTGCACTCGTCGCGCCGGAAAAGAACAGTGCCCAGGAGGCGCTGGCAGCTGCCATGCCGCAGACAGCGGCCGTGCCTTCGGAATTCGCGGATCTGAGCACCCTCAAGGTTCCGGTTCCGCAAATGCTCGACCGTCGCGACATGAACGCCTTGATCGCCAACGAGACGCTCGTCGCCTCCGCCGACGGCCAGGCTCAGGAGTTCGGCTTCGTGCCGGTGCCGGGAATGCGTCCGGCCGGCGAAGAGGCGCTCGCGGCCGTGGCTCACGCGGAGGTCACCATTCCCGCTTCTGAGGATGGGCCTGCGCTCGCTTCTGCGGCGCAGCCGCCGAGTGCCGCCGGTACGCGCGTTGCCCTCGCAGCGCCGACCAGCGAGGATCGGGCGCCTGCATTTTCTCCGGCGATCGAGGTCGCGGCCTATGCGCCGCAGTCGGGTCCCGCTTCACGTGAGGCGATCTTCGACAGCGTTTTCGACACCGAGGCCGATGCTCCCTCGAAGGGCGCCCGTCCCAAGAGGCAGGATGCCCAGGCGAAGAGCCGGTCTTCCGTACGCACGGAACCGAAACTGACGCAGAAGATCATTTCCGAGTGGGCACTCTCGGCGGGCCGTGTGGCTACCCTGTCGAAGCCGGTCAAGGCCCCGCGCTTCGTCAGCAAGTCGCTCCGCGTCGCTCCGACGACCGTTTATGCAGCCGGCTTCACCAGCAATAGCGGAGCGGTCGATACGGCGCGCTTCAGCGGCAGCGCGGTCAACTTCATGGAAGTGAAGAAGTTCAGCACAAACTGAGCCTTCGATTGCCGCTTGAATATAAAAAGCCCGCCAGGTCAGTCCGCCGGCGGGCTTTTTGCCGAGTTGTCAGGCCGCATCCTCGGATTCGGCGGCAGGGATCATGCCCAGCGCCTGGAGGTAGGTGTCGAGGATCGCTTCCTGTTCCATGCGCTCGTCGGCGTCCTGCTTGCGGATCGAAATCACCTTGCGCAGGATCTTGGCATCGAAGCCCATCGATTTTGCCTCGCCATAGACATCCTTGATGTCGTCGGCGATGGTCTTCTTCTCTTCTTCCAGCCGTTCGATCCGTTCGATGAAAGCGCGAAGCTGGTCGCGGGCAATGCCGTGAGCATCCGACATGGTCGTCTCCTTGTGGGGATGAATTTTCCGGGTGCTGTGAACTGCCGTGAACGGCCGCCGAGGTCAAGGGCGATTGCGCAACAACACAGGCATTTCCCGCGCAGGTCTTACTCCTTCGGGCGATTGCGTTCGTACGCGGCTTTCTGCTCGGACGAGGCCTCAGCCTGGTTCTGCGCCCGCCATTCCTCATAGGGCATGCCGTAGACGATCTCCCGGGACTCCTCCTTGCTCATCGGCACGCCGGAGGCCTCCGCCGCCTCGCGATACCAGTTCGACAGGCAATTGCGGCAGAAGCCGGCGAGGTTCATCAAGTCGATGTTCTGGACGTCGCTGCGTTCGCGCAGATGTTCGAGCAGCCGGCGGAAAGCCGCGGCCTCGAAAGCGGTGCGCTGTTCCGGACTGATTTCGCTCATCGGGGTGGTCTCCTCTTCTTCAGTCGCTGTAAGCGCCCGTGCGGGACGGGTGGCGCTGGTATGCATGAAGCTCCGGCAGGGCGTTGAGCGCCGCAAGGATGGGCGCCAGACGTTCCGCCCAGGCGGCGACGCCCGCGGCATCGGCGATCAGGTCCTGCCGGACCTCTATCAGCGCATGCGCGATCCCGGGAGCCATGCAGTGCCGGTACATGGTATCGCCACGCAGCGCGCCGTCATAGGGCTCGTTGTTGCCGACGACGATGTCGCCGGCGGCCTCCAGCCGTTCGATCAGCGGAAACACGGCGCGCGGGTCGTTGTCCCAGAGAACCGAGGCATGCCAGGGGCGTGCCACGCCCTTCCAGAAGGGCGTGAAGGAATGCAGGGAAATGACGAGAGGCGCTCTTGCGCCGGCCGCGGCGGACCGGGCGATGGTTTCGGATACGGCCTCGTGATAGGGGCGGTGAAAGCGCCTTATGCGGTTCTGCCACTCCTCGCCCGAGATCGGGTGGTTGCCCGGAACGATCGCGCCATCGGAAATCTTCATGATCAGGGTGGGGTCGTCTTCGCCACGATTCGGATCGATCAGGAGGCGCGAGAAACAGCCGAGCACGGCCGGTGCGCCGAGTGCGTCCGACAATTGCCGCGTCAGCGGTTCGATGCCGATATCGTAGGCGATGTGACGCTCGAAGGCGCTTTCGGGCAGGCCGAGCCGGCCATATTCCGGCGGCAGCCGGTTCATTGCATGGTCGGCAACCAGCACGAGACCCTTTGCCGGATCGCCCCCGGTGATCTCGTAAGGAGAGTAATGGTGCATTCGGCTCCTGCCAGGCTAAGGGTACCCACCTGATTGCACGCAAAGCCGCCATTCGCAAGAAAAACGCGAAGCTCTTATGCCGTTCCGTCACAGGAATGACGATTATAATCGATTAGAGTTGCGTTGACTTTCAGGGCTGGGCGTCGCAAGAAAGTGCCACGCAAATCAAAACGGAGTTCCGTAGGAAGCCGTGTCTAGATATCCTTTTTCCAGAGTGAAGCCGGGGTCGATGACGTTTGGATCCATCCTCCTGTTTTCCTTGGCAATTTCCGCTTCATTTCTCTCTGCCGGCGATGCCCGCGCCGATTTTCGAGTCTGCAATGGGACGCAGACTCTGGTCGGCGTGGCGATCGGTTATCGGGCCAAGGAAGGCTGGGTGACCGAAGGCTGGTGGCAGGTTCCGGCGACCACCTGCGCCACGCTGATCGAAGGCGAACTTCAGTCCCGATATTATTATCTCTATGCGGAAGATGCGGCCAAGGGCGGCCGTTGGACCGGCGACGTCAACATGTGCGTGGCCGAGAACGAGTTCAAGATCGTCGGCGTGCAGGACTGCTTCGCCCGCGGCTTCCAGCGCATGGGTTTCAAGGAATACGACACGGGGCGGCAGGGAAGCTGGATGGTTCAGCTTTCCGACACGCCCGGCACGCAGGAAAGCCAGAATTGATGAGACGGAACAGGAAAGTCAAAATCCTCGCGACACTCGGGCCGGCATCGGCCGACGAGCAGATGATTCAGAAGCTGCACGAGGCGGGGGCCGATCTGTTCCGAATCAACATGAGCCATGCAAGCCATGAAGTCATGCGCACGCTGATCGAACGGATCCGTTTGGTCGAGGCGCGCTGCGGCCGTCCGATCGGCATCCTCGCCGATCTGCAGGGGCCGAAGCTGCGCGTCGGAAAGTTCGCCGAAGGCAAGGTCGAACTCAAGATCGGCCAGACCTTCACGCTCGACAACCGCGATGTGCCCGGCGACAGCCGCCGCGTCTATCTTCCGCATCCGGAGATCCTCGAAGCGGTGAAGCCCGGCCATCGCTTGCTCATCGACGATGGCAAGCTGCATCTGCGCGCCGAAAAGTCCGATGGCAAGAGCATCGTCACCACGGTCGTTTCCGGCACGCGGATTTCGGATCGCAAGGGCGTCAGCCTGCCCGATACGCTGCTTGGCGTCGGCGCGCTGACCGACAAGGACCGCGTCGACCTCGACGCCGTGCTGGCGACAGGAGAGGTCGATTGGGTGGCGCTTTCCTTCATCCAGCGCCCTGAGGATCTTGCCGAGGTTCGCAAGATCGCCCGCGGCCGCGTTGGACTGATGTCGAAGATCGAGAAGCCGCAGGCGATCGAGCGGATCGACGAGATCATCGAGCTTTCGGACGCGCTGATGGTGGCACGCGGGGACCTCGGCGTCGAAATGCCGCTCGAATCCGTACCCGGACTTCAGAAACAACTGACGCGTGCCTGCCGGCGCGCGGGCAAGCCGGTCGTCGTCGCCACGCAGATGCTCGAATCGATGATCTCCTCGCCTGTGCCGACGCGCGCAGAAGTGTCGGACGTGGCGACCGCCGTGTTCGAGGGTGCCGATGCGGTGATGCTTTCGGCCGAATCCGCCTCCGGCGAGTACCCTGTCGAGGCGGTTTCGACCATGGCGTCGATCGCCAGCAACGTCGAGCGCGATCCGCATTATCCGGGGATCATCTACGCTCAGCGCACGCCGCCGGAAGCAACGGGCGCGGACGCCATCTCGCTTGCCGCTCACCAGATCGCCGAGACGCTCAAGCTTGCCGCGATCGTGACCTACACCTCCTCCGGCACCACCGGGCTGCGCGCTGCGCGCGAGCGTCCCCAGGTGCCTGTCATCGCACTTTCGCCGATCGTCCAGACGGCTCGCCGGCTTTCCGTGGTGTGGGGGCTGCACTGCGTCGTCACAGGGGATGCGACCGATCTTGACGACATGGTCAACCGCGCCTGTCGAATCGTCTCGACGGAAGGCTTCGGCAAGCCGGGAGACCGAATCATCGTTACCGCGGGCGTGCCGCTCGGTACCCCCGGCGCCACCAACATGCTGCGCATCGCCTATATCGGCTCGGACGGCCAATCGGGCATCTGAGTCGCCGCCTGCTCGATCGAGCATTTCGACGCAGCCCCTCATCCGCCTGCCGGCACCTTCTCCCCGCAAGCGGGGCGAAGGGGCTCTCGGCGCCGGCTTCGTCCGCTCTCCACGTTCACAGCGCGTCTTAGAGCATTTCAACGTTTCATAGAAACACTGAAATGCTCTAACCATTTAATCCAACGCACTTCCGGACGGCCGGTGGCGACGCCTTGCGCCTGCCTGCCGGACGAGGGGCATTCTCGCGTCCTCAGGTGCCGGTCACGTGCGGCTGCCGGCAAGCTTTTCCGCGAGTTCGCCGAGTTGCTCCTGCGCCTTCCGGTCGGAGGGGTAGATGTCGAGGAATTGCTGCCATGCGCGCATGGCAAGTTCATCCTTCCCGGCGGCCTCGAGCATGGTGGCCATGCCGGCGAGCGCGCCGAAATGGCGAGGCTCCAGGGCAAGGACATGATTTATGTCGGACATCGACTTTCGGAAGTTGCCCATCTGGTAGTGCAGCGTGGCGCGGCGGTTCCAGCCTTCGACATAGTCGGGGGCGAGGGCAAGCGCCTGGTCCAGAAGATCGAGCGCCGCCGACTGCTTCTCATCGGCAATCGCCTTGTTGGCCCATTGCATCAGGAGATTCACGGTCGCGCTACCGGAATCCTGCCATTCGAGACGGATGCGATCGGCCACCTGCCGGGCCTTGTCCTCATCGCCTTCCTTCTTGAGATCGGCGAAGAGGGCATCGACACGCTCTTTCGGAGTGGTAAGCGCAGCGACCTCGGCCTGAGGCGAGGGTTCTGCCGCACTGAAGCGGCGCGGCGGCCACTATCGCGGCGGCGGTCACGGCAAGAGATGCCAGTATCAGCTTCATGAAAACACGCATGGCGGACATCGTAGCCCGCCATGAAACAAGATCAAATCAATTTTGGGAAATCGGCGAGCAAGCCGCCGTGTTCCGGATTTTCCTTGAATCACGCCGATTCAGGAGACGTGCAGCAAGCCGAGTGCTACGACCTTTGCGCATCCGCCAAGACGCGCGGCGCTGCAGGCACGGCCTGCAGCAAGCATCAGCCCTGGCGTGCCTTGAAGCGCGGGTTCAGCTTGTTGATGATGTAGACGCGGCCCTTGCGACGAACCAGACGGTTTTCGCGGTGACGGGTCTTCAGGGACTTGAGCGAATTCTTGATCTTCATTTTTCCTGATCCGCAGGGTTTCGGGGAACGAAAATTCGCCCGGTAATTCCAACAATCAAAAGCGCGCCGTTCAGCGCGCTGTTCAAGTAGGCAGGCACATACCGTGTCGCCCCAATCGTGTCAACCGCATGACGGGGATTTTGCCGCCTGTCCCCGCCTTCCATGGCGTCCCGGTCAGAGCAGGCGGGTGAAGTGCCCCATCTTGCGGCCGGACCGCGCCTCGGCCTTGCCGTAGAGATGAAGGAGCACATTGCGCTCGGCAAGCAGGTCCGGAACGCGGGCGATGTCGTCGCCGACGAGGTTCTGCATCACGCAATCCGAATGGCGCGACGGGTCGCCGAGGGGCAGGCCTGCAATCGCGCGGATATGCTGCTCGAACTGCGAAACGACGCAAGCGGCCTCCGTCCAGTGGCCGGAATTGTGTACGCGCGGCGCGATCTCGTTTGCGACGACGCCGCCGTCGGCCAGAACGAAGAACTCGACACCGATGACGCCGACATAGCCGAGCGCGTCGAGAATGGCGGTTGCCGCCTTGCGGGCGGCCTCCGTGGTCGACCCGCCGACGGATGCGGGCACGGTCGATGTGTGGAGAATGCCGTTGCGATGCACATTTTCGGCAGGATCGAAACAGGCGGTGGTGCCGTCGGGCGCGCGTGCGGCGATGACCGAGATCTCCCGGTCGAACGGCACGAAGCTTTCGAGGATCAGCGGGACCTGTCCGAGCGCCATATAGGCACCGGCCGGATCGTCGGCAGCGGAACGGAAGACGCGCTGGCCCTTGCCGTCGTAGCCGAGCCGGCGGGTCTTGAGCACGCCGGCCCCGCCGAAGTCCGCAAGGGCGGCCTCCAGATCGGCCTGGCTGTCGACGGGATGGAATCCGGCGGTGGCGATGCCGCAGCCGTTGATGAAGCGTTTCTCGACGAGACGGTCCTGCGCGACTTCCAACGCCTTCGGCGGCGGGAAGACCGGCCGCGAACGGGCGAGTTGCTCGGCGGCCGAGACCGGGACGTTCTCGAATTCGTAAGTGATGAGATCCGCCACCCGCGCAAGCTCGTCCAACGCGCGCGGATCATCATAGGCGGCAATGATCTGGTCGTTCGCCACCTGCGCCGCCGGACAGTCCGGCTGCGGCTCGAGCACCACGGTGCGAAAGTTCAGGCGGGCAGCGGCCATGGCCAGCATGCGGCCAAGCTGGCCGCCACCGATGATGCCGATGATCTTCATGCCTCGTCTACCGGATATTCCGCGACCGATACGGTCTGCTGTTCGCGCCAGTCGTCGAGACGGTCGGCAAGATCCTCGTCACCGAGCGCGAGCACGGCGGCGGCCAGAAGTGCCGCATTGATGGCGCCCGCCTTGCCGATCGCAAGCGTGCCGACCGGAATGCCGGCCGGCATCTGCACGATCGACAGCAGGCTGTCCTGGCCGGAAAGCGCTCTCGACTGGACCGGGACGCCGAAGACCGGAAGCGGCGTCATGGCCGCGCACATGCCGGGAAGATGCGCCGCACCGCCGGCACCGGCGATGATCACCTGGAACCCCTCGTCGCGCGCGCCCTTGGCGAAGCGGACCAGGCGGTCGGGCGTGCGATGGGCGGAAACGATCCGGGCTTCGTAAGCGATGTCGAGCGCCTCGAGCGTGTCGGCCGCGTTCTTCATCGTCTCCCAGTCCGACTGGCTTCCCATGATGATGGCGACGGGCGGGGGCGTAGTGTCGGTCACGTCTCGATCCATTTCAGGCGATGATGTCGGGAATGATCTGGTCTTCGATCTTGGTGATCTTGTCCTTGATGGCCAGCTTCTTCTTTTTCATGCGCTGGACGCGCAAGGCGTCGCAACCCGTCTGGATCATCGCGTTGATTGCCGCGTCGTAGTCTTCGTGTTCCTGCCTCAGGCGCGCGATAGTCAGTCTGAGTTCGGCCTGGTCCTGGTCCGGCATGCAAAGCGATCCCCATAAGCCCGGCTTCGCCGATCCGCGATCCGGAAATTCCTGCGTCGCTCTACCACATCTTGGTTAGCGACGGGAAGTTACCCGGCGTCATCATTTCGCCTTCGACAAATGAAAAATGGCATGGCACATTAAAAAGGTTTCAACCATGGAACATCCGGCATTTGCGTGCCGGATGCAAGCTAAAGGGAAGGGACTGCCAATGACCATTGAGGCTCATCTTGCAACGCTTGAGAAAAAACATGGCGTCCTTGAAGAGGAGCTACACGAGGCTCTGAACTCTCCGTCCTGCGAGGACGAACTGATCAGCGAACTCAAGCGACGGAAGCTGCGCATCAAGGACGAAATCGAAAGACTCCGTTCCTCGACGCACTGAGCGTGAACGGTACTCCCGATTGAATCGGGACGCATCGCCACGCGGAACTGCAGAGGCGATGCAACGATAGGGTCAAAACAATCCCGAAAAGATAGATTGCATTGCTTGACCGGACCAAGGTCCGGTCGGCTTTGCGCGGCCGAACGGAATGCATCAGGACCAGAATTGGTCCAGCCACAGGTTGAGCCGGTCGAAGCCCGGCTTGTTGATCGCGTATATCCGCCGTGTGCCGCTGGTCGAAACTGATACCAGACTGCAGTCCAGCAGGGCTTTCAGATGCTGGGAGACGGCGGGCCGGCTGATCGGCAGACCTTCGGCGAGCTCGTTGACGGTTCTTGGCGCGCGCCTGAGTTCCTCCAGCAGATGGCGCCGGTTCGGATCCGCAATGGCATCGAATGGGTCCGCGATCGTCATGCACGGACGTTAGGCGAATTCCCCCGGAGCGGCAAGAAAATTGTGCGGTGCGGAATGTGCTTCGCACGGCAGCACCCGCTACACTCCTCCCGATACGATGCTCCGGAGCCCATCCCATACGAGCTTCGAGCCGGCGAGGAAGGCCATCGTGTACATGAAGGGATAAAAGACCTGCGGCTTCATCCGCCGGACGGTCCAGGCGCCGCAGGCGGTCGCGACCATGGCCAGCGGGAAGAGCGTTGCCGAGGTCTTGAGATTGCTGAGATCGAGTTGGCCAAGGGCGAAATAGGGGATGAGCTTCACCGCATTGAGGGTCGCGAAGAAGCGCACGATGGTGCCGGTATATTCGCGCGGCGCGAGCTTCAGCGGCAGTGCGTATATCTGGAAGGGCGGACCGCCGGCATGGGCGACGAAGCTGCCGTAGCCGGCGAAGGAGCCCCAGAGCGCTGCCGGACCGGCGCGCTGCGGTTTCGGCTGGATGGGCGGACCATTGCGGCTGCGCCACAGGGTGTAGACATAGCGCAGTACGAAGACGACGGTGATGAGCCCGATGATCAGCCTCAGCGCATCGCGGGGCACATAGGCGGACGTGGCCCAGCCGACCGCGATGCCGGCGAGGGCGCCCGGGAGGAGCATCACAAGGGTTTGCCGATCCCCGTGCTTGCGCCAGATCAAAAGGGAAACGATGTCCATGGCGATGAGGATCGGCAGGAGCAGCGCCGCGGCCTGTACGGGCGAAACGACCATGGACAGGATCGGGACGCCCATCAGCGACAGGGCCTCGCCCATGCCCCCCTTGGACAGGCCAACGAGCACGACGGCCGGAACGGCAACGAGATAGAAGTCGATGTCGGGAAGCATTGGCGGCGGTTGATCCTTTTGTCATCTCCGTCTATCGGTTTTCCGCAATGAAATCGAGTGCCGGCTTCCGGCCCGAAGCGAGATCGCCAGGATTGACCCATGAGCAACATTGAAGACCGCTGCCGCCTCGTGCTGGTCGTTCCGGACATCGCAGATAGCGCGGAACGCGCGAAACTCGTCGGCGAGGCGCTGAGGGGCGGCGACGTAGCGTCCGTGATCGTGCCGCAATACGCGCTCGGCGATGCGGATTTCCAGGAGCATGCGGAAGCGCTCGTGCCGGTTATCCAGCAGGCCGGCGCCGCGGCCTTGATCGAGGGCGACACGCGCGTCGCCGGACGGGCGAAGGCGGACGGTCTCCACATCGCCGGCGGTCCGGATGCGCTTGCAGATGCGATCGAGCGGCACGCGCCGAAGTTGATCGTCGGCGGCGGCAACGCCACCGACCGTCACCATGCGCTCGAGATCGGCGAGCTGCGGCCCGATTACGTTTTCTTTGGCCGCACGGATGGCGACATAAAGCCGGAGGCGCATCCGAAGAACCTGGCACTCGCCGAATGGTGGGCGTCGATGATCGAAATTCCCTGCATCGTCATGGGCGGCACGGATCCGCAATCCGCGCTTGCGGCCGCCGAAACCGGTGCCGAGTTCGTGGCGCTCCGCCTTGCCGTCTTCGGCGAGGCCGGTCAGGCGCCGTCGGTGGTTGCGGCCGTCAACGCATTGCTTGACGAAAAAGCGCCACGGTTTGAAGGTTAAGACCTGCCGATGGTAATCCGCTCTCTCCTGAAATCCAGCCGGCCCGCAGCCCTTGCCGCCGCGATGCTTCTTGCAGTCGCGCCCGCCGTGGCTCAGCAACCGGTCGCGCCTGCGCCGGCTGACGAGGGCAGCGCGTCGAAGCGCGGGCGGATCACGCCTTTCAACGGCGCGGTACTGCCGGAGGATGCGGAGCGCAAACCGGCAACGGCCGCTCCGGAAAAGCCGAAGCCCGGCGACGGCAGTGCGCCTTCGAAGGGCGTCACCGTTTTCGATCGCATGGGAGCCGAATTGCCGGCTCTTCCCGAGGAAAAGCCCTTCACCGGCAAGATCGACGAAGCCTACGGCGCCTTCCAGCGAGGTTACTACCTGACGGCGATCGACCTTGCCTTGCCGCGGGCCCAGCTCGGCGACCCCGCCGCCCAGACGCTTGTCGCCGCGATCCTGGAACAGGGTCTCGGCGTTGCACGCGACGCCAAGGCGGCGGCGTTCTGGTACGGCCAGGCGGCGAACAATGGCGACCCGGCGGCCATGTTCAAATATGCCCTGATCCTGATGGAGGGCCGCTACGTCAAGCGCGACCGGAAGAAGGCCGACGAACTGATGAAGAAGGCTGCCGATCTCGGCAACGCCTCGGCCCAGTTCAACTACGGGCAAACGCTCGTGGCCGACATGCCGGGCGAGCGGGGGCTGAAGGCGGCGATGCCCTATTACGAGAAATCCGCCGAGCAGGGTATTGCGGATGCGCAGTATGCGCTCTCGCAGATCTATCTCAATGTCGACGGCATAGAGGAGAGCAAGCGGGCCCGTGCTCGCGAGTGGCTGCTCAGGGCGGCGCGGGCGGGCTATGATACCGCCCAGCTCGACATTGCCATCTGGCTGATCGAGGGAATTGCCGGCGACCGCAATCTCGACGAGGGGTTTGCCTGGATGAAACGCGCCGCCGAAAGCGGCAACGTCGTCGCCCAGAACCGGCTTTCCCATCTCTACGTCAATGCCATTGGAACCCGTCCGAACCCGGTGGAGGCGGCAAAGTGGTACGTGCTCTCGCGCCGGGCCGGCCTCAAGGACGATGCGCTCGAGGATTTCTATCTCGGCCTCAACGAAACGCAGCAGAAATCGGCGCTGGCGGCGGCAAACAAATATCGCTCGACCTGACACGCGCCGGCGGACCCGATCTATTTCGCTTGAACTTCGGGGGTTTTTGTGGTCTTGAAGCCCCGGTTTTGTCCGCGGCCTCCCACCCCTGTGCCGCCGCGGACGGAGTGACATCTCACTCGGTTTTTTGACGACGGTTCTCCTGCCCGCGCTTCGAGCTGCGGCCTGCATGCGGACTGTCAGACAGGTTCAATGTCCGGTCGAGCGGTCTCGGCCGGCCTTCGCTAGAGGAATTGCCGTATGGCCCGCTCCGCCCTTCTCAATGTCATGGTCCAGGCCGTCTTCAAGGCCGGCAAGTCGCTGGCACGCGATTTCGGCGAAGTACAGAACCTGCAGGTTTCCTTGAAAGGACCGGCCGACTACGTTTCGCAGGCGGACCGCAAGGCCGAGCGGATCATCCGTGAGGAGCTCATGAAGGCTCGCCCGACCTACGGCTTCCTCGGCGAGGAGGGCGAGGAGATCAAGGGAACGGACGGCGCCCATCGCTGGATCGTCGATCCGCTCGACGGCACCACCAATTTCCTGCACGGCATTCCGCATTTCGCCATCTCCGTCGCGCTCGAGCGCCAGGGCGAGATCGTCGGCGCGGTCGTCTTCAATCCGGCGACGGACGAGCTCTACACCGCCGAGCGAGGCGGCGGCGCCTTCCTGAACGACCGCCGCCTGCGCGTCGGCGCGCGCAAGGCCCTCTCCGATGCCGTGATCGGGACCGGCACGCCCCATCTCGGCCGCGGCAATCACGGCAAGTATCTGGTCGAGCTGCGCCACGTCATGGGCGAGGTCGCCGGCATTCGCCGCATGGGCTCCGCCTCGCTCGATCTCGCCTATGTCGCGGCCGGCCGCTTCGACGGCTTCTGGGAACGGGACCTTGCCGCCTGGGACATGGCTGCCGGCCTCTTGCTCATCCGCGAGGCCGGCGGGTGGTCCACCGATACCGAAGGCGGCAGCAAACCTCTGGAAGCAGGTTCGATCGTCTGCGGCAACGAGCATATCGCAAAGGCACTTCGCGAGGTGATCCAGCGCCCGATTCCGTCCAAGTAACGGCAATATAGTTCACCCGGTACGGTGCAACGTTTCCGGGACGGCAACATGCATAAAACAGCAAGCTGAAGCGCGCCGTATGAATTCGATTTGAATGCGACGCGCTTTAGTGCCGTGCCCTTTGTTTTCCCTTCAATTCGGCGCAAACTTCCACTAGTCTCCGGGCCAATACGGATGGCCTGCGGCCATCGGCAGCACCGCTCTTCGATCGTCTCCGATTTGGGAATGGTGCAGCGATTCAGAGTGATGCGGCCGCCCTCTTGTTCGTCGGACAGGCGCGGAAACTGCCGCAAAACCGGGAGACTGGCGAACTTATGGCGAAACTGAATCTGTCCGGGTGGCGCGATCGCGAAGACGTGGAGGAGGACTACGGTCCGCACAAGCTTTCGAGCCCGATGCCCTATTTCTGGACGATGGTCCTTTTCCTGATCATCGTCGGTTTCGTCGCTGCGATCCTCTTCCGGCAGGCAAGCGAGGCCTTCGCCGGCAATCCCGGCCTCAACGGGCTGATCCTGGGCGTGCTCGTGATCGGTATCCTGCTGGCGTTCAACCATGTCCTCAGTCTGAGACCCGAGGTTCGCTGGTTCAACTCCTTCCGTGCCGCCGGCAGCGCCGATAAAGTCGGGCGCGATCCGGTGCTGCTTGCGCCAATGCGTGCTCTCATCGGGGGACGCCAAACGACGGCAATCTCGACGGCCGCGCTCCGGTCCATCCTGGATTCAATCGCTGCGCGCCTCGACGAGTCGCGCGACATCACCCGCTATCTCGCCGGACTTCTCGTTTTCCTCGGCCTGCTCGGCACGTTCTGGGGCCTGCTCGGCACCATCGGTTCCATCAACACCGTGATCCAGTCGCTGGATGCGGGAAGCGGCAGCACCGACGATCTCCTGAGCTCCCTCAAGAGCGGCCTTTCGGCGCCTCTCACCGGCATGGGAACGGCGTTCTCCGCCTCGCTCTTCGGTCTTTCCGGTTCGCTCATCGTGGGCTTTCTCGATCTGCAGGCGGGACGCGCGCAGAATCGCTTCTATACGGAGCTCGAGAATTGGCTTTCGTCGGTAACCGACGTCAGCTCCGGTTTTTCCTCGCCGGGCGACATGACCGACGGCGCTCCGGTGGAAGAGCTGCGGCGGCTCACCGACCAGCTTACGCGCCTGACGCATGACGGCGGCGTGAACCAGCGCACCACCGCGGCCATGGCGAGCCTCGCCGAAGGCATTCAGGGCCTCGTCAAGAACATGCGCGGCGAGCAGCAGATGCTGCGCGACTGGATCGAGGCGCAGCAGGAGGAAGCCAAGGCGATGCGCAAGACGCTCGACCGGCTGACGGCGCGCATCGGCCAGGCCGACCGGATCACCGTGCAAAGCGAGAAGGCCGCAGGACAGGCGAAGCTCAGCCGCATCGAAGACGGCGGAGGGGATTGACCATGGCGCTTTCCCGACGCCGCGATCCGCGGGCGATCAACTACTGGCCGGGCTTCGTCGACGCACTCTCGACGCTGCTCATGGCGATCATGTTCCTGCTCAGCGTTTTCGTCACCGCGCAGTTCCTGCTCGGTCGGGAGATCAGCGGCAAGGACGAGGTGTTGAACCGGCTGAACAGCCAGATCAACGAACTCACCCAGCTCCTGGCGCTCGAGAAAAGCGGCAAGCAGGATCTCGAGGATTCGCTCGCCAACCTGCAGGCGTCGCTTTCACAATCGGAAGGCGAGCGGTCCCGCCTGCAGGCCCTGCTCGACCGGGGCGCCGGCAGTGCCGAAGTCGCCGACGAAAAGATCGGCCGGCTTGGCTCCGAGCTCGAAAACGAGCGGCAGGTCAGCGCCCGGGCCATGAGTCAGATCGAACTCTTGAACCAGCAGATCGCAGCGCTTCGCAGCCAGATCGCCGCCATCGAAGGCGCACTCCAGGCATCGGAGGCGAAGGACGACGCCTCGCAGGCCAAGATAGCCGATCTCGGCCGCAGGCTGAACGTCGCCTTGGCGCAGCGTGTCCAGGAGCTCAACCGCTACCGTTCGGACTTCTTCGGCCGGCTGAGGGAAATCCTGTCGGATCGGGAAAACATCCGCATCGTCGGCGACCGTTTCGTCTTCCAGTCGGAAGTGCTCTTTCCCTCGGGCGGCAGCGACCTGAACCCGGAAGGGCAGACCGAGATGGCGAAACTTGCGACAGCCCTTCTCGACCTTGCCAAGGAGATCCCGGCGGAGATCAACTGGGTGCTGCGCGTGGACGGCCACACGGACGACGTTCAGCTGTCGGGGATAGGGCGCTTCCGGGACAATTGGGAACTGTCGTCCGCCCGCGCGACGTCCGTCGTCAAGTTCCTGATCTCGAAAGGCGTCCCGGCCGACCGGCTGGTGGCGGCGGGCTTCGGGGAGTATCAGCCCATCGCACCGGGCGAAAGCCAGGAAGCACGCGCGCAGAACCGCCGCATCGAGC
Source organism: Sinorhizobium prairiense (assembly GCF_029201645.2). Taxonomy (NCBI): domain Bacteria; kingdom Pseudomonadati; phylum Pseudomonadota; class Alphaproteobacteria; order Hyphomicrobiales; family Rhizobiaceae; genus Sinorhizobium; species Sinorhizobium prairiense. The sequence continues at coordinate 242,656 of NZ_CP104131.1, forward strand.
TCAAGCTCACGGAGAAATAGGCGCGGGCGAGCCGACGAACAGTGCTTCTGCGCCGTGATCGAACTGGAGCCGCGCGAGCTTCGCATAAAGCCCGCCCTGGCGGATCAGCGACTCGTGGGTTCCTTCCTCGACGATACGGCCGTGCTCCATTACCAGAATGCGATCCGCCTTCAGCACGGTGGCGAGCCGATGGGCGATGACGAGCGTCGTGCGCTCCTGCATCAGGTTCTCAAGCGCCTTCTGCACCAGCGTTTCGCTCTCCGCATCGAGCGCCGAGGTCGCCTCGTCGAGAAGAAGGATCGGAGCGTTTTTGAGGATGGCGCGGGCGATTGCGATGCGCTGGCGTTGACCGCCCGAAAGGGTCACCCCGCGCTCGCCGACCAGCGTGTCGTAGCCCTGGTCCAGCCTGCCGATGAACTCTTCGGCCTGCGCTGCGACGGCGGCGGCGCGCACCGCTTCACGGCTTGCGTCCGGCACGCCGAAGGCGATGTTGTCGTGCACCGAGGTGGCGAAGATGGTCACGTCCTGAGGCACGATCGCAAGTCTCACCCGCAGATCCTCGGGATCGACGGCGCGTATGTCCGTACCGTCGACGCGGATGGTGCCTTTCGCCGGGTCGTAATAACGCAGGAGCATCGAGAAGACCGTGCTCTTGCCGGCGCCGGACGGGCCGACGATGGCCACCGTCTCGCCCGGTCTTACCGCAAAGCTCAAGCCCCGGAGGCTCTTATAGTCCGGACGGGCGGGATAGGCGAAGTGGACACCGTCGAACTCCACCGCACCCGCGGCAGGGACGGGCATTGCGACCGGATGCTCGGGCGCCCCGATCTCCGGCACTTCGCTCAGAAGCTCGTTCAGACGCTCGGCGGCCCCCGCCGCCTGCGAGAGCTCTCCCCACACTTCCGAGAGTGCGCCGAGGCTGCCTGCCGCAAAAACGGAATAGAGCAGGAACTGACCGAGCGTCCCCGCGGAAAGCGAGCCCGCCAGGACGTCCCGCGCACCGAACCAGAGCACGGCGACGACGCTTCCGAAGATCATGGTGATGGCAAAGGCGGTCAGCACCGAGCGCGCTTTGGTCGCAGCGCGCGCGGCGCGATAGGCAGCCTCCACAGCGCTGCCGTAGCGCGAGCGCGCGCTCTCCTCACCGTTGAAGGCCTGCACGGTGCGGGTGGCGGCGATCGCTTCGCCGGCATAGGCAGAGGCGGCCGCGAGCATGTCCTGCGCTTCGCGGGAACGCCGGCGTACCGAGCGTCCGAAGCCGACGAGGGGGAAGACGATGAGGGGATCGCCGCAAGCACGAGGCTCGAAAGCTTCGGGCTCGTATAGACCATCATGCCCATTGCGCCGAGACAGAGGATCAGGTTGCGCAGCGCCACCGATGCCGTCGCACCCACCGCCGACTTGATCTGCGTCGCGTCGGCCGTCAGCCGCGAGACGATTTCGCCGGACTGATTGACGTCGAAGAATGAGGCCGAGAGCTGCATGACGCGTGCGAAGACGTCGCGTCTGAGGTCGGCGACGATGCGCTCGCCGAGCGAGATCACGAAGTAATAGCGGGCGGCACTGGCAAGGGCGAGGACCACTGCAAGCACCATCAGCATGGAGAAATAGGTGTTGATGAAGCCGGAGTCGGAACTGGAGAAGCCGTGATCGATCATCCGTCGAACGGCCAGCGGCAAGGTCAGCGTGGTGGCCGCTGCAACGGTCAGAGAGACGGCGGCGCCGATGGCGAGGCCACGGTAACGCGAGAGATAAGGCAGCACGGTTGCGAGCGGGCGGATGGACCTGCGCGCCGGCGGTTGTTTTTCTTGTCTTGGCACATAGCCCCCCGTTCGCCTGTCACGGGGCCACAGGCCTGTGCGCCGCCGAGGCGCCAGAGCTGTGCGACTGCGATCTGCTGCAGCCCCGGACCGTGCCGATCCGACGGACCATACAGAGATCACAAGTCTTCCGCGCGGCACTTGTTATCCCGCAGACCTTCATGTATAGGCACGGCATCGAATTGGGAAGCCGCGGCCCAAGAGCGGTCTGCGGCTTCATTTACGTGTTCGGTCCCAAAGTCGCAATGCCTTGCGACAATTGGACCCTGGAACTCTAGGAAGATTGTTATGAAGGCAGACATCCATCCCGACTACCACACGATCAAGGTTGTCATGACCGACGGCACCGAATACGAAACCCGCTCGACCTGGGGTACGGAAGGTGCGACCATGAACCTGGAAATCGACCCCAAGTCGCATCCGGCCTGGACCGGCGGCAACCAGCAGCTCGTCGACCGCGGCGGCCGCGTCTCCAAGTTCAAGAAGCGCTTCGAAGGCCTCGGCCTCTGATTCAGCCGCTCGACAGCGTGTTTCGAAGCCCGGCATTGCCGGGCTTTTTTGTTGGCTGCCGCTCTTTCCTGCCGGCTTCGGGCAGGTGCTTTGTCGCTCAAGTCGTCCGTGCATGCATCCTCGGGCTTGACCCTGGGCTTGACCCGAAGATCCAACCGCAATCACGCCCGCGCCAACAAAAAACCCGGCACATGGCCGGGCTTTGGCTTACAGCGGCAGGGTTCTGCCTCGCTCAACTCGCTCCGAAGGCCGTCTGCAGCAGCTTTATCTGCGCCTTGACGCCGTTCTGGTTGTCCGGAACGAAGGTCGTCGCTTCCTGCGGCCGATAAATCTCGCGGTCGAGCAATGCGACCCGGTTCTGCAGCCGGAGCGACCGCTCGATGAGCTCGCGGAAGCTCTCCGGCAGATCGTTCCAGCCCGGCGCGCTGCGGTCGACGTTGAAGCTGTCCAGTCGCACCTTGCTCTTTTCCGACAGCACCTGCTCGCGGCTCATCTCGCCATTGTTGACGGCGCGCTGCAGCAGGAGCCATGACGCCATCTGCATCAGCCGGGTGGTGAGGCGCATCGACTCGGCAGCATAGAGAACGGATGCCATGCGCGGCAGCACCTTGGCGGCGGTGCGTCCAGGGCCATCGAGATAGCTTGCCGTTTCCTCGACCAGGCCCATCCCTTCAGCGTAGAGCGCCTTGAACTGCGCCGAAGACGCAGCGTGACCGGCGAAACTGACGGTATTCAATCCTCGTTCGGACATGCCTGTATTCCCTGGTTCCAACGCATCACAACTGTCAGGAAACGGGCGGCTCTGGGAAAAGTTTCCTGAGGCCCCTCCATGCTCGAAGAATGATCCCATACCGCATTCCGCGCAAGAGCATTCTTAAGAAAGGGTTAATCTCCACACTTCTTTGGAGGCCGCCCTGTCGCAAAGCAAAAAAAGAGCCGCGTGAAGCGGCTCTCAAGGTAAAACAGGGAGAAAAATCAGACCCATTCGCCAGTCGGTGAAATTGTCTGAGTCCGGAAGGACCGGATGCTCGGACAATCGCAGAAAATGCTTAATTTACGGTTAAAGCCCAAGCATTCTTCTGGATTAAAAGTCCGCAATCATTCCAGCCCGCGCTCACCGGAAAAGGCTTTCGGCGGCCGAACGGCTCGCCGACTTGCGCTGTCTTTCCGCTTCGAGCCTTGCAATTTCCTCCGTCAGAAGCGCGATGCGCGCGGTCAGTTCGTCCACGGAGAGCAGCGAAAGATCGCTGCCGATCTCGTGCTCGGTCTTCTTTTTCGGTTGGTCATCGTCAAACAGGCTCATTCGATCTCTCCTCTTCCTGGGGATCGTCGGCGCCTTCGTCCGGCAGTTCCTCCAGCGGAGCCGCACGCGGCGAGAGCTGCAGGCTCTCCGGCGTCGTCGCCGTGCCGGCATTGACCGGCGAGAAGTTTTCGCGCTCGGCCGCGGGCACCGGTGCGCGCCGGCGGCTGCGGACGATCGCATAGGCAGTGATGAGCATATGCGCACAGGCCGTGATCATGAAGAGGCCATAAGGCCCGCTGGCGGTCATTATCGGCCCGCCGATCGTCGGGCCGATAATCGTGCCGATGCCGTAGAGCAGCAGGAGCCCGCCCGAAACCTTCACGAAATCCTCAGGGGTCGCGAAGTCGTTGGCGTGGGAAACCGCGATCGGGTAGAGCGCATTGGCGGCTGCGCCGTAGATCGCGATCAACGTCAGAACGATCCAGACCTGGCCGGGCTCGACGAGGAAGATCAGGAGGCCGGCGAAAGCGCCGACGCCTGCGAGCGCGGCAAGCACATAGCGGCGGTCGATACGGTCGGAGATGCGGCCGGCCGGCAGTTGCATGACGGCGCCCGAGAAGATCGCCACGCTCATCATCGCCGCGACGGTGCTGTCCGACAGCCCGGCCTGGCGGCCGAAAACCGCGCCGAGCGTGCCGAAGGTGCCGTTGGCGATGCCGATGAGCAGGATGCCGAGGAAGGAAACCGGCGAATTGCGGTAGAGGCCGCGCAGGTCGAGGCGGACCTGTTTCAGCGGCTGCGGCGAGGCGGCCCTGGACAACAGCGTCGGCAGCATCGCTACGCAATAGAGAATGCCGCAGATCATGAAGAAGAAGGTCGTGGACGTCTCGCCGAAGGGAATCATCATCTGGCCGCCGACGACGCCGAAAAGGGTGATGGCGATATAGAGCGAGAAGATCACGCCGCGGCTCTCATTGGTGGCGCGCTCGTTCAGCCAGCTTTCGATGATCATCGACGTTCCGGCAGTGGAGAAACCCGTGACCGCGCGCAGCGCCAGCCACCAGACCGGGTCGATCAGAATGCCCGTCAGCAGGGAAACGATGGCGATCAGGGCCGTGAACACGCTGAAGGCGCGCACATGCCCGATGCGCTTGACGACATTCGGAGCGAAGAAGCAGCCAAGCACGAAACCGGTGGCCCAGAGCGTGCCGAACAGACCGAGGATGGTCGTCGGATAGCCCTCCGCGGTGCCGCGCACCGGCAGGAACAGGCCCTGCAGACCGTTTCCGAGGAAGAGAAACAGGGTGCCAAGCAGCAGCGCGGCAACGGGAAGCAGGTTATTTCTCATCGTCCACCCGGAATTCGTTCGCCCTTCGGCGTGTCGTGACGAGGACCGCCGCTCTGCCGATGGAAATCAATACCACCGGTCATTGCAAATCGACGGCGAAAACAATAGCCCTCTATGCGGCGAAAAGTGACGTCCGTATGACGTCGCTCCCATTGCAGCGGATCTTCCCGGAAATGAGCGAATGTCAAAGGCACTGACGGTTCTCCTGCTGCTGGCCATGTGCGTCCAGCTCATCAAGCCGCTCGGCTATCCGGGACTGCGGCAGCGCCGCGATTTCTGGAAGATTGCCGTCTTCGCCATCGTCGTGATGATGGTCACGGTGCTCGTGCGTCCCTGAGCCTCCTGCGTGCCGCACGAGATTTAGAAGTCCGGCGGCTTCGGCGTTCCTTGAGAAACAGCAACTTGGGAAAGGGCCGCGCTATTGTGGCGCTCAAGTTGCTCTATCTCCGCACGACATGACGACAGGAAAAGGTTAAATTACCGTGCTCGGCCACAAGATGAAGATCGAGGCTCTGTTGGAACGTCGTCTCACCGCCATTCTCGCAGCCGATGTCGTGGGCTACAGCCGCCTCATGGGAGCGGATGAGGCCGGGACGCTCGCGGCGCTGAAGCGCCACCGCCGCGAGCTGCTGGAACCAAAGATCGCCGAACATAAAGGCCGAATCGTCAAACTGGCGGGAGACAGCATGCTCGTCGAGTTTTCGAGCGTGGTGAACGCCGTTGCCTGTGCCGCCGCGATTCAGCGCGGTATGCTCGCCTGCAACGAAGGCTTGCCGAAGAGCAGGCGCATCGAACTCAGGATCGGCATCCATCTCGGCGACGTGATCGTCGAGGACGGCGACATCTTCGGCGATGGCGTCAATGTCGCGGCGCGCCTCGAAGGGCTTGCCGATCCTTCCGGCATCGCCGTTTCTGCCTCCGTACGGGACCATGTCGGCTCGAGACTCGATGTCGGTTTCATCGACAAGGGCGAATACAGCCTGAAGAACATCGCATCGACCGTCCGCGTCTATACGGTGTCGCTCGGCGGCAATTCGCTCGGCAAGCGTGGGGAGCCGTCCGGCGTCGTCGACCGCGGCTACGAATTATCGATCGCCGTCCTGCCCTTCACCAATATGAGTCATGATCCCGAGCAGGAATATTTCTCCGACGGCATCACAGAGGATGTCATCACCGACCTTTCGAAGATTTCGCGCCTGCACGTCGTCGCCCGCAACACCGTCTTCACTTACAAGGGCAAGTCCGTGAAGGTTAAGCAGATCGCCCATGAACTCGGCGTTCGCTTCATCCTCGAAGGCAGCGTGCGCAAGGCGGGCGGGCGCGTGCGCATCACCGGCCAGTTGATCGACGCGCAGACCGGCGGGCATCTGTGGGCCGACCGCTACGACCGCGATCTGACGGATATTTTCGCGATTCAGGACGAGATCACTCATGCCATCGTCGACCAGCTCAAGATAAAGCTTCTGCCGGAGGAAAAGAGAGCGATCGAAAGCGACCCGACGACCTCGGTCGAGGCCTATACGTACTATCTCCGCGGTCGTCAGTTCTCCCATACGTGGACCCGGCCCTGATCTGCTGCTCGCACGCCGCATGTTCCTGAAGGCCGTCGAACTCGACCCGAACTATGCGCGTGCCTATGCCGGCATCGCCGAGTGCGAATGTGCGATCAGGGACTGGCACGAAAAGGAGTTCCCGCTGGAGAGCATACTCGACATGAGCGCCAGGGCGCTCGCGCTCGATCCGAACCTGGCGGAAGCGCATGCCTCGCGCGGGCTCGCATTGAACCACCACGGCCAGACGGAAGAGGCAAGCCGTGAGTTTCTGCAGGCTCTGGCGCTCGATCCTTCGCTCTATGAGGCGAATCTCTATTATGGCCGTTTCCTCTTTGCGCAGGGCCGATTCCGGGAAGCGATCGGGTTCTTCGAGCGCGCGGCGGAAATCCGGTCGGACGATTACTTTTCGCCGATCCATTTGATGGGTTGCCATCTGTCCCTTGGTATGGAGACCGAGCGCCAGCGCTGGGCGCGGATCGGCATCGAAAGAGCGCAAAGCGCAATGGAGCGGAACCCCGAAAATGCCAGCCCGGCGCATCGCGGTGCATTGGCGCTGGCGCATATGGGCGAGGCGGAACGTGCGAAAGAATGGGTATCTCGCGCGCTGGCGATCGATCCGGACGATATCGTCGCGCGGTACAATGCAGCCTGCGTCCATTCGCTCCTCGGTGAGGGCGAGCGCGCGCTGGAACTGCTGGAAACCGTGGTGCCGCTGAGCTCCAGCTACCATGTCCAGTGGTTCAACCAGGATCCGGACCTGGACCTCATACGCGACGATCCGCGCTTCCGCGCGCTCCTCGACGCGCTCACAGAGTGCAAGGTCGGGAGGCGCTGAACATTCCGGCGATCAGATCAAGATCTCCCCGCGCATCGCCGAAACGCAGTCGCCCGAGACGCTGACGTTGCGGACTGTGCCGTTCCTCTTGTCGACACCGACCGTGATGAGGCTGCGGCGGCCCATTTCCACGCCCTGTTCGATGACGAGTTCGGCCTTCGCGTCGGCCTCGGGAAGCAGCGAGACGAGGTAAGCGCCGAGCGCCGCCGAAGCGCTGCCGGTTGCCGGGTCCTCGATGACGTTGTCGAGCGGAGCGAACATGCGTGCCCTTATATGGCCGGGCCGCTCGCGCGTATGGCCATAGAGAAACAGGCTGAAGCTGTCTTCCGCAAGCGGATAGCGGCTATTCGCCTCCTCGAAGGCCGAGACGTTCGGCCGCGCTGTCGAAAGGGCATCGACGTCGCGCACCTCGGCGACCGCGAAGGGCAGGCCGACCGAAATGCGCACCGGCGGATGAGTTCGGTCGACGAGGTCGTCCTGGCGCAGCGATGCGCAGGCGGCAATCGTCGCGGCGTCTATGGCGGGTCCGATTTGCAGCGCCTGCGGGGCGACGATCCTTGCGCCCGTGACGATGCCGTCACTGCCGAGAAGAGTCACTTCGACAAGGCCCGCTTTTTCCTCGAAACGCAATGCGCCGCCCGGCTTGCGGCCGAAGACTTCCCGTTGCCGGCCGAGCACGAAGGCCGTGCCGACATTCGGGTGGCCGGCGAAAGGCACTTCGGTCGTCGGCGTGAAGATGCGCACGCGCGCGGTGTTCTCCGGATTTTCGGGCGGAAGGACGAAGGTGACTTCGGAATAGCCGAACTCCGTGGCGATCGCCTGCATCTGGGCGTCGCTCAAGACCCGTGCATCCGGGATGACGGCAAGCTGATTGCCGGCGAAACGGTCGGTCGTGAAGACGTCGACGGTAATGAAGGAGACGGTGTTCATGGTGCCCTCCGGTCGGTCGCAGATGGCGTAGATTTAAAGTCGTCGCCGGCGCCGCTGAACAGCGAACTTGTCTCCCTGACAATTGTCGAGGCAGCAAGGCGGCGCCATAAAAAAGGCCCGGCGGCATCGCTGTCACCGGGTCTCTCCTCGCTCCCTCTAACTATTCTGGCGCTCAGGCGGCTTTTTCGAAGTCCTTCGTCCAGCTTCCCTTGGCGGCGAGGCTGCACATCTTGGCGCGATGGGCGAAGGCGCGCTGCCCGGCCGCGACGTTTTCCGACTTGCCGCCCCAGGCATTGAGCGCTTCCTGCTGCAGCGCCCGGCCATAGGAGAAGGTAAGCTTCCAGGGCAGGTCGTGCGCCGCGTTCATGGCTGAAAGGTGCGCCGTCGCCTCTTCGGTCGACTGGCCGCCGGAAAGGAAGGCGACGCCGGGAACAGCCGCCGGAACGGTGCGCTTCAGCACCTTGATGGTGCGTTCGGCGACCTCATCGACGGACGCTTTGCGCGCCTTCTTGCCGTCGATCACCATGCTCGGTTTCAGGATCATGCCTTCGAGGCTGACGCGGAGTTCGCCAAGTTCCTCGAAGACGGTGCGAAGGACCCATTCGGTGACCTCTTCCGAGCGCTCGATCGAGTGATCGCCGGGGGCTCCATCCATCAGCACTTCCGGCTCCACGATCGGTACGATCTTCGCCTCTTGGCACAGCGCGGCATAGCGGGCGAGCGCATGGGCATTGGCCCTGATCGCGCCCCAGGTCGGAAGAGCGTCGGAAATCGCAATCACGCCCCGCCATTTGGCGAAGCGGGCGCCGGCTTCATGATATCTGGCAAGGCGGGCGGCGAGCCCGTCGAGGCCTTCGGTTACCGTTTCGTTCGGGAAATGGGCCATCGGCTTGGCACCGGTGTCGACCTTGATCCCCGGTATCGAGCCCGCATTGCGGATGACGTCGGCGAGGGGCGTGCCGTCGGCAGCCTTCTGGAACAGTGTTTCCTCATAGAGGATGACGCCGGAGATATACTCGCGCATCGCATCGTCCGAGCGCAGCAGCATCTCGCGATAGTCGCGGCGCGACGTCTCGGTGGACTCCAGGCCGATGCTGTCGAAGCGCTTCTTGATCGTCGCGGTCGACTCGTCGGCCGCAAGCAGGCCGCGGCCGTTTGCCACCATGGCAACCGCAATGTCTTCCAGTCTTTCGCTCATATTCTTCTCCTACACACAGCGCTGATCAGCAATCGGAACAGCGAATGAAACCAATCTCGGAGCGAGGCGCAAAACCGTCTTTCGCGCCTCGGGAACAAAGCCGCGTTAACAGAAGATACCGTGCGGGAAAATGGCAGTAAAACGAGCTAAAACGATTTAAATAATTTTAATCGTTTGAAATATCGTAATTATTTCGGGTGGCTTGGTTCCGGCGCGAAGGTGCATGTTACCTGCACGACGAGGCGTTCGAATCTGGAGCAACTTGTCGGGATTTAGTCATCGAGGCGATAGGCGCGTCGCATGAGTACTTCAATGCGACGCACCTTGCATGCAGAGCACCGTAGCCGGGCTCAGTTCCGCTGCCGGAGAATATCGACGCCCGGCAGGGGCTTGCCTTCCATCCATTCGAGGAAGGCGCCGCCGGCGGTCGAGACATAGGTGAAATCGTCCGCGACCTCGGCATGGTTGAGCGCTGCGACCGTGTCGCCGCCCCCGGCGACGGAGACGAGCGAGCCTGCGCGCGTGCGGGATGCCGCGTGTTTCGCGGCTGCCACGGTCGCCCTGTCGAACGGCGCGATCTCGAAGGCGCCGAGCGGGCCGTTCCACACGAGCGTTTCGGCGCGGGAGATCCATTCGTTGATGGCATCGATCGATTTCGGCCCGACGTCGAGCACCATGGCGTCGGCAGGGATGGCGTTGATATCGACGGCCTCGTTGTCCGCACCGGCCTTGAACTCACGGGCAACGACGCCGTCGACCGGAAGAACGATTGCGCATCCCGCTTCCGAGGCCGCCGCGAGGATGGCCTTGGCGGTCTCCGCAAGATCGTGCTCGCAGAGCGACTTTCCGACATCGACTCCTTGCGCCGCGAGGAAGGTGTTGGCCATGCCGCCCCCGATGACGAGCGCGTCGACCTTCTTCACGAGGTTCTGCAGAAGGTCGATCTTGGTCGAGACCTTGGCGCCGCCGACGATCGCAACCACCGGGCGCTTCGGATTGCCGAGTCCCTTTTCAAGCGCTTCGAGCTCCGTCTGCATGGTGCGGCCGGCATAGGCGGGAAGGTGATGAGCAAGCCCTTCGGTCGAGGCGTGGGCGCGATGGGCGGCGGAGAAGGCGTCGTTGACATAGATGTCGCCATTGGCGGCGAGCGCCGTCACGAAGTCCGGATCGTTCTTCTCCTCGCCTTTGTGGAAGCGGGTATTCTCGAGCAGCAGCACTTCGCCGTCGTTCAATTCGGCAATGGCGTTGGCGGCCTTGTCGCCGATGCAGTCGGCAGCGAAATAGACGCGCTGGTCGAGAATCTCCTCGACGGCGGGGGCGATCGCCTTCAGCGACATGCCGGCGACGGGCTCGCCCTTCGGCCGGCCGAAATGCGCGAGCAGAACGACTTTCGCGCCCTTCTCGGAGAGTTCGCGAATGGTCGGCGCCACGCGCTCGATGCGGGTGGTGTCGGTCACCTGATTGTCCTTGACAGGCACGTTCAGATCGACGCGCACGAGAACGCGCTTGCCGGCGATGTCGGTCAGATCGTCGAGAGTCTTGAAAGTCATCAGATGGTCTCCGGTGATAGTCTCTGGAATAGGGTAGGGTAGTCGATGACGAGGCCATCCTCGTCCACTGGCAGGTCCGCCGTGAAGCTGCCGTCCGCCGCCTCGTAACGGTAGAGCTTCCCGTCGTCGAGGCAGGTGTAATGCTGACCGTCGACGGTCGGTTCGAAGCTGTCGAAGGGCACGTAAAGCATGTCGAGCCTGGCGGTGCCGGATTGCCGGGTGAGGCCCAGGCGGCGGATCGGCAGCGTATTCGTGAAGGGCGTGCCGGCCAGGTCGATATCGACGCAACCGTCGAATTGCGGCAAGGCCGTTCCGTCTGCTTTGCGCCAATGGCCGTGCCCATCGGACATGAGGTGCAGCCTCAGCCCTTGGGTCGTCTCTATGAGAAAGGAATAGACGCGCCAGCCGGCATCGCAGTCGATCCGGTAGCGAACGCCATAGGCCGTTGCGCCGCGTTCGCCGATGAGAACGCTTTCGGCGCGGATGGCCGCGCCGAGCGATGTGTCGAAAGTCCTGAGCGTCAGATGTTCGAGCCCTTCCCCTTCGAGCGGGCGCCAGCGCACCGTCGTTGAGGAAAGGGCCCGGAACATCGGTCTTAGAGGAGCTTGCTCAGGGCAACCGCCGTATCCGCCATGCGGTTCGAGAAGCCCCATTCATTGTCGTACCAGGACAGGATCGACACGAACTTGCCTTCCATCACCTTGGTCTGGTCCATGTGGAAGACCGAGGAATGCGGGTCATGGTTGAAGTCGACCGAGACGTTCGGCTGAAGCGTGTAGCCGAGAACGCCCTTGAGCGGGCCGTCGGCGGCAGCCTTGATGGCGGCGTTGATCTCTTCCTTGGTCGTCTCGCGCTTGGCGACGAATTTCAGGTCGACCACCGAGACGTTCGGGGTCGGCACGCGCACCGAGATACCGTCGAGCTTGCCCTTGAGCTCCGGCAGAACGAGGCCGACCGCCTTGGCCGCACCAGTGGAGGTCGGGATCATCGACAGCGCCGCGGCGCGGGCGCGGTAGAGATCCTTGTGCATCTGGTCGAGCGACGGCTGGTCGTTGGTGTAGGAGTGGATCGTGGTCATCATGCCGTGATCGATGCCGATGGCATCGTGCAGCACCTTGGCGACCGGTACCAGGCAGTTGGTCGTGCAGGATGCGTTGGAGATGACGAGATGATCCTTCGTCAGCTTGTCGTGGTTGACGCCGTAGACGACGGTCAGGTCCGCGCCGTCGGCCGGGGCCGAGACGATGACGCGCTTGGCGCCGGCTTCCAGGTGAGCGGCTGCCTTGTCACGGGCGGTGAAGATGCCGGTGCACTCCATCGCGATGTCGACGCCGAGTTCCTTGTGCGGCAGTTCCGCCGGATTGCGGATGGCGGTCACCTTGATCGGCTTGCCGTTGTTGATGACGATCGCGTCGCCGTCGACCTTCACGTCGGCCGGGAAGCGGCCGTGGATGGAATCGAAGCGCAGCAGGTGAGCATTGGTCTCGACCGGACCGAGGTCGTTGATGGCAACGACTTCAATGTCGGTGCGGCCGGATTCGACGATGGCGCGGAGAACGTTACGGCCGATGCGGCCAAAACCGTTAATGGCGACTTTCACTGTCATATCGGGTCTCTCCCTGTCAGAATGCGTGGGGTGGAAAGGAGGGCATCGGGGAATGTCCTCCTGGCTTGATCAGGACAGCTTGGCTTCGGCGGACGCAACCACGACTTCTGGCGTAATGCCGAAGTGCTTGTAGAGATCCTTGTAGGGGCCCGAAGCACCGAAGCTCGACATGCCGATGAAGATGCCGTCATTGCCGATGAAGTGGTCCCAGCCCTGGCGGATGCCGGCTTCGACGGCGATCTTGACCGGCGACGTGCCGATGATTGCCTGCTGGTAGTCTTCGCTCTGCTCGGCGAAAAGCTCGAAGCAGGGGACGGAGACGACGCGCGTCGCAATGCCCTTGGCGGTCAGCGTCTGGCAGGCCTTGACGGCGATCTCGACTTCCGAGCCGGTGGCGAAGATCGTCACCTGCGCATCGCTTGCGGAGATCAGGTCATAGGCGCCGCGGGCGCAGAGGTTCTGCTCCTCATATTCCGTGCGCACCGCCATCAGGTTCTGGCGGGTGAGCGCAAGACCGGAGGGGCGCTTGCGGTTTTCCAGGGCAAGCTGCCAGCATTCGGCGGTCTCCGTCGCATCCGCGGGGCGGAACATCAGAAGGTTGGGGATGGCCCGAAGCGCGGCCATGTGCTCGACCGGCTGGTGGGTCGGCCCGTCCTCGCCGAGACCGATGGAATCATGCGTGAGCACGTGGATGACGCGGATGCCCATGAGCGCGGCAAGGCGGATCGACGGGCGGCAGTAATCCGAGAAGATCAGGAAGCCACCGGAATAGGGGATGAGGCCGCCATGCAGCGCCATGCCGTTCATTGCGGCCGCCATGCCGTGCTCGCGCACGCCGTAGTGGATATAACGGCCGGAGAAATCGTCCGGGGTGATGGAGTGTGTCTGGCTCGTCTTGGTATTGTTGGAGCCGGTCAGGTCGGCGGAGCCGCCGATCGTCTCGGCAAGTACGCCGTTGATGACTTCCAGCGCATCCTCCGAAGCCTTTCGCGTCGCCGGCGAGGGCTTGGTCTCGGCAAGCTTCTGCTTGTAGGCGCCGATCGCCGAGGCGAGGCTGCCTTCGAGCTCGCCGGAGAAGCGGCGGACGAACTGCGCCTTCTTCTCCGCCTCTGCGGCTTCGAGCCGCTCTTCCCATTCCTTGCGCGCCTTGGCCGACCGCAGGCCTGCGATGCGCCAGGCGTCGAGCACGTCGGAGGGAACCGTGAACGCTTCGGCTTCCCAGCCGAGCGCCTTGCGGGTGGCGGCGATTTCCTCGGCGCCGAGCGGGGAGCCGTGGACCTTGTGCGTGCCGGCCTTGTTCGGCGCACCGAAGCCGATCACGGTCTTGCAGGCGATCATGGTCGGTTTGTCGGACTTCTGGGCTTCCTCGATCGCGGCGGCGATCGCTTCGGGATCATGGCCGTCGATGGCGATCGTGTGCCATTTGCTGGCGCGGAAGCGGGCGTGCTGGTCGGTCGAGTCGGCAATGGAGATCGGACCGTCGATCGAGATGTTGTTGTCGTCCCAAAAGACGATCAGCTTGTTGAGCTTCAGGTGGCCGGCAAGCGCGATCGCTTCCTGACTGATGCCTTCCATCAGGCAGCCGTCGCCGGCCAGCACATAGGTATAATGCTCCATCAACTCGCTGCCGAACTCCTCGCGCAGCTTGCGTTCGGCGATCGCCATGCCGACGGAATTGGCAATGCCCTGGCCGAGCGGACCGGTGGTCGTCTCGATGCCGGCGGCGTGGCCGTATTCCGGATGGCCCGCCGTGCGCGAACCCAGCTGGCGGAAGTTCTTGATCTCGTCGATGGTGATGTCGTCGTAGCCCGTGAGGTAGAGCAGCGAATAGAGCAGCATGGACCCATGGCCGGCCGACAGGACGAAGCGGTCGCGGTTCGGCCAGGCGGGGTTTTTAGGGTCGAAGCTCAGATAGCGGGTGAACAGCACTGTTGCGATATCGGCGGCGCCCATCGGGAGGCCGGGGTGGCCGGAATTTGCCTTCTCGACGGCGTCCATGGAGAGGAAGCGGATTGCATTCGCCATCCGGTCGTGTTTTTCGCGAGAGATCATGACTGTTCCGTTTGCGTTCGGTGGTCAGGGGACGGTCTCTATCCTCCAAAGACCGCATGAGAAGCGGCAGACACATAGCAGGTGCGTGAGCCGAGTCAATAAATACGGGCCCTCCGCGACCAAATGCGGCGGCCCCCGCGCGGTGTCTCTCGAACGGCAGGAACGCCGCCGGCCGGTTGCCGGTTCGGGAGGCGAAATCGACCATCCACAGCTTCCGCAGTTCAATGCCGCGCTTGGCATTGTTGAGACTTGCGTAATAGGTTTAAAAAAGAAAAGGGCCGAAGTGATGAAAGCTCTACGATTCGGCCTTGGAGCGAGGCCCGTCCAGGCAAGGTGCAAGCGCTCCGCACTTTGTTTTAGGGCAGGGCGAAGCCGCTCCCCCTAGAGAGGTATCGGAAGACATGCCGGCAAAGACGGTCAAGGCGGCGATCGACGAGTTGCGCAACGCGGTTCAGTCACTTGAAATCGCGATCGACGGCCGCTTCGACAAGGAAAAGGATGTGAGCGAGTTCGAAGGCGAGGTCAGGCGGGTCAATGAGGACCGGTCTCGCCTGGCACAGGAACTCGACCAATCCCAATTCCGCGCCAACCGGTTGGAAGAGGTCAATCGCGAGGTATCCCGTCGTCTCGTGACGGCGATGGAGACCATTCGCGCGGTGCTGGATCGCTGAGGTTCTGAACGTATGGCGCAGGTGACGGTAACGATCGACGGCAAGGCCTATCGCATGGCCTGCGAGGAAGGGCAGGAAGAGCACCTCGGCGACCTCGCGACCAGGTTCGACCAGTATGTCGGCCATCTGAAGGCCCAGTTCGGCGAAATAGGCGACCTCAGGATCACCGTCATGGCAGGCATCATGGTCATGGACGAGTTGAGCGAGGTCAATCGCCGGCTGAAGAGTATCGAGGCCGAAGTGGACGATCTGAAGAGGGGCCGCGACACCGCGCTTTCGGATCACACGAGAAGCGAGGAGGCGCTTGCCTCGGCGCTCGGTGAAGTGACGGCGCAGATTCAGGACATCGCCGCCAAGCTCAACGGGCGGCCGACTCCCCCGACAAATTGAGTCCGGCCTGCGATTTCGCAGAAATTATGCAGCTCCACGGCATCCGGCTCTGGTGAAAAGCCCCGGGACGCTCTATATCTGCCGGGCGATCTGCGCTTCCCGACAGGAACCACAATCCCCGGGGCCATACACGATCTCAAGGGAACTGTCCCTGGCCGGACCCGTGGGTCCGGGCATACGGTGCCCACCTACCTAGTAGGTACCCGGGATCGTAAACTCTCCATCGGTCGTCGTGGATCGCACTTCTTCCCTTTCCTTCTCGCTCGGTGCCCGGAACGCGCGGCGGATTGCATCCGCCATCGCGTCGACCGTCGGCGACCGGTTCCCGCGTCTCGTCCGCAGCACGACATTCGACATATCGATGATGCCGAAGCCATCCGCCTCGGTAAGCTCGCGGCAGCCGGGCGGTATGGTGCTTCGCGACAGGGGCGCAATGGCGAGGCCTGAAACGACGGCGGCGATGAGCCCGCCGCTCGTGCGGCTCACATAGGCGACGCGGTTCTCGATATTCCGGGTCGTCAGGCTGCGCAGGGCCAGGTCGTCGCACCAGCCGCCTTCCGCATAAGTATAGGTCGCGATGGGCAGGGGCTGCCGCAAATGGGTGCCATGCTGCTCGGAGGTCGCCCAAACGGTTGGGTTTACCATCAGAACCTCGCTGCGGGTTCGTCCGCCCGGCTCGAAGACGACGGCGATGTCGAGTTCTCCGGCCGCGAGCGCTGCCGAGTTGGCCATGGAGGTTTCCTGACGCACCGTCACTTCGACGCCGGGATGAATGGCCGCGAAAGCGCCGAGCGCCTTCGGCAGGGTGGAATTGACATATTCCTCGGAAATCCCGATCCGGACGGACCCGTCGAGCGCCGGTGAGCGCATCGCCGCAGCCGTATCGTCGAGAAGGGTAACGATCCGGCGCGCATTGTCGACAAGGCGCCGGCCCTCAACGGTCAGTATCACGCCACGCGAATGGCGTTCGAAGAGCGCGGATCCGATGAGATCCTCAAGCCTGCGGATCTGCATGCTGACGGCCGATTGGGTGCGCCGCACCATGTCGGCAGCGCGTGTGACATTGCCGGTGTCGGCCACCGCCAGGAAGGTTCTGAGCAGGTCGCTGTCGAGCGGTGCGGTCATGTCGCTGCCATAAGAAATGCTGATGACAGGCATGGTTGCAATTCATTTGTCACATGTCAAGGACGGCGCAAAGATGGACCTGTCGCCATCCTTCCGAGGTCCTCGCCATGCCCGTTCTGGTCGTCTCAGCACAGCCCGTCAGAAGCTCCTCCCCGCCGCTTGCGACGGCCCTTGCGCGCTGGCGGCTGTGGCTTTCGCTTCGCACGCAATGGGCGCTGGTGAGCCGCCGCGGCGACCGGCACCTTCTGGCAGACGCCGCTATCCCCGCCACGTATCGCCTCGGATGCGAGGAAGACCGGCGCCACCGTGACGCAGTCCGGCATCTGCACTGGATGCTCTGAGGCAACTTCCTTCGAGAATTGGCATCCCTAAGCCATTGTGGCACACGCACGAGTCGCGAAGTATTGCGAAAGCGGCGCCCGCATGGTTCCGCTTCGGGGTCGTTTTGCGCTATGGCATGGCGTTGAGGTTGATCACCGCGGCAATATTCGCCCGCAGGGGAAGGTTGGATGTCACCCAAGGATCTGAAAGCAGCTTTGAGGAAGGAGCGCCTGGCGCTCCGCGATGCCATGCCGGCGGAAGCGCGTATCGAGGCGAGCCTTGCCATGGCCGATCATGCGGCCGAGGTCATCGCGCTCGATCCCGGACACGTCGTCTCGGGCTTCTGGCCGATCCGTTCGGAGGCCGACGTCCGGCCGCTGATGGTGCGGCTCAGGGATCGCGGTGCGCGCCTCTGCCTGCCGGTGATCCTGGACAGCAAGGCCATCGTTTTCCGGGAACTGCTCGACGGCATCGCGGTCGTCGAAACCGGCTTCGGCACCACCGGCCCCGGCCCCGATGCGCCGGAAGTCGATCCGGACATCATGCTCGTACCGCTCTCGGCCTTCGATGCCGTGGGCCATCGGATCGGCTATGGCGCCGGCTATTATGATCGGGCGATCGACCGGCTGCGCCGCAAAGGCCACATGCCGCGCCTGATCGGGATTGCATTCGACTGCCAGGAAGTGGCATCAGTGCCGGCTGAACCGCACGACGTGGCGCTGGACGCCGTATTGACGGAGAGCGGTTTTCGGCATTTCTGAGCGGGATGAGGATTTTGCGCGGATTCCGCCACATCCTGCTTAAAATTCATTGAACCGACCACGTGCATGAATTGGAGTCGATCCAGATTGCCTTGGTCCAAGCGGGATTGAACGGCATGCGACTTCTGTTTCTGGGGGATATGGTGGGCAAGACGGGCCGCATGGCCGTCTGGGAGCGCCTCCCGGGACTCGTGAGCGATCTCAAGCTCGACTTCGTCATCGTCAATGGCGAGAACGCTGCCGGCGGATTCGGCATAACCGAAGACATCTTTCTCGAGACGATCAGCGCCGGTGCCGACGTAGTGACCACCGGCAATCACGTCTGGGATCAGAAGGAGGCGGTGGTCTTCTGCGAGCGGCACGATCAGTTCCTGCGGCCGGCAAACTATCCTGCCGGGACTCCGGGTCGCGGTTCCAATCTCTTCTTCGCGCGAAACGGCGCCCGCGTTCTGGTTGCCAATGTCATGGGGCGCGTCTTCATGCATCCCGAGCTCGACGATCCCTTCAAGACGGCCGAGGCGATCCTCGACGCCTGCCCGCTCGGCGAGCAGGCCGATGCAGTCGTCTTCGATTTTCACGCCGAGGCCACGAGCGAGAAGCAATGCTTCGGCCACTTCGTCGACGGGCGTGCCAGCCTGGTGGTCGGCACGCACACCCATGTGCCGACGGCGGACCATCAGATACTCAACGGTGGCACCGGCTATATGAGCGATGCCGGCATGTGCGGCGACTACGACTCGTCCTTGGGGATGGACAAGGAAGAGCCGCTCAACCGCTTCATCTCGAAGATGCCCAAGGGTCGCTTCGAAGCGGCATCCGGCCCGGCGACCATCTGTGGCGTCGGGATCGAGATTTCGGACCGGACGGGGTTGGCGGAAAAGATCGCGCCGCTCAGGATCGGCCCGCGCCTAGCTGAGACGATCCCGCAATTCTGGGTTTGAGCGGCTGGGCTTCCTCCGTCTGCGCATCCATTTCCGGATGCGGGCGCTCTGTTCGGATCTCCTTTTTCAAGGGTGACAGACCCGCCAAATGGTGGCAGGTTAGCGACCAAAATGAGAGCCGCACCGCACGCGGCCGCTATTCGTAAGTTTCCATGCCAATAATTGAAACGGGATGCGGTCGGAGGCGCCCATACTTTCGCTCATCCCGGCGTACAGCGCCGCGCGTTCCTCAGACGCGCAGAGGTCGCTGCAGCATTTTGATTGCTGCATGTGTCTTCCTTTGACCGAAAACGATCAAGGGAAACATGCAGGTAATGCAGCCGGAGTTCCATAGCGTCGCAGCTCGGTCGGGCGCACAGAGTCGCTGTGGCGCTCCGGTATCCAAAGGCGCCGCACCAATTGCAGTCCCGGTGCCGGCGATCTGACGTTCAGATATCTGGAGAGCGTGCATGTTGCGAAAGTGGCGTCTGCCGGCCATCGCCGGCTTTTTCGTCTCCCTTCTCGTTTCGGTCCCGGCAGGCGCGCAGGATGCGCAGTTGCCGACGGTGACCGTCGCCAAACCGGTCGTGCGCGATGTCGTCGACGCCGACGAATTCATCGGCCGCTTCGAAGCGGTCGACCAGGTCGCGATCCGCGCACGGGTCGGCGGCTATCTCGATCAGGTCTTCTTCACCGACGGCGCCATGGTGAAGAAGGGCGACAAGCTCTTCGTCATAGACCAGCGGCCGTTCCGCACCGCCCTTTCCCAGGCGGAAGCCTCGCTCGAGGCTGCGCGATCGACCCTTGTCTTCGCGGAGACCACGTTCAAGCGAACGGAATCGCTCGCGGGATCGGGCACGCTCTCGGTGTCCAGGCTCGATGACGACCGCCGTGCGCTGCTCGCGGCCCAGGCGAATGTGCGCGGCGCCGAGGCGGCCGTCGAGCGCGCAAAGCTGGATCTGGATTACACGACCATCACGGCGCCGCTGAGCGGACGCGTCGACCGGCGTCTCATTTCCCCCGGCAATCTGGTACAAGCGGACCAGACGGTGCTGACGACGATCGTCTCGCTCGATCCGATCGATTTCTATTTCGACGTCGACGAGCGCCGGCTGCTCTCCTATGCGCGTACGGCTCGGGACCGCGGCAGCGCTTTGCAGGAGGGGGCGGGCTCCATCCCGGTGCTGGTCACGATCGCCGACGCCAACGAGCCGCCATTCGAGGGCAAGCTCGACTTCGCGGAGAACCGGGTCGACAACCAGACGGGTACGATGCGGGTGCGCGCGCGCCTCGCAAACCCCAAATTGATCCTGCAGCCCGGCCTGTTCGGCCGCGTAGAAGTGGAGGGATCGAACACCTACCGGGCGGTTCTGGTGCCTGACGAGGCAATCGCCGCCGACCAGAACGAACGCATCGTCTACACGGTCGGCGAGGATGGCAGCGTCGCAACCAAACCGGTGCGTCTTGGTCCCAGGCTCCACGGTTACAGGGTCATCCGCAGTGGCTTGACGGGGAGGAGACGATCGTCGTCAACGGTCTCATGCGCGTCCGGCCGGGCGTAAAGGTCAAGCCCGAGCTCATCGTCCTGCCCCCCGAGGCCGCGCAATCGGCGGAGAATGCCCAATGAGGTTCGCGCATTTCTTTGTCGACAGACCGATCTTCGCGTCGGTGCTTTCGATCGTTCTGCTGATCGTCGGCAGCATCGCCTATTTCCAGCTTCCGGTGGCGCAGTATCCGGAGATCGCGCCGCCTACCATCGTCGTGCGCGCCTCCTATCCGGGCGCGGATGCTGAGACCGTCGCCAATACCGTTGCCACCCCGCTCGAGCAGGAGATCAACGGCGTGGAGAACATGCTCTACATGTCCTCCTATGCCACCGCTGACGGCTCGATGGCGCTGACGATCACCTTCAAGCTCGGGACCGATCTCGATCAGGCGCAGGTGCTGGTGCAGAACCGTGTCTCGATCGCCGAGCCCCGGCTTCCCGAGGAAGTCCGGCGCATCGGCGTAACCACGACGAAGAGCTCGCCGGACCTGATGATGGTCGTTCATCTGCTTTCGCCGAACGACCGCTATGACCAGCTTTATGTTTCCAACTACGCCCGCACGCGCATTCGCGACATATTGGTCCGGCTGGACGGAGTCGGCGACGTTCTTCTGTTCGGCGAGCGTGAATATGCGCTGCGCATCTGGCTCGACCCGCAGAAGCTCTCCGCCTACGGCATGACTGCAGGCGATGTCGTCTCCGCGCTGCGCGAGCAGAACGTCCAGGTCTCGGGCGGATCCATCGGCGGTCCGCCGATGTCGAGCGACAGCGCCTTCCAGTATACGGTGACCACCGACGGCCGCTTCAGCGACGCCCGTCAGTTCCGCTACGTCATCGTCAAAGCGACCGAAGAAGGCAGGCTCGTCCAGTTGCAGGACGTCGCCCGCATCGAACTCGGTGCGCGCGAATACGTGACCAACAGCTATCTCAACGGCAGCCCCGCCGTCGCGCTCGGCATCTTCTCCCGCCCCGGCAGCAATGCGCTCGCTGCGGCCGACGCGATCCAGGCGACGATGACCGAACTTTCGCGGGATTTTCCTGAAGGGCTCGAATACAGGATCATCTACAACCCAACGGAATTCATCTCGGAATCCATCGACGAGGTCTACAAGACGATCGGGGAAGCCGCGCTCCTCGTCGCTCTGGTCGTGATCGTGTTCCTGCAGTCGTGGCGCACGGCGATCATTCCGATCGTCGCCATCCCCGTTTCGCTCGTCGGCACATTCGCGCTTCTCTATGCCTTCGGCTTTTCACTGAACATGCTGACGCTGTTCGGCCTGGTTCTCGCGATCGGCATCGTGGTCGACGACGCGATCGTCGTTGTCGAGAACGTCGAGCGCAACCTTGCGCGCGGGATGACGCCGCGAGAGGCGGCGCATGTGACGATGGACGAGGTGGGCGCCGCGGTCATCGCGATCTCGCTCGTCCTGACGGCAGTGTTCGTGCCGACCGCGTTCATTCCGGGTATTGCCGGGCAGTTCTACCTGCAATTTGCGGTGACGATCGCAGTCGCGACGGTGATCTCCGCGGTCAATTCCCTGACGCTCTCGCCGGCGCTTGCCGCAATCCTGTTGCGGCCGCACGAGAACCACGAGCATGAGAGCCGCAATCCCCTGACGCGGATCGGCCGCGGTTTTGCCAACGGCTTCAACCGCGGCTTCGACCGCATGGCCGATGGGTATGCATGGACGGTGCGCCACCTCGTCAGGACGCGGATCGCCTTAGCCGGGGCGCTCGTCGTCTTCGTCGCCCTGCTCGGAGCCACCTGGTACATGGCACAGGTCGTGCCTCGCGGCTTCATACCCACGATGGACCAGGGCTATGCCATCGTCGTCATTCAGCTTCCGGACGGTGCCTCTCTCGAGCGCACCGATAAGGTCGTCCGGCGGGCCTCGGAGATTATCCGGGAGGTACCCGGCGTAAAGGATGCGGTCGCCTTTGCCGGTTTCAACGGCGCGACCTTCACCAATGCATCCAATTCCGGCGTGATATTCACGCCCTTCGACAGTTTCGAAGAACGCCTCGAGCAAAAGCAGAGCGCGGAACAGATCATCGGCCAGATCTTCGGTGCGATGCAAGGCATTCAGGAGGCTTTCATCATCGCCGTTCCGCCACCCTCCGTGCGAGGCATCGGCAATTCGGGCGGCTTCAAGATGCAGATCATGGACCGCCAGAGCGCCGACATGCGCCGGGCGCTCGGGCTCGCCCATCAGATGATGGGAGCGGCCAACCAGACGGAGGGGCTGACCGGCGTCTTCACCACCTTCACGGCCTCCAGCCCGCAATTCTTCCTGGCGATCGATCGCGACAAGGCGCGGGCGCTGAACGTGCCGATTCCCAATATTTTCGAGACACTCTCGATCAATCTGGGGACGTCCTACGTCAACGATTTCAACGCCTTCGGCCGCGTCTATCAGGTCCGTGCCCAAGCCGACCAGCAATTCCGGCTGGAGCGGGAGGACATACTTGCGCTTAAGGTACGCTCCGCCTCGGGCGCCCTGGTGCCGCTCGGCACGCTCGTCGAGATCCGCGATACGAGCGGACCGGCGCTCGTCCAGCGCTACAACATGTATGTCTCGGTCCCCGTTCAGGGCAATCCGGCGCCGGGCGTTTCGACGGGCAGCGCCCTGGACAAGATGGAAGCACTTGCAGGTCAGATCCTGCCGCAGGGCACCACCTTCGAATGGACGGAACTCGCTTTGCAGGAGCGCCAGACCGGCAACACTGCGGTCTTCATCTTCGCGCTTTCGGTGGTCTTCGTTTTCCTGGCGCTCTCTGCGCAATACGAAAGCTGGGTGCTGCCGCTGGCCATCATCCTGATCGTGCCGCTTGCCGTGCTCGCGGCGCTTCTCGGCGTTTCGATCCGGGGCTTCGACAACAATGTGCTGACCCAGATCGGGCTTATCGTCCTGATCGGTCTTGCCGCGAAGAACGCGATCCTCATCGTGGAATTCGCCCGCCAGGGCGAGGAGGAGGGCAAGACGCCGATCGAGGCGGCGATCGATGCGAGCCGGCTGAGGCTGCGGCCGATCCTGATGACCGCTTTCGCCTTCATCCTCGGCGTCGTGCCGCTCGTCATCGCCACGGGACCCGGCGCCGAAATGCGCCAGTCGCTCGGCACGGCGGTCTTTGCCGGCATGCTCGGGGTCACCGTCCTCGGCCTGTTCCTGACGCCGGTCTTCTATGTGGCCCTGCGCTCATTGCGGCGCAAGCGTGCACCGGCTGCCGCGCCGGCGCCGGCGCCGGGGGAGTGAAGAGACCAGTGCATCGGCAATGACGCAATTGTGAGCGGCCGCCGGTCGTTAGACGCTGGACGCGATCGCGGCCTTGAATGATCCTGCGTGCCGCCCGGCATGAGCAGCAATGCGCTATGCGGGCGGAGTACCAGAGCAAGTTTTTCTTCCCGCACATGTGAGAGGTGAAGGATGCTGCTGCGATACCTTGCCTACACCGTGACCGTCATCTGGATTATCCATGCGCTCTGGCCGACACCGGCGCACGCGCAGCAGGCGGAAGCCCATGTGAGCCAATGCCAAGCGATCGCGGCAGCCACGCCGGCGGCGACGTTCGCCAGCTTCTCGGCCCCCGCCGCCGCTCCCGCGGCATCTGCCGACACAAGCGAGGTGACGATCACCTTTCTCGGTCATTCGACCTTCCTGATCGAAACGCCGGGGGAGTTTCGATCGCCACCGACTACAACGGCTGGTTCCGCACTCCGTCGCCGCCAACGGTGGTGACGATGAACAGGGCCCATTCCAGTCATTACACCCTGGCGCCGGATCCGGCGATCCGGCATGTCCTGCACGGCTGGGGCGACAACGGCGAGCCGGCGGATCATGACCTCGTCGTCGGCGACGCCTATATCCGCAATGTGACCACGGATATCCGTTCGGGTTTCGAGGGAATGGAACGGGACGGCAATTCGATCTTCATTTTCGAGATTGCCGGGCTCTGCATCGGCCATCTCGGCCATCTGCACCACGAGCTCGACGAAAGCCATTACCGGCAAATCGGCCGGATCGACGTGCTCATGGTGCCGGTGGACGGCGGTCTGACGATGGGAGCGGAGAGCATGAGCCGCGTCGTCTCGCGACTGCGCTCGGCGCTGATCCTGCCGATGCACAGGCCGATGACCAACAACTTTCTGGCGATGTTCGGAGACGACTTCGACAAGCGCTTCGCCACGGAGCCTTCCGTGAAGGTGTCGCTGCGCTCCCTGCCGAGGAGACCGCTCATCTATGTCCTGCAGGGTGTTTGAGGACCGCCGCAGCGCATTTCCGTCTCCTGAAAACACGACGCGCCTGCTGGACTGGACGCGGCAATGAAACTATAAGGCGCCCGATCTCACCGAAATCACGCATGCAGAGGGCGTCATGGCTGGCCATTCACAGTTCAAGAACATCATGCACCGCAAGGGCCGTCAGGATGCGGTGCGCTCCAAAATGTTTTCCAAGCTCGCGCGCGAAATCACCGTCGCAGCAAAAACCGGCCTTCCCGACCCGACGATGAACCCGCGCCTGCGTCTGGCGATCCAGAACGCCAAGGCGCAGTCGATGCCGAAGGACAATATCGAGCGCGCGGTCAAGAAGGCTGCGGGCGGCGATGCCGAGAATTACGAAGAAGTCCGCTACGAGGGCTACGGCCCGGGCGGCGTCGCAGTCATCGTCGAGGCGTTGACGGACAACCGCAACCGCACCGCCTCCAACGTACGCTCCACCTTCACCAAGGCGGGCGGGGCGCTCGGCGAAACCGGTTCGGTTTCCTTCTCCTTCGATCGCGTCGGTGAAATCACCTACAAGCTTTCCGCCGGCGACGCCGACAAGGTGATGGAAGCGGCAATCGAAGCGGGTGCCGACGACGTCGAGACCGATGAGGAAGGCCACACCATCACCTGCGGCTTCGAGGATATCGGCGAAGTATCGAAGGCGCTCGAAGGCGCGCTCGGCGAGGCGGAGACCGTAAAGGCCGTCTGGAAGCCGCAGAATACCGTGCCGGTGGATGAGGAAAAGGCACAGTCGCTGATGAAGCTCATCGACAATCTCGAAGATGACGACGACGTCCAGAACGTCTATTCGAACTTCGAGGTCTCCGACGAGGTTCTGGCGAAGCTTTCTGCCTGAGCGCCTCCGGAGCATCCCAATGCAATTGACCCGCATCGCTCCGAGCGATGCGGGTCAATTGCTGTTCGCGTCAGGCGGCGGCGAGATCGCGTTGCGCTTGGGCAAACAACTTCACCGAACGCAATCGCGCTTCCATGTCGAAGATCGGCATTGAGACGATCAGCTCGTCCGCCCTGGTGAGATCCACGAATGCCTCGATCTTTCGGCGGATCGTCTCGGGGCCGCCGACCACCGCGTAGCTCATTGCATGGTCGACAAAAATCTTCTCGTCCTGGCTCCAGAGGCCCTCCATCGATTTGACCGGCGGCGGAAAGCGCCCGCGGGCATTGCGGCGAAGCGCGACGAAGGATTGCTGCATTGAGGTGAAGAGGTGGTTCGCCTCATCGTCGGTGTCCGCGGCGACGCCCATGACGCCCACCATGATATGCGGCTTGTCGAGCTGGGGCGACGGGGTGAAGCGCTCGCGATATATTTCGAGCGCGGAAAGCAGCATGTCCGGCGCGAAATGCGAGGCGAAGGCGAAGGGAAGGCCGAGCATGCCGGCGAGATGGGCGCTGAAATGGCTCGAACCGAGCAGCCAGATCGGCACATTCGAATCCGCGCCCGGAACGGCGATGATCTTCTGGTCTTCGGTCGCCGGGCCGAGCAACGCCTGCAGTTCGACGACATCGTTTGGGAAGTTGTTGGCGCTCGCCTCCATGTTGCGGCGGAGCGCCTGCGCCGTTCTCATGTCCGTGCCGGGCGCGCGGCCGAGGCCGAGATCGATGCGGCCGGGGTAAAGCGCCGCAAGCGTGCCGAATTGCTCGGCAATGACGAGCGGTGAATGATTGGGAAGCATGATGCCGCCGGAGCCGACGCGGATCGTCCGCGTGGCGGAAGCCACATGCGAAATCACGAGAGAAGTCGCGGCGCTGGCAATGCCTTTCATGCCATGGTGTTCGGCCAGCCAGAAGCGCTCGTAGCCGTTCTCCTCCGCGGCGATTGCCAGCCGCCGCGAATTTTCGAGCGACTCTGCGATGCTGCCCCCTTCGGTGATCGGCGACAGGTCGAGAATGGAGAAGGGGATCATGGCGGGGCTTTCAATTAAGAGAAATTGATCTTCCGCAATGTAGGTTCAAGTTTCCTTACGCCAAGGGTGCGCCGGCGCTTTTAGGCAAAGCGCGACCATTTCTGTGCAATGTTTTTGTTTTGTTCACTTTTTGCTGGCAGCGTCGCGCCGACCGAAATAGGGTGAAGCATGCAGACTACGATTCGCATCATCGGCATCGATCCGGGCTTGAGGCGCACCGGCTGGGGGGTCATCGAAACACTCGGCAATTCGCTGCGTTTCATCGCTTCCGGCACCGTCACTTCCGATGGCGAGATGGACCTTGCCTCCCGCCTCTGCCAGCTGCATGACGGGCTTGCCGAGGTGGTGCACGGCTATCAGCCGCACGAGGCCGCTGTCGAACAGACCTTCGTCAACAAGGATGCGACGGCGACGCTGAAGCTCGGCCAGGCGCGCGGCATCGCCATGCTGGTGCCGGCCCGGGCGGGCTTGAGGGTCGCGGAATATGCGCCAAACGCCGTCAAGAAGGCCGTGATCGGCGTTGGCCACGGCGAAAAGCAGCAGATACACATGATGCTGAAGGTGCTGATGCCCAAGGCCGAGTTCAAAGGCAATGATGCCGCCGACGCGCTCGCCATCGCCATCTGCCATGCCCATAACAGGCAGGCGGTGACGAGCCGCCTTGCGGCGCTTGCGGGCTAGGCCGGGCAACGGCATTTCTTCAAAGACGACGGACCAACACCATCCAGAGAGACCAGATGATCGGCAAGCTCAAGGGCACGATAGACGAGATCGGCGAGGATCACGTGGTTCTCGACGTGCATGGGGTCGGGTATGTCGCCCATTGTTCGGCGCGCACGCTCGGAAAGCTCGGAAGCGCCGGAGAGGCGGCCGTTCTCTTCATCGAGACCTATGTCCGCGAGGATCAGCTGAAGCTGTTCGGGTTCCTGAGCGCGTTGGAACGCGAATGGTTCCGCCTGCTTCAGAGCGTTCAGGGTGTGGGATCCAAGGTGGCGCTGGCAGTGCTCTCTACGCTGACCCCGGGGAACTCGCCAACGCGATCGCCTTGCAGGACAAGACGTCGATCTCGCGCGCGCCGGGCGTGGGTCCGAAAGTTGCCGTGCGTATCGTCACCGAACTCAAGAACAAGGCTCCCGCCTTCGCCGGCGAGATGGCACCGTCGATCGGCCTGAAGCAGGAGCTCGGCGAAGGCGTTGCCGCGGCGCCGGTTGCGGACGCGGTCTCGGCGCTCACCAATCTCGGCTATTCGCGAGACCAGGCGGCCAATGCCGTTGCGGCTGCGCTGAAAAACGGCGGGGAGGGCGGCGACAGCGCCAAGCTGATCCGCCTCGGCTTGAAGGAGTTGTCGCGGTGAGGAAGCGGCGAGCCTTCCTGCGGCCACAAAAGCATTGGAATAGAGGGACGCTGGCCGTTCTCGCTGGATTGATCCGGGCGCCGCTATTATGGTTGAGCGCGGCAGCGACGGTGACCGCGCCTCAACGCCGGTGCCCCTATGGCCGCGGACAGCCCGAAACGGAAGCAATGACATGAGCGAAGCCGCACGTCTGATCGCGCCGGAAAAGCGAGGCGAAGACCTCGATGCGACCATGCGCCCGCAGACGCTCGACGACTTCACCGGCCAGGCTGAAGCGCGCGCCAATCTGAAGATTTTCATCGAGGCGGCGCGCAACCGCGGCGAAGCGCTCGACCACGTGCTCTTCGTCGGTCCGCCCGGGCTCGGCAAGACGACGCTGGCGCAGATCATGGCAAAGGAGCTCGGCGTCAATTTTCGCTCGACTTCCGGGCCGGTTATCGCCAAGGCCGGTGACCTTGCGGCGCTGCTGACCAACCTCGAAGAGCGCGACGTGCTCTTCATCGATGAAATCCACCGCCTCAATCCCGCCGTCGAGGAAATCCTCTATCCGGCCATGGAGGATTTCCAGCTCGACCTCATCATCGGCGAGGGGCCGGCGGCCCGTTCGGTGAAGATCGATCTCGCGAAGTTCACCCTGGTGGCGGCGACGACGCGCCTCGGACTGCTGACGACGCCGCTGCGCGATCGCTTCGGCATCCCCGTGCGGCTCAATTTCTATACGGTCGAGGAGTTGGAGCTGATCGTCCGGCGTGGCGCGCGGCTGATGGGTCTCGGCATGACCGACGAAGGCGCGCGCGAGATTGCCCGCCGTGCGCGCGGCACGCCTCGCATTGCCGGCCGTCTCCTGCGCCGGGTGCGCGACTTCGCCGAAGTCGCACGGGCGGAGGCCGTGACGCGGAAGATTGCCGACGAGGCGCTGACCCGGCTGCTCGTCGACAGCATGGGTCTCGACCAGCTCGACCGGCGGTATCTGACGATGATCGCCCAGAATTTCGGCGGCGGGCCGGTGGGGATCGAGACCATCGCCGCCGGGCTTTCCGAGCCGCGCGACGCGATCGAAGACATCATCGAGCCCTATCTGATCCAGCAGGGATTCATCCAGCGCACGCCGCGTGGTCGCGTGCTCACGGCGAATGCCTGGAAGCATCTCGGCCTCAATCCGCCACGGGATGTCGAGGCAAGCCAATTCCGGCTGACGCTCGAGGACGACTGAAATGATCACCCGGCGGGGCTTCATGAAGGTCCTCGGCGGTGGATTGGCGAGCGCCGTGGCCCTGGGCAGCTACGCCTTCGCCATCGAACCGCTTGCGCGTCTGAGGGTGGCCCGCTACGCCGTGACGCCACCGGGCTGGACGCCCGGCCTTAAGCTCCGCCTGGTCGCGCTCGCGGATATTCACGCCTGCGAACCCTGGATGCCCGCGCGCCGCATCGCATCCATCTGCGAGCGCGCCAACGACCTCGGCGGCGACGTGACAGTCCTTCTCGGCGACTACGCTTCCGGGATGAATCTCGTGACGCGGTATGTCCATGCGAGCGAGTGGTCGAAGGCGCTTGCCACCCTCACGGCGCCCCTCGGCGTCCATGCCATCATGGGAAATCATGATTGGTGGGAAGACATGACGGCCCAGAAGAACGGCGGCGGCGATACCTTCGGCCATCGGGCATTGGCCGGGGTCGGCATTCAGGTGCACAGCAATCGCGCGGTCCGCCTTGAGAAGAGCGGCTTCCCTTTCTGGCTCGCAGGGCTCGAGGACCAGCTTGCGCTCCTGCCGGGACGGAAATGGAAACGCGCGTGGATGGGTGGGCTCGACGATCTCGATGGCACGCTTGCACAGGTGACGGACGAGGCGCCAGTGATCCTGCTCGCGCACGAGCCGGACATTTTTCCGAAGGTGCCCTCGCGGGTCGCATTGACGCTATCCGGTCACACCCATGGCGGACAGGTGCGCTTTGCCGGCCACTCGCCCGTCGTGCCGTCGCGTTTCGGTGACCGGTACGCCTATGGTCATATCGTCGAGCATGATCGCAACCTCATCGTCTCGGGCGGCCTTGGCTGCTCCATCGCGCCGATCCGTTTCGGCGTGCCGCCGGAGATTGTGGTCGTCGATCTCGGATGAGTGGAAATCGCCCCCTATCCGCCTGCCGGTCACCGTCTCCCCGCAAGTTCCCGGATCGTCGCAGCCAGTCTTTCCCTTCCGCCCGGCATCCAGCCGAGAGCGCGCAGCTTCTCCGTCGACATCGTCTTGAATTCGGCGGCTTCCGCTGCCGGCGGCAGCGGGTGCGGACAGCCGGTTGCGGCTTGCAGAAAGGAGAGAATCTCGCGGTTGTCGGTCAGCACGTCGGAGACGTTGAACACCTGACCGGATATCCTCGCCGGTTCGGTCTCGAGCATGAGGCGGACGGCCTGGGCGACATCGTCGCCGTGGACTTCCGTGCCGATGCGCCCTGGTACCGGCCGGCCGGCAATGTAATCGGAAAAGAGATCGCTCCACTTGTGTTTTCGTCCCGGGCCCGCGGGACCATAGACACCGGTGACGCGCAGGCTCGTCGTGACGAAACTGTGGTCGGCCATCGACTTCAAGGCGTTCTCGGTGGCGAGCTTTACCTGTCCGTAGAGCGTGTCCGGAGCGGCAGGTGAGGTCTCTGCGACAAGGGGCGGCGCCGCCGTGTCGCCGTAGACCGCGCGGCTCGACAGGAAAACGCAGCGGCGTACGCCGGCGGCGCGCGCTTCCTCGAACAGGCGAACGGAGCCGTCGAGATTGGCGCGGCGGAACCCCTGGGGGTCATCACCCTCTCCTCCGCGATATCTGCCCTCGACATGCTCGAAGGCGGCATGGACGAAATAATAGATATCGTCGAACGCGCACGCCTGGTCCGCATCCGCATCGAGACGCAGCGGCACATGGGACACCCGTTGCGAATACAGGCCAGCAGGGGGCGGAGAGCGCCCGCCGACCGTGACTTCATAGCCGTTTGCCAGCAGGTGCTCGACGATGAAGCGGCCGACGAATCCGGTGCCGCCGGAGACGAGAACGCGGGTCATGGCGACGTCGGACCCGCCTGCGGCGGATTGGGAAGACCGGCAATATCCGGAATCTCCCTGCCGGTCAGATAGGCGTGCCAGAGATCGATCAGCGGGCGCAGCACGTCCGCGCGCGGATGATCCTTTTCCCACGGCTTTTCATACTGGTAGTGAAGCACCCCGATCGAGCGCCAGTCCCAAAGCTCAGGCAGGTTGAACCACACATATTGCAGCATGTTCATCGTCACCGGCAGTCCATGCCAATCGGGGAAGAAGCTTTGCAGAAAGGTCTGGTCCGTGCGCGGCCAGAAGGCGTCCGGCGCATCGAGGGCCGCGAGCATATTCTCGAAGGTCGCGACGGCCGGCTCGGCGACGAAGACGCCGGAGTTCAGGCGGTGGAAGTCCGCGAGACTCTCATAGACGTTCGGCGCCGCGGCAAATTCCGGATAGAAAAACAGCTTGTCGATGTTGCGCAACACGATCGCGTCGGCATCGATGAAGATGCAGCGTTCGTATTCCACGAGTTGCCACAGCCTTATCTTGCAGAAATTGTCGAGCGGCGAATGGAAATCGGGCTTGCGTCCTTTGGTGAAGGGTGCCTGCTCATGCACGTTGCGGCGTTGATGTCGGGCGTTGAATTCGTCCGAGAGCGGCAGCAGGTCGGTTTGGATCAGGCGGCAGTCGAATTCGCGCAGCGGCTCGAGAGCGGCGGCATCCACCCCGCCGGTGTGGAGCACGACGATATCGGCGGGCGTGCGGGTGAGGCGGATCGATCTGAGCAGGGCCCGCGCACCGAGCGCGTAGTCGCTATTGGTGACGAGCGTCACGAAAGCGTGGCGCGCAGTCACCGTAGAGGAGGGGCTGAGCCCCTCCGGACTGGCGAAGACGCGGCTCATGAAACGGATTTCAGCCGCTTGCCCTCCGGATCGTGGTTGATCAAGGGGGCGATGTCCTTCGTCCAGGCGGAAATGGCCGGCACGCGCGAGCGATCGACGCGATAGGCGAATTTCTTCGCCACATCGACGATCTCCGAAAGCAGTCCGTCTTCGAGCCGAACCGGATTGAGGCCGAGCGCGAGGAATTTCTCGTTCTGCACCACGAGCTCGTTCTCGGCCGCTTCCTTGCGCGGATTGGGAAGCCAGGCGATTTTCGCGCCGGTCATGCGTGCGACCATCTCGGCGAGATCGCGGATGCGATGCGTTTCCGTCATCTGGTTGAATATCTCGACACGGCTGCCGCGCGCCGGCGGGTTCTTGAGCGCGAGTTCGATGCAGCGCACCGAGTCCTGAATATGGATGAAGGCACGCGTCTGGCCCCCGGTTCCGTGAACCGTCAGCGGATAGTCGATTGCTGCCTGGATCAGGAAACGGTTGAGGACGGTTCCGTAATCGCCGTCGTAGTCGAAGCGGTTGATGAGCTGCGGATGACGCCGCGTCTGTTCCGTATGCGTGCCCCAGACGATGCCCTGATGCAGATCGGTGATCCTGAGGCCGTCATTCTTCGCATAAAACTGGAAGAGCAGCTGATCCAGGCACTTGGTCATGTGATAGACGGAGCCCGGGTTGGAAGGATAGAGGATTTCCTGGTTCACCGTCTCTCCGCCCATGGTCTCGATGCCGACGGGCAGGTAGCCTTCAGGGATCGCGGCCCCGATCGTGGAATAGCCGTAAACGCCCATCGTACCGAGATGCACGAGATGCGCATCGAGGTCGAGTTCGACCAGTGCATTGAGGAGGTTGTGGGTCGCGTTGACGTTGTTGTTGACCGTGTAATTCTTGTGCCTGTCGCTCTTCATCGAATAGGGAGCGGCTCGCTGCTCGGCGAAATGGACCACCGCATCGGGCCGATGCTCCGCCAGCCAATTCTTCAGGAGTTCGTAGTCGCGGGCGAGATCGATCAGATTGAAGTGGATACGCCGGCCGGTTTCGGCGTGCCAGATGCGCGTGCGCTCCTGGATGGAATCCATCGGCGTCAGAGATTGCACGCCGAGTTCCGTGTCGATCCAGCGGCGGGAGAGATTGTCGAGGATGTGAACGTCGTGGCCCGCATCGGACAAATGCAGGGCGGTGGGCCAGCCGACGAAACCATCACCGCCGAGGACTGCAATCTTCATGCACGATTCTCCTGCTCGGGAAGAGGACAGGGTCCTGATAGGATAGGATTGTGACAAAGCTGCAGTGCTTGCAAATGTCTTTTTGTTCCTGCACAGGAAAACGCGAAAAATCCTCCCGGAGAATGCCATGTCACTGATTTCGCTTGCCGGCGAGCTGACCGAGACCGGCCACCGACTGATCCAGCGGGTCTATTACGAGGACACCGATTTTTCCGGCGTCGTCTACCATGCGCGCTATCTGCATTTCATGGAGCGCGCCCGGACCGACTATCTGCGGCTTCTCGGCGTCGAGCAGGCGTCGCTGGCGATCGAAGGCGACGTGGAAGGCCTCGTCTTCGTCGTCCATCGTATGGAAATCGACTTCAAGGCGCCGGCGCGCATGGACGACGTCCTGACCATCGAGACCGCGACCGAAAAGGCCGGCGGCGCAAAAATGATCCTGCAGCAGCAGATCAGGCGCGGCGACGCGCTGCTGATCGCGGCCAAGGTCATCATTGCGGTCATCAACGGTCAGGGGCGGCCGAGGCGTCTGCCGGAGGCACTGGCAACGAAATTCCTTGCTGCGCAGGCGGCTTCCGGGTGAGCGGCCGGCTCACTCGACCGAGTTCAATATCTTCTTCGTCAGCGACTGACTGATCTTGCCGATCTCCCGCCACGGATCGGTTCCGGATTCTATCCGCTCGACAATGTCCGGAATGTGAAACCCGTTGGCGGCCTCGAGCCCTTGGAGTTCGTCCCAGCCGACCGGAGTGGCCACCGGTCCGCCGGAGCGCGCGCGGGTGGAATAGGGTGCGATAGCCGTGGCGCCGCGATCGTTTCTCAGCCAGTCTATGAAAATCCTTCCCTTGCGCTTCGCCTTCGACATGGTGGCGACGAAATTATCCGGATCGCGCTCGGCAATAGATCGCGCGAGCGCTTTGGCGAAGCCTTTGGCCTCCTCCCATTCGGCATGGGGGCGGAGCGGAACGATGACGTGGACGCCCTTGCCGCCGGTCACCATGGGCACTGTCTTCAGGCCGATCTCGGCGAGCTCGTCGCGAAGCTTGACGGCTGCCGCCTTGACCGTCTCGAAGTCGACGCTCGGATCGGGGTCGAGATCGAAGACCAGACGGTCGGGTTTCTCCAGTCGATCGATGCCTGAACCCCAGATGTGAAACTCGAGCGTTCCCATCTGCACGGCGGCGACGAGGCCCTTGGCATCGTGGATGTACATATAGTTCTCGGTGTCGCCCGATGACTCGGTGATCGGCACTTCCCGGATCGCCTCGGGGAAGCCGTCGCTCGCGTGTTTCTGAAAGAAGCAGTGCCGATCGCCGCCTTGCGGGCAGCGCACCAGCGAAACGGGGTGATCGGCGGCAAAGGGGAGCATCCTCTCGGCGACGACGGCGTAATAGCGGGCGAGATCGATCTTGGTGATGCCCTGGCCTTCGAAGAGCACCCGGTCCGGATGCGAGATGCGGATACCGAGGACATCGCCGTCTCCTTGCACAGCCGGCGTCTTGCGCGGCTTGGCCGAGGTTTTGCTTTTGGCGGTCTCCGGCTCCGCTTCCGCCGGCTTCGCTGTCTCCAGTTTCACGGCCCTGGCCTCCTTGTCCTCGCGCAATCCCTCGAATGAACCGTGGCGGACATGTCCGTCAGCCGTGAACTCGGCGAAATCCACCTCCGCCACCAGGTCCGGCTCAAGCCATACCGAATTTCGCATTCTCTCTCGCGGCACGCTGTCAAAGGGCGACGTGTCGCGTCTGCGCTTCGCGAAGGCCGCAGCGAGTTCCTTCATCGTCTTTCCGCTGAATCCGGTGCCGACGCCGCCACGGTAGATCAGCTTCCGGCCTTCGAACGTCCCGACAAGAAGCGAGGCAAAGGCACGTCCTTTCTTCGAAGATGGGGTATAGCCACCGATGACGAACTCCTGGCGCTTCGTGCATTTCACCTTCAGCCAGCTTCGGCTGCGCCCGCTGCGATAGGGGGCATCCGCCTCCTTGGCGATTATACCCTCCTGGCCTGCCTTGCATATCGCGGAAAGCACGTGCTCGCCATTGCCGCGGACATGCTCGCTGAATTGTATGGTCGAGGTGGTGCCGAGCGTTTGGAGCAGCGCTTCGAGCCGTTCCTTGCGTTCCACGAGCGGCTTACGGCTCAAATCCTTGCCGTCGAGCTCGATGAGGTCGAAAGCGTAAAGCCGTGTGCTGGCCCCCGTTCTAAGCGCTTTCTGCAAGGCCGAGAACGTCGATCCGCCTTCCGACAGCGCCACCACTTCGCCATCGATGAGGGCCGACCGGCAGTCGAGTTCGGCAAGGGCCGCGGCAATTGCCGGGAACTTCTCGGTCCAGTCGAGGCCGTTGCGCGTGTAGCAGCGCACGGTGCCGGCGCCGACGGCGCAGACAAGACGGTAGCCGTCGAACTTGGCTTCGTTCAGCCATGCATCGCCGGCAGGCACCTTGGTCACCAGAGTCGCCAACTGCGGTGCCTTGAAGGCGGGCAGCTTACCGGAGGCTTTTCGCGTGACAGGCTTGGCCGCATTGCCGGTTTCGGCGATCGCGCCGGCCTTGAGATTGGCCGCGATGCTCTCGTTGGAATGCCAGACCCGTGCCTGCTTCTCGCCTTTGCCGTTGGCGATCTCCTCCATTGTCCGGCCGGTGACGATGCTGGTGATGTTCTCGTTGATCAGGCTCTCGCCGTCTTCGGAGGCGATCTCGTCCTTTTCCTTGACGAGCAGCCAGTTCTCGCGCTTTTCGCCTTCGCGCGGCCGCATGCGCACCAGGGCCCAGCCGCCCTTCATTCGGCTGCCATGCAGCTTGAAGGAGAGCTTGCCCTTCTTCAAGGCTTTCGACGGGTCATCCTCCGGCTCCCACCAGC
The DNA here is from genome assembly GCF_029201645.2 of Sinorhizobium prairiense. Classification (NCBI taxonomy): domain Bacteria; kingdom Pseudomonadati; phylum Pseudomonadota; class Alphaproteobacteria; order Hyphomicrobiales; family Rhizobiaceae; genus Sinorhizobium; species Sinorhizobium prairiense. The sequence goes on from NZ_CP104131.1 coordinate 278,569, forward strand.
CGGTATCCCAGAGCATCACGGTACCGCCGCCGTACTCTCCCTTCGGTATCGTTCCTTCGAAATCGCCATAGGCAAGCGGGTGGTCTTCGGTGCGCACGGCCAGGCGCTTGTCTTCGGGGTTGAGGCTCGGGCCGCGGGTCACCGCCCAGCTCTTCAGCACGCCCTCCCATTCCAGGCGGAAGTCGTAATGCAGGCGCGTCGCAGCGTGCTTCTGGACCAGAAACCGCATCCTGTTGTCCCCGCGGCGCCGCGCGACCGCACCCTTGGGTTCGCTGGTCCGCGTGAAATCGCGGCGCCGGTTATATTCGGAAAGCGGTTGATTGCGAGCGGCCATGGATCGTCAGCCCCAATTCGGCTGGAAGGCTGTATGTTTCGGGGGCCAGGGGCTCATGGCACCGAAACGTGCGACCCGGTGCGAAGTTCCGTATCGCTCAAGCTCAGTCGAACTGCGCGCGCGGTAATACTCCCTTAACCATAATGGTGTCTTAATCCGTGTATCAGGATTTGTGCAGTGCACGTCATCCTTTGACCAAAATTGACGGCAAGAAGGCAGGCTGACGCGAGTAGATCTCAATGCCGCGATCGGTGGCAATACCGGGGCATTCCTGCTGCAGGACGTTTGGGCGACCCGGTCTCGAGCATGAGTTGCTCTGCCGGGTGTTTGGATTCGGGGACTGAAATCGATGGAACAGGTTGGATTGGCCGCGACGAGCGACGTGACCCTCTGGTCGCTCTTCATGCAAGCGGGCTTGGTCGTGAAGCTGGTCATGCTGGGGCTCATCGCCGCCTCGGTCTGGACCTGGGCGATCGTCGTCGACAAGAGCCTCAATTACGGGCGCGTCCGCCGGCAGCTCGACAATTTCGAGCAGGTATTCTGGTCGGGCCAATCGCTGGAGGAGCTCTATCGGACCCTCTCGGACAGGCAGACGAGCGGAATGGGCGCGATCTTCGTTTCGGCCATGCGCGAATGGAAGAAAAGCTTCGAGCGCGGCGCGCGCGCGCCGATCGGCCTGCAGATGCGTATCGACCGCGCCATGGACGTGACGCTCGCCCGGGAATCCGAAGCGCTCGAGGCAAGGCTCGGCTCGCTTGCGACGATCGGCTCGGCTGCACCCTTCATCGGCCTTTTCGGTACCGTCGTCGGTATCATGACCTCGTTCCAGGCCATCGCCGGTTCCAAATCCACCAACCTCGCCGTCGTAGCGCCCGGTATCGCCGAAGCGCTGCTGGCGACCGCCATCGGTCTGCTCGCCGCTATTCCTGCCGTTATCGCCTACAACAAGTTCACCGCGGATGCCGGCAAGCTGACGGCACGCATGGAAGCCTTTGCCGACGAGTTCTCCGCCATCCTGTCGCGGCAGATCGACGAGAAGCTGCAGCCTTCTCGTCAGGCCGCGCAATAACGACCTCAAAGCACGGAGACTACGCTGATGGGTATGGCAGCTGGCGGAGCCAAGGGGTCGGGCGGCGGGCGCCGCCGCCGTGGAGGCAGAAGAAGCGCGATCAGCGAGATCAACGTCACGCCGCTCGTCGACGTCATGCTGGTTCTCCTCATCATCTTCATGGTGGCCGCGCCGATGATGACGGTCGGCGTGCCGATCGATCTGCCGGAAACGCAGGCGAAGGCCATGAACGCCGATACCCAGCCGATCACCGTTTCGGTCAACCCGGCGGGCGAGATCTTCCTGCAGGAGACTCCGATCGCGATCGACGAGGTCGTGCCGAAGCTCGAGGCGATTGCCACGACCGGCTACAATGAGCGCATCTATGTGCGCGGCGACACCAGTGCCGATTACGGCACCGTGATGAAGGTGATGGCACGCATCTCCGCGGCAGGCTTCAAGAACCTGGGTCTCGTAACGCTTCAAGAACAAGAGAAGTGATCGTCCGAATGAAGGGCAGTATCGCTACATCTGCTGTCCTCCACGCTCTGGTTCTCACCTGGGCGCTGGTGTCGCTTGGCAGCCCGGCCGATTTCGAGGTCGCGGATGTCGAGGCGCTGCCGGTCGACATCGTGCCGGTCGAGTCGATCACGCAGATCCAGCAGGGCGACAAGAAGGCTCCGGCCAAGGAAAAGGCATCGCCCGTTCCGACCAAGAAGCCGACGCCTGTCGAAAACGCCGAGAATGTCGGCGAGAACGACGTCGACCTGAAGACGCCGCCCACACCCAATGTCAAGCCGGTCGAAAACGAGTCGGCCGCAGCGCCGCAGAAGACCGAAAAGGCACCGCCGACACCCGATCCGGTGAAGGAAGCGATCGAGAACGTCGAGGAGAAGCCGGCGGCCGAGCCGGCCACGGAAGTGGCGGCACTTCCCGAACCCAAACAGGAAGTGAAGCCGGACACGAAGCCGGAACCGGCACCGGCGGAAGAACAGCCTGCGGAAAATCCCGAGGCCGAGGCTCTGCCGGACAGGGTGCCGACGCCGCAGTCGAAGCCCAAGGTCGAAAAGCCCGCGCAAACGGCCAAGACGCCCGAACGCAAGAAGGACGAAGCCAAGAAGGAGCAGAAGAAGGCGTCCTCCCAGAAGGAGAGCGACTTCAATGCCGACGAGATCGCGGCGCTGCTCAACAAGCAGGAATCCTCCGGCGGCGGCGCCAAGCGCTCGACCGAGGAGGCGGCCCTCGGCGGCAAGAAGACGACGAGCGGCAATACGCTTTCGCAGAGCGAAATGGACGCGCTTCGCGGCCAGATCCAGAACAACTGGTCGATCATTCCCGGCATGGCCGACGCGGCGGATGTCCGCATCAAGGTAACGATGCGGCTCGACCCGAACGGCGACCTGATCGGCGAACCGGAAGTGGAAGCCAGCGGCGGCTCGGATGCGGCCCGGCGGGCACTCATGGGTGGTGCACGCCGGGCCATTCTGAAGTCTGCTCCCTTCAAGGGGCTGCCGGCCGACAAATACGATTCGTGGAGCGAGGTCGTCGTCAACTTCGACCCGAGCTCGATGCTCTAGACAGGTTGGGCTGGTTGTGGGCGGATCATTGCGCCTCATCCTGCTCGGAACACGAAAGGCTGAAAGGCTTTATGGAAATGCTGAGACGCAATTTTTTCCGCCTCCTGATGGTGCTGGTCGCCGGCTGCGGGCTCATTGCCTCGCCGGCAAATGCGCTCGTCGAGATCAACATCAACAAGGGTAACGTCGAGCCGCTGCCGATCGCGATCACGGACTTCCTGCAGGGCGATCTCGCCCGGAAGATCTCCGACGTCGTTGCCGCAGACCTGAAGCGCTCCGGGCTCTTCGCGCCGATCGACAAGGGCGCCTTCATCGAGAAGATCTCCAATCCCGATGCCGCGCCGCGTTTCGAGGACTGGAAAGTGATCAACGCGCAGGCGCTCGTCATCGGCCGCGTCACGCAGGAAGGCGACGGCAGGCTGAAGGCGGAGTTCCGCCTCTGGGATACCTTTGCCGGCCAGCAGATGCTCGGTCAGCAGTTCTACACCCAGCCGGAGAACTGGCGCCGGGTCGCCCACATCATCGCCGACGCGATCTATGAGAGGATCACCGGCGAGAAGGGCTATTTCGACACGCGCATCGTTTACGTCGCCGAAAGCGGGCCGAAGAACGCGCGCAAGCGCCAACTTGCCATCATGGACCAGGACGGGGCCAATTCCCGGGCGCTCACCAATGCCAACGACATCGTGCTGACGCCGCGCTTCTCGCCGAACCGTCAGGAAATCACCTATATGTCGTTCGAGAACCAGCAGCCGCGCGTCTATCTGCTGCAGCTCGAAACGGGGCAGCGCGAGGTGGTCGGCAATTTCCCGGGCATGACCTTCGCCCCGCGTTTCTCGCCGGATGGCCAGCGGGTGATCATGAGCCTGCAGCAGGAAGGCAACGCCAACATCTATACGATGGATCTGCGCTCGCGCACGACGACGCGGCTCACCAATACCGCGGCGATCGACACCTCTCCTTCCTATTCGCCGGACGGCAGCCGGATCGTCTTCGAAAGCGACCGCGGCGGCAGGCAGCAGCTCTACGTCATGGGCGCCGACGGCTCGGGCCAGACGCGCATTTCCTTCGGCGACGGCTCCTATTCGACGCCCGTCTGGTCTCCACGCGGCGACCTCATCGCCTTCACCAAGCAGTCCGGGGGCAAGTTCTCGATCGGCGTCATGAAGCCGGACGGTTCGGGCGAACGCATTCTCACCACCGGCTTCCACAATGAAGGCCCGACCTGGGCGCCGAACGGCCGCGTTCTCATGTTCTTCCGCCAGAACGCCGGTGCGGGCGGTCCGCAGCTCTATTCGATCGATCTGACGGGCTACAACGAACAGCTCGTCCAGACGCAGGGCTTCGCCTCGGACCCGGCCTGGTCGCCGTTGATGGAATAGGGCCGCCGGCGGGCCCGATCGAGAGAATTGATGAGATTCAAAGATTTCGGGCCGATACGGCCCGAAATTCTTCGTGATCGCGCGTCCACAGTTATGGCAGGGAATGAGGCGAATGTGCCGCTTTCTCGCCGCAAAGTGCTGGTGTAGCAGGCGCCCCGACGCACATTGTCGATTTGTTAACCATATCCGTTGAAAAGCAATTAACCGCTTCCGGTTACAGTCTGGCAACCGTGAATTTGACACTTCTCAAGGAGACCCGGCCCATGAGCCGAATTGACACCCCGGCAGCAAGCCGCATGCAGACCATCGCCCGCAATCCGGTCATGATCGCGCTCGTCATGACGCTTGCCCTTGCTGGCTGCGCTTCCAAGAAGAACCTGCCGAACGATGCTGCCGGCCTCGGACTCGGCGCAGGCGCGGCGACCCCGGGCTCACAGCAGGACTTCACCGTGAACGTCGGCGACCGCATCTTCTTCGATACCGACTCGACATCGATCCGAGCCGACGCACAGGCGACGCTCGACCGCCAGGCGCAGTGGCTGGCAAAATATCCGAACTACGCAATCACCATCGAAGGCCATGCCGACGAGCGCGGCACCCGCGAATACAACCTCGCGCTCGGCGCCCGCCGCGCTGCCGCGACCCGCGACTATCTCGTCAGCCGCGGCGTCCCTGGAAATCGCATGCGCACGATCTCCTACGGCAAGGAAAAACCGGTCGCCGTTTGCGACGACATCTCCTGCTGGTCGCAGAACCGCCGCGCCGTTACCGTTCTCGGCGGCGCCGGCAGCTGATTATTCGGCATCGAGGGGATTCGAGGGGCGGCCTGCGGGCCGCCCTTTCTTTTTACCACACTTTGGCCGAACTCCGTTGCTTTTTCACGGGAGTTGGAAAACTGTGCGGCACCCCACCTCGGATTCGACGAATGTACTGCGCAAGGCGATTCAGGGGCGGGAGAATCGGTTACGAACAGGACAAATGAAATGAAGAAATTTGTCGTGGCAGGACTGCTTGGCCTCGTGACCCTTGCGGGTCTCGGCTCTACAGCAGATGCCATGCCGCTTTCCGGGCTCTTTGCCCGTACGACGCAGACCGATGCCGGCAGCAAGGGCAACCTTCCGGTAATGAAGGTGCAGTCATCCGATATCGCACGGGTCGGTCAACTCGAGGAACAGATCCGCTCTCTCAACGGGCGTATCGAGGAAATGAGCTTCCAGCTCCTGCAGATGCAGGAGCAGATCCGGAAGTTCCAGGAGGACAACGAGTTCCGCTTCCAGGACCTGGAAAACGGCAGGTCCTCCTCCAAGAAGAGCGGCGCGCTTGAAACGCCGAAATCGAATGATCAGGCGTCCGTCACCCCCGGGGTGACGGATAGCCGGCCCTCGGGCGCTCCGGCTGCCGGCGGCGCCGATAGGGCGGGTGTCGATCCCAGCGGGCCAGGCGCAGCGCCTGCGCCGACGACGCTGGGTCAGATCATCTTCGACGAGAACGGCAATCCCGTCTCTGCAACGGCGGGCGTTGAGCCCGGGGCCAACGCGACTCTGCCCGGCGTCGACACAGGACTTGCGACCCAGGGCGGCGGCCTCAACGACAATCCGGGAAGCGTGTCGGACAGCGGACAGGCGACCGCGTCTCTCAGCGATCCGGGCGATCTCTACCAAGCAGGCTACAGCCACGTGCTTTCCGGTGATTACAGCATCGCGGAGCAGGAATTCCGCGATTATCTCGATGCCTTTCCAAGCGGCGACAAGGCGGCGGATGCGAGCTTCTGGATGGGCGAGGCACAGTATTCGCAAGGCAAGTACAGCGAGGCGGCCAAGACCTTCCTCAACGCGCATCAGAGCCACGGCAAGTCACCGAAGGCTCCGGAAATGCTCTTGAAGCTCGGCATGTCCCTCGGCGCACTCGACAACAAGGAGACCGCCTGCGCCACGCTGCGCGAGGTCAACAAGCGCTATCCGAAAGCATCACCCGCCGTGAAGGCGAAGGTGGCGAGCGAGCAGAGCCGTTTCGGCTGCTGAGGCGGGCCAAGATGCCCCATGCCGTCCTCGATACGGCCCGAAATTTTCTCCGATCCTTTATCAGGCCCTGCAGGATTCTGGTTGCCGTCTCCGGTGGCAGCGACTCGATGGGGTTGCTTGTAGCCCTGCATGCGGCGATCGCCGCAGATGAGCGCCGTGGATTTTCCCTTGCCGCCTGCACTGTCGACCATGCGCTGAGGCCGCAGTCGGCTCGCGAAGCAGAAGATGTGGCGGCTTTTTGTGCCGCGCTCGGTATTGCCCACCGCGTGTACCGCTGGGAGGGCGCGAAGCCGTCGACCGGCATTCAGGCGGCGGCTCGAAACAAACGCTACGAATTGCTGGCCGAGGCCGCGGGGGCGCTTGGCGCCGATTGCATCGCGACCGGTCATACGCGCGACGACCAGCAGGAGACCGTCGCCATGCGCGTTGCCCGCGGCAGAAGCGATGGTGCTGGAGACGGGGGGCAGGGCGAAGGGTATGGCGCCGCCGGCATGGCCGCGGCCATGTTGTACGGACGGCGGATCTGGGTGTTGCGGCCGTTTCTCGGCTTGGCGCGCGCCGACATCCGCAGCTTTCTCCAGGCATGCGGCGTCTCCTGGACCGACGATCCGAGCAATGCCAACCCCGCCTTCGAGCGCGTCCGGGTGCGTGCCCGGATAGCGACATCCCAGGGGATGCCGACGCCCTTGTGCAACGGGCGCCAGCGCGCCGCCTCTTCCGCCAGAGCCGCCGCCCTGATCGAGAAGCGCATCCGCGTTCACGCGGCGCTCGTCGCGGAGATTTCGGCACGGCATGCCGGGGAGATCGACGATGCGGACTGGCGCCGTGCGCTCCTGACGGTCGCGTCGGTTCTCGGCGGGCGCGACCACATGCCCGCTCGCGCCACGGTGCAGCGGCTTTCGCAGTTCCTGCGATCGGGTGAGCCCGGCCGCATGACGGCGGGACGGGTCGTCTTCGACCGGCGAGCAAGCGGTCTCTATCTCTATCGAGAGGTGCGCAACCTGCCGGGGCTCGCCGTCGGACCGGGCGGGCAGGGCATTTGGGATGGGCGGTTCACGGTAAAGAGCGGCGGGTCAGCGGTTACGGTCGCCGCGGACGCTTCGGGGAGGCTGTGGACTCAGAGGCTTATTGACGCAGGGCTGCCGACGGGGATTGCCAAGCGCGGATCCATGGTGGCACCAGAAATCGCGTCGGCGGACGGCGCGGGGGTCGCCTTCGGCGAGGCTCCGGCGAAAGTCGAGTACCACATCCCGCTTTACGACACCTTTTTGCCGGGTTTCGACAGGATCATGGCGGATGCGGTCGCCGTGTCGTTTGGGCGTGATCGATACCCCGCGCCGCCGGTGCACGATGTTTTGATAGAAATGGAAACGTAACCGGCGGTTTTCCTTGGCAAGGTCACCCCGGACACCTATGTTAGGACCAACAATACAGTCCGGCGAATGCGCGGGCTGCGACAGGTTCCGGGGAGTTCGATGAACCCTAATTTTCGAAATTTTGCCCTTTGGGCAATCATAGCGCTTCTCCTGATAGCGCTATTCAGCATGTTCCAGCAGCCGACCGAACGAGCAGGCTCGCGTGAAATTCCATTCTCGCAGTTCCTCAAGGACGTAGACGCGAGCCGTGTGAAGGACGTGGTGATCACCGGTTCGAAGGTGATCGGCAGCTACACCGAAAGCGGGGCGACTTTCCAGACTTATGCGCCCGCCGTCGACACGGCGCTGACGGAGCGGCTGGAAGCCAAGGACGTCACGGTCACGGTTCGGCCGGAGACGGACGGCTCGTCGGGCTTCCTCAGCTATATCGGAACGCTGTTGCCGATGCTCCTGATCCTCGGCGTCTGGCTGTTCTTCATGCGGCAGATGCAAGGTGGCTCGCGCGGCGCGATGGGTTTCGGAAAGTCGAAGGCAAAGCTTTTGACGGAAGCGCATGGCCGCGTGACCTTCGACGACGTCGCTGGTGTCGACGAGGCCAAGCAGGATCTCGAGGAAATAGTCGAATTCCTGCGCGACCCGCAGAAGTTCCAGCGCCTCGGTGGCCGCATCCCGCGCGGCGTGCTGCTGGTCGGACCGCCCGGCACCGGTAAGACGCTGCTTGCCCGCTCGGTCGCCGGCGAGGCGAACGTCCCCTTCTTCACGATTTCGGGTTCGGACTTCGTCGAAATGTTCGTGGGTGTCGGCGCATCGCGCGTCCGCGACATGTTCGAGCAGGCGAAGAAGAACGCCCCCTGCATCATCTTCATCGACGAAATCGATGCGGTCGGCCGCCATCGCGGCGCCGGTCTCGGCGGCGGCAACGACGAGCGCGAGCAGACGCTGAACCAACTGCTGGTAGAGATGGACGGCTTCGAGGCGAACGAGGGCATCATCCTCATCGCAGCCACGAACCGGCCGGACGTGCTCGACCCGGCGCTTCTGCGTCCGGGCCGCTTCGACCGCCAGGTCGTCGTACCGAACCCGGACATCAACGGCCGCGAGCGGATCCTGAAAGTGCATGTCCGCAACGTGCCGCTCGCACCGAACGTGGACCTCAAGGTGCTGGCGCGCGGCACGCCGGGCTTCTCGGGCGCCGATCTCATGAATCTCGTCAACGAGGCCGCGCTGATGGCGGCGCGGCGCAACAAGCGCCTCGTTACCATGCAGGAGTTCGAGGACGCCAAGGACAAGATCATGATGGGCGCCGAGCGCCGCTCTTCGGCCATGACCGAAGCCGAGAAGAAGCTGACCGCCTATCACGAGGCGGGCCATGCGATCCTCGCGCTCAACGTGCCCTCGGCCGATCCGTTGCACAAGGCGACGATCATTCCCCGCGGCCGTGCGCTCGGCATGGTGATGCAGCTTCCCGAGGGCGACCGCTACTCGATGAGCTACAAGTGGATGATCTCGCGCCTCGCGATCATGATGGGCGGACGCGTTGCCGAGGAACTGACCTTCGGCAAGGAGAACATCACCTCCGGCGCATCCTCCGATATCGAGCAGGCGACGAAGCTTGCCCGGGCGATGGTGACGCAGTGGGGCTTCTCCGACCAGCTCGGTCAGGTCGCCTATGGCGAGAATCAGCAGGAGGTTTTCCTCGGCCATTCCGTCGCGCAGCAGAAGAACGTTTCGGAATCGACCGCCCAGAAAATCGACAACGAAATCCGCCGGCTGATCGACGAGGCCTATGAGACGGCGCGCCGCATCCTCATCGAAAAGAACCATGAATTCGTGGCTCTCGCGGAAGGATTGCTCGAATACGAGACGCTGACCGGCGACGAGATCAAGGCTCTGATCCGTGGCGAGAAGCCGGCGCGCGATCTCGGGGACGACACACCACCGCATCGCGGCTCTGCAGTGCCTTCAGCCGGCACGAAGAAGGAAGCCGGCACCAAGGGCGAGGAGCCCGAAGGTGGGTTCGAACCGCAGCCGCAATAGGTTCCCACACATGCGCAAATCCAATGCCGCCGCTCCGGAAGGAGCGGCGGCATTTTGGATGCTCGCGTTTCAGTGCAACAGTGGTGCGCCCAAGCGTTGCTCAGGGAAAGATCCGGTTGTAACGCGCTGTAATGATTTCTGATGTTATGATCGGTGCCGTATATTGCGGTTTTATGGCAAATATGGCGCAGATTTGCGGGCGGGTCGCGGAACTATGAAAACCAAGAGCGGAACACGCAGGCGCACGCGGCCGGCACAAGAGGCGACGCCGAAGCAGGACAATGGAGTTTTTATGAAGCGCAGATATTTCGGCACCGACGGCATTCGCGGCCAGTCCAATATATTTCCGATGACGCCGGACCTCGCCATGCGGGTCGGCATTGCAGTAGGAACGATTTTCAGAAACGGCGCTCACCGCCACCGGGTGGTGATCGGCAAGGACACGCGCCTGTCCGGCTACATGCTCGAGAACGCGATGGTCGCGGGCTTCACGGCAGCGGGGCTCGACGTCTTTCTGCTCGGCCCGATCCCGACGCCCGGCGTTGCCATGCTGACGCGGTCGCTGAGGGCCGATATCGGCGTGATGATCTCCGCCTCGCACAATGCGTTCCGCGACAACGGCATCAAGCTCTTCGGGCCCGATGGCTACAAGCTCTCGGATGACATCGAACAAAAGATCGAAGAACTGTTGGAGCAGGATATGTCCGGGCAGCTGGCCAAGCCGGAGGATATCGGCCGGGCCAAGCGCGTCGACGGTGACATCTACCGGTATATCGAGCAAGCCAAGCGGACGCTGCCGCGCGACGTCACGCTGAAAGGTCTTCGGATCGCCATCGATTGCGCAAACGGTGCCGCCTACAAGGTCGCGCCCTCCGCCCTTTGGGAACTGGGCGCCGAAGTCGTTACGATCGGAACCGAACCGAACGGCGTCAACATCAACCTTGAGTGCGGATCGACGCATCCGGCGGCGCTTCAGAAGAAGGTGCACGAGGTGAGGGCGGATATCGGCATCGCGCTCGACGGAGACGCCGACCGTGTTCTGATCGTCGACGAGGAGGGGGCGGTCATCGACGGCGACCAACTCATGGCGGTCATCGCCGACAGCTGGGCGGCAGATGGCATGCTCAAGGGCGGCGGCATTGCCGCGACCGTCATGTCGAATCTCGGCCTCGAACGCTACCTTCAGGCGCGCCGGCTCAAGCTCCACCGCACCAAGGTGGGCGATCGCTACGTCGTCGAGCAGATGCGTCAGGACGGCCTGAACGTCGGTGGCGAACAATCGGGCCACATCGTACTTTCCGATTTCGGCACCACCGGCGACGGCCTCGTCGCGGCGCTGCAGATCCTCGCGGTCGTAAAGCGCCAGGGCAAGACTGTGAGCGAAATCTGCCGTCGTTTCGAGCCCGTGCCGCAGGTCCTGAAGAATGTTCGCGTTGCGGCCGGCAAGCCCCTGGAGGATGCCGGCGTGCAGCAGGCGATCGCCGATGCGGAGGCGCAGCTCGCCAAGAACGGGCGGCTGCTCATCCGGCCCTCCGGCACCGAACCGCTGATCCGCGTCATGGCGGAGGGCGACGACCGCGGTCAGGTCGAGCGCATCGTGGACGAACTCGTCAACGTGATCGGCGGCGTGCGCAACGCTGCCTGATTACGAAATAGCCGCTGCCCCTCATCCGCAGGCGGAAGAGGGGCAATCACTGTACGTAAATATATCGACCGAATACTTCCAAAAGTTAATATTCAAGGTAAATTTTTGTAGTTAATCAGGGATTAACCTTTCCCCTTCATCATGCGTCGAAGCATACGAAACGGCTGCGACTATGATCCGTCAGCCGTTCAAGAATACACTAATGTATTGGGGTTGGGGCATGAAGAAGATTTTTAGGGGCGTTGCTGCGGCTCTGCTGAGCGGCACGCCGGTTTATGCAGCGGACGTCTATCAGCCGCCCGTAGAAGCACCGTTCGTCGAGCAGCCGGTGGAGGTGGTCGAAGCCAGCGGCTGGTATTTGCGCGGCGACGTCGGTTACGCGTGGAACGATTTGCGCGGTGCCCACTATTTCCAGGGCTCCAACAGCAACCTGGTCGATTTCGACCGCGCCGATGTGGATGATTCCTACGTCCTTGGCGGCGGTGTCGGATACCAGATCAACAGCTATCTGCGTGCCGACGTCACGCTCGACTATCTCGGCGAGTCCGACTTCAACGGCTCTACCAGCGGCGGTTGCGGGGTTGCCGTCAACTGCGTCTCGAACGATGTCGCATCGATGTCCGCCTGGAGCCTGCTGGCCAACGCCTATGTCGACCTCGGGACCTACGGCGCCTTCACGCCCTATGTCGGTGCCGGTATCGGTGGCACCCGGGTAAAGTGGGGAACCCTGCGCAACACGAGTTGCGACGTTACGGATCCCGGCAACTGCGACCCGACGATCGAGCACAAGGGCGAAAGCGATTGGCGCTTCACCTATGCGCTGATGGCCGGTACCGCCGTGGATCTCACCTGCAATCTCAAGGCCGATGTCGGCTACCGCTTCCGCCATATCAACGGCGGAAACATGTTCGGCTACAATCTCAACAGCGGTCCGGCCTACGACAAGGACATCTATGTGCACGAGGCGCGCGCCGGCCTGCGCTATTCCTTCGGCAACAATTGCGAAGCGGCCTATGTGCCGCCGGCCGAGCCGATCGTATATAAGTGATCCGGGCTAAGGCCCGTTGAGATTCGGGCCACCGCCGCCGCTTGTTTGATCGCCTCATCCCTGCGACAAGCACAGGGACGAGGCCTAGGCCAGATTGCAGTCCTGCGAAAAGTTCCCTACAGCGCCGCGCGTCTTATGAGACGCGCAAACGGCGCTGTAGCCCTTTGAGCTGCTGCATGTTTTTGTCCATTGACCGCTTTCCATGTTCCTAAGAGACATGGTTAACCCATAGTTAACCCGTGCCTGCAATAGTTAACGCGAATGGCCAGCTTCACGCTGCAGCGCTTTGCGTCTCCCCATATATGCGCAAGCCCGCAGCACCTGGCCGAGCGAAAGGGCATGGCATGGATTGGCGACGGGGATTTTGCAGCATGGCATTCTGCGCCGGCCTGTTGGCGCCGTTCTCTGCACAGGCCGCCGACGAAGAACTGCTCGACGCGCCCGAGATCACGATTTCGCCGGAAACGACCGGCGGCGGCCTTTATCTGCGTGGCGACATCGGCTACGCAGCCTGGCTGGACGAGGGCGATCCCTTCTACCGCTCCTCTGGCGGCACGGGAGCCGTTTCCTTCGACGACGCGCGCTTCGACAAGCCGGCCTCCGCCACCATCGGCCTCGGCTATCAATTCACCGACGTCATTCGTGCCGATCTAACGGCCGAATATTTCGAGGGCCGCTTCGACGGGGCGTCGCTGTCGGCCAGTCCGTGCGCGGGCGAGGGCGCGGGGACGAGGTGCGCTCTTTCCCACAGCGCCAATTTTTCCGCGCTCGGCCTGATGGCAAACGGTTATGTCGATCTGGCGACGCTTGCCGGTTTCACGCCGTATCTCGGTGCCGGCATCGGAGCGACCGGGATCCACTGGAAAACGACCCATGAGACCTCGACCTGCGTTGGGGCAGGCGGGGCCTGCTCCGGGGCGGCGGGCGGTGCTTCCTACGGCGGGCGGGACAGCTGGCGCTTTACCTATGCCTTCATGGCGGGCGCCTCCTACGACGTCACGGATCGGCTGAAGTTCGATGCCGGCTATCGCTATTCGCAGATTGCGGATGGCGACATGTTTGGCTCCGGGGGCGCGGAGGGCTATGACGACGGACTGTCGCGTCATGAGTTCCGCGTCGGACTGCGTTTCGCGCTTTGGTGATGCGGTGCCGGTTTGCTCGAAACGGCAAAAGTTTCTTCAAACGCGACGCGACCGCTTGACTTCCTCTCCGAGCCGCAATATTCCCGGCGGCGGGACACCCCTCCCCAACGAGGGGCTTCTATCTGAGAGGATAGCATATGACGAAGCCTGCCAAGCCGGCCATGCGCCCGGCCAATACCCATTTTTCTTCCGGTCCTTGCGCCAAGCGTCCCGGTTGGACGCTCGAAGCTCTCTCCGATGCCCCGCTCGGTCGCTCGCACCGAGCCAAGATCGGAAAGACAAAGCTCAAGCAAGCGATAGACCTCACCCGCGAAATTCTCGAAGTTCCGGCCGATTACCGTATCGGTATCGTGCCCGCTTCGGACACCGGTGCCGTTGAGATGGCGCTTTGGTCGCTGCTCGGCGCCCGCGGCGTCGACATGCTGGCGTGGGAGAGCTTTGGTGCCGGCTGGGTGACCGACGTCGTCAAGCAGTTGAAGCTTTCCGATGTCCGCCGCCTGGAGGCCGATTACGGCGCGCTCCCGGACCTGTCCAAGGTCGATTTCGATCGCGACGTGGTCTTCACCTGGAACGGCACGACCTCCGGCGTGCGGGTCCCGAATGCCGATTTCATTCCCGCGGATCGCAAGGGCCTGACCATCTGCGATGCGACCTCCGCCGCCTTCGCGCAGGCGCTCGATTTCGCCAAGCTCGACGTCGTGACCTTCTCCTGGCAGAAGGTGCTCGGCGGAGAGGGCGCCCATGGCGTGCTGATCCTCAGCCCCCGCGCAGTCGAACGGCTGGAGACCTATGTCCCCGCCTGGCCGCTGCCGAAGATCTTCCGCATGACCAAGGGCGGCAAGCTGATCGAGGGTATCTTCACCGGCGAGACGATCAATACGCCGTCCATGCTCTGCGTCGAGGACTATATCGACGCGCTTCTCTGGGCGAAGTCGGTCGGTGGCCTCGAGGGTCTGATGGCCCGCGCCGATGCCAATGCCGAGGTCATTCACCGTTTCGTTGCGGCCAATGACTGGATCGCCAACCTCGCGGTGAAGCCCGAAACCCGATCCAATACGTCGGTCTGCCTGAAGATCGCCGACAATGATGTGTCGGCGCTCGACGCGGACGCACAGGCCGCCTTCGCCAAGGGGGTCGTGGCCCTCCTCGAGAAGGAAGGCGTCGCATTCGACATCGGCCATTATCGCGATGCGCCGTCCGGGCTTCGCATATGGGCGGGCGCGACGATCGAGACGTCCGACATGGAAGCGCTGATGCCGTGGCTTGCCTGGGCTTTCGAGACCCAGAAGGCGACGCTTTCGCAGGCTGCCGCCTGATCCGATGCGATCCGCTTCGCTCTCCCTGAGGGCGAAGCCTAATCCCCAATGGTTCAGACCTGTTTTTCAAGGAGGCCTTCATGGCACCTCGCGTTCTCGTATCCGATGAACTGTCGGAAACCGCTGTCCAGATATTCCGCGACCATGGCGTGGAAGTGGATTTCCAGCCGAAGCTTGGCAAGGACAAGGAGAAGCTTGCCGAGATCATCGGCAATTACGACGGCCTTGCCATCCGCTCCGCCACCAAGGTGACCGAAAAGCTGATCGCCGCCGCGACCAATCTCAAGGTCGTCGGCCGCGCCGGCATCGGCGTCGACAATGTCGACATTCCCGCCGCTTCGCGCCGCGGCATCATCGTCATGAACACGCCCTTCGGCAACTCGATCACCACCGCCGAGCATGCGATCGCGTTGATGTTCGCCGTTGCAAGGCAGCTTCCCGCCGCCGACGGCTCGACCCAGGCCGGCAAGTGGGAGAAGTCGAAGTTCATGGGCGTCGAGATCACCGGCAAGGTGCTCGGGGTCATCGGCGCCGGCAATATCGGCTCGATCGTCTGCGCCCGCGCGATCGGTCTCAAGATGCACGTCATCGCCTATGATCCGTTCCTGTCGAAGGAGCGGGCAGAGGAAATGGGCGTCGTCAAGGTCGAGCTCGACGAACTCCTCGCCCAGGCAGACTTCATCAGCCTGCACGTGCCGCTGACGGACAAGACCCGCAACATCCTGAACGCGGAGGCGATTGCGAAGACCAAGCCGGGCGTGCGTATCATCAACTGCGCCCGCGGCGGTCTCGTCGATGAAAGGGCGCTTGCCGAGGCCCTCAAGTCCGGCCACGTCGCCGGCGCAGGCTTCGACGTCTTCGAGGTCGAGCCCGCCACGGAGAGCCCGCTCTTCGGCCTGCCGAACGTCGTCTGCACGCCGCATCTCGGCGCATCGACGACCGAGGCGCAGGAGAACGTCGCTCTGCAGGTCGCCGAGCAGATGTCGGAATATCTCGTCAAGGGTGCGGTCACGAACGCCATCAACATGCCGTCGATCACGGCGGAAGAGGCGCCGATCCTGAAGCCCTTCATCCGGCTCGCGGACGTTCTCGGTGCCTTTGTCGGACAGGTCACCGAAAGCGCGATCAAGGAGATCGAGATTCTCTACGACGGCTCGACCGCGGCGATGAACACCAAGGCGCTGACGAGCGCGGCGCTCGCCGGCCTGATCCGCCCGCAGGTGGCCGACGTCAACATGGTTTCGGCGCCGGTCATGGTCAAGGAAAAGGGTGTGATCCTTTCCGAGGTCAAGCGCGACAAGACCGGTGTCTTCGACGGCTACATCAAGCTGACTGTCAAGACGGCGAACCAGACCCGCTCCGTCGCAGGGACCGTCTTCTCCGACGGCAAGCCGCGCTTCATCCAGATCAAGGGCATCAATCTCGATGCGGATGTCGGCAATCACATGGTCTACATAACCAACACCGACGTCCCCGGCATGATCGGCTTCATCGGATCGACCCTCGGCGACGCGGGCGTCAACATCGCCAATTTCCAGCTCGGCCGTGAGAAGCAGGGCGGCGATGCGATCGCGCTGCTTTACGTCGATGGCCCGGTTTCGGAGACCGTGCTCGACAAGCTGCGGGCGAACGAAGCGATCCGCCAGGCAAAGCCGCTGGTGTTCAATATCGACTGAGCCGCACTCGGGCTTTCAAATTGCCCCTTCCCGCAGGCGTCCGCAGGGGAGGGGCTTTACCATTATGTCACCGCGGCAGCTTCGGCCGGCCGCGTTCGGCAATGGCGATGCCGCCGAGGACGAGTGCCAAAGCCGCGAGATGAAACGGGTGGAATATCTCGCCGACCAGAAGGACGGAGAGAAGGGTCCCGAACACGGGAATGGCGTTGATGAACAGGCCGGCACGATTGGCGCCGATCATCTCGACGCCGCGAACATAGAGAACCTGCGACATCAGCGAGGGGAAGATCGCCGCATAGATCACAATCGCCCAGCCGGTCGCATCCGGCATGATTGCCGTACCTTTCCCGATCTCCCACAAGAGGAGCGGTATGGCGCTCAGCAGCGCCCCGAAGGCCGGGGCGGCTATGAAGCTCTGCCAATGCATTGCCGGTTTCCACCGCAGCGCAACCGTATATGCGGCATAGACGATGCAGGCGAGGATCATCAGCGCGTCGCCGAAATTGAAGCTCAGGCGCATGAGGCTGGCGAGATCGCCATGGGCGGCGGTAATGAGCACGCCGATTAACGTCACGGTAAAGCCGATGACCTGGGCGAGCGACGCCTTCATCTTGAAAAGCGCGAAATTGAAGATGAAGATCAGCATCGGAATGCCGGCCTGAAGGATGACGGCATTGATGGCGCTGGTGTATTGCACCGCGGAATACAGGAACGCATTGAACATGGTGAAGCCGACGGCGCCATAGGCAAGCAGCTGCAGCCAGTGCTGGCGGATCTTTTGCCAGTCACGGCGGATCTGCGGCGTCATCAGGGCCAGGATGACCGCAAGCGCGAGCAACCAGCGCAGGGTCGTCAGCATCATCGGGCTGACGTGCCCGACGGCCATCTTGCCCGCCACTGAATTGCCGCCCCAAAAGAGCGCGGTAATACCGAGATAGAAATAGGCCCTGGCGTTCACGATGATACGGTCCGTGCGGGGTGGAGGAGGATTGCCGGAATGGCACGAGAGTTCGAGATATAGGCGTTAGATCCGCGGTTTGTCATTCAAAAAGGGCTGGCCACCGCTCATAACGGGGTCGCTTTCCGAAAGACAACACAGTATAGATGCGCGGGTTTGAGAACAGCGCAACGTCCGCATGCGCGTGTAAACAGGAAGAGAATTATGACGAATGTCGTGGTGGTCGGATCCCAGTGGGGCGACGAAGGCAAAGGCAAGATCGTGGATTGGCTCTCGGAACGCGCCGACATCGTGGTGCGCTTCCAGGGCGGCCACAATGCCGGCCACACGCTGGTGATCGACGGCGTCAGCTACAAGCTGTCGCTGCTGCCTTCGGGTGTCGTCCGCCCCGGCAAGCTCGCCGTCATCGGCAATGGCGTGGTGATCGACCCTCATGCATTGCTCGCCGAGATTGACAAGCTTGCGGCCCAGGGCGTCAAGGTCACGCCCGAGAACCTGCGCATCGCCGACAATGCCACGCTCATTCTCTCGTTGCACCGCGAGCTCGACGGCATACGCGAAGACGCGGCTTCAAACAGCGGCACGAAGATCGGCACGACCCGCCGCGGCATCGGTCCGGCCTACGAGGACAAGGTCGGCCGCCGCGCGATCCGCGTCATGGATCTTGCCGATCTCGACACGCTGCCGGCAAAGGTCGATCGGCTGCTGACGCATCACAACGCGTTGCGCCGCGGCCTCGGCGAGGCCGAAATCAGCCATCAGGCGATCATGGACGAGTTGTCGTCGGTTGCCGAGCGCGTGCTGCCGTTCATGGACACGATCTGGCTGCTGCTGGACCGGCAGCGTCGCAAGGGCGCACGGATTCTCTTCGAAGGCGCGCAGGGCACGCTGCTCGATATCGATCACGGCACCTATCCCTTCGTGACCTCGTCAAATACGGTCGCCGGTCAGGCCGCCGCCGGCTCGGGCATGGGCCCCGGCGCGCTCGGCTATATCCTCGGCATCACCAAGGCCTACACGACGCGGGTCGGCGAAGGGCCGTTCCCGACCGAACTCGACGATGAGATCGGCCGCTTCCTGGGAGAGCGCGGCCATGAATTCGGGACGGTGACGGGGCGCAAGCGCCGTTGCGGCTGGTTCGATGCTGCGCTGGTGCGCCAGTCGGTGGCCGCTAACGGCATCACGGGCATAGCGCTCACCAAGCTCGACGTGCTCGACGGGCTGGACGAGTTGAAGATTTGCGTCGGCTATACTCTGGATGGACAGCAGATCGACCATCTTCCCGCAAGTCAGGCACAGCAAGCTTCGGCAAAGCCGGTCTATATCACGCTCGAGGGATGGAAAGAATCGACGGTGGGCGCCCGCACTTGGGCCGATCTTCCGGCGCAGGCGATCAAGTATGTTCGCCAGGTCGAGGAACTGATCGGCGCGCCGGTCGCGCTACTTTCGACCAGCCCGGAACGGGACGACACGATACTTGTGACGGACCCTTTTGAGGACTAGTGTCGGCGCAAGGAAAGCGGCGACGCGGCAATTGCCGCGGGTCTGGAAATTGAGAAAGTACTGATGGCGGATTTTGTTGCAGTTATTCGCAGGACGGTCGACGGCCTGTCGGAAAACACACTGGAAATGCGAGGCAGGGTCTACGAGAAGGCGCGCGGTGCCGTGCGCCGCCAGCTCGAGAGCATGAACCCCCGGCCGTCGGACGACATGATCAACCGCCAGCTCAACAAGCTGGAACAGGCAATCTCCGAGGTTGAAAGCGAGCACGCCGAAGCCCTGCCGCCGGTCGAGGAAACCGAAGCTCTCGAGCCGGATACGCTCGAAGCACCGCCGGGCGACGAGGCCGCCACACCGGTAACGCAGGAGGCGGAGCCCGAGGCACTGCCGGCCGCATCCGTCGAAACGGAGCAGACCGCCCCAACGCCGGTCGAAGAGCCTGCTTCGGACGCCGCCCCCGAAGAGCCCGAAGATCTTGTGCAATCGGCCCCCGATGAGGAGCCGCCCGCACCGGTTGCCGAGGCCCCCACGGTCGACATGCGCGACGAGGCACCGCTTCACGAAGAGGAGCCGGCCGACGCTGCCGCCGCCGTTCCGCAACGGGATGAGCCGGCCGAGGAACAGCAACCGGCCGCCGAAGCCGATGCGCAGCAGGAACATCCTGCCCAAGACGTGACGGCCGCCGAGCCCGATCCGCAGGATGTCAGCCGCGATGAGGCTGAGGTCGAATCATATCCGGCCGAGCCGGCACCGGACGAGGCGACGCCGGTGGAGGTCCAGGCCGATGATGTGCCGGACAGGCGGGGACCATCCGAGTGGGCTTTGCCCGAATGGGAGGATACCACCCCTCGCCACGGCCGAGCGAGGTCCCGGTCGAGCCGGAAGACCATAGGCAGGACGAGACGTCGCCGGCCGAGCCCGAGCGGCTGGGGATACATCCGGTCGAGCCGGAAAAGGCCGAAACGGAACAGCATAGCGGCGAGGCGGATGCAGCGCGCTCCTGGTCATTCGACGACAGCGATCCCTTCGCCCAAGGTACCGAAGGCAAGAAGGACCGGCCGGCCGACGAGCCGGAAATTTCCGAATGGTCGTGGCCCGTCGAGAAGGCTCCGGCCGCCGCGAACCAGGAAGAGCGTGCCGGCACTGCCTGGGATCATGTCGACGATCTGCTCGGTTTTGAGGACGACGGCCGGACGGCGAATGGTTCGGCGAGCAACAAGGACAAAGACAGCAGCCTTGCCGCGCCGCCTGCGGTTCCCGCTCGCCCCGCGTCCTATCGCGCCACGCCCAAGCCCAGCCGGTTCAGCATCAAACGCCTGGCGATCGGCGGGGCGGTCGTGCTTCTCCTCGGCGCCGGCGGCTACGCCTACTGGCAGAATAGAGAGGCGGGCAATGCCTGGCTCACGGGCATGGTCGCGAAGATCATGCCGAGCGATCCCGCCGAGACGCCGGCACCGGCGACACCCGGTGGCGAGGCCGAGCCGGCGAACCAACCGGCCGAACAGTCCGGCACCGAGGAAAATACGGCGCTTTCCGATGCTGCTTCCACCAAGTTCACCCAGCGGCTGCTTGCCGATGGAACGGAAAGGGACGAGGGACCTGCCGTCGCGACCGAGACGGCCGCTTCTCAGGAAGGCAAATCCGTCGCTGCACGGACGCATGCGGTAGAGCCGCCGAACGCCAATGCCGGCGTGCAACAGGCGGCAGCGGATCAGACGGCCTCGCCGGTGCCCGGCCAGACCGCCAGCGAGGCAGCAGCGCAGCCCGAGGTTTCCGTCGCCGATGGCGAGAAGATGTTCCTCTATGAAGAGAGGCTCGGCCAGTCCTCGCCGACCGCGATTCCCGGCACCGTTGCCTGGTCGATCAAGGAGGAGTCGCCAGGCGGCGACGCCAAGCCCGAGCCCGCCATCCAGGCGCAGATCACGGTTCCCGATCGTGGCCTCACGGCTCTGATGACCATCAAGCGCAATGCCGATCCGTCCTTGCCGGCAAGCCACGTGATCGAATTCGTGTTTTCGCTGCCCGAGAGCTTCGAGGGCGGCGCCATAGACGGCGTCCAGCGCGTCTCGATGAAGCGAACCGAGCAGGACCGCGGCGATCCGCTGATCGCCGTCCCGGCGAAGATCACCGACGACTTCCACATGATCGCACTCAACGATTTTGCCGAAGCGGTCAGCAACAACACCGAACTTCTGCGCAGCCGCAGCTGGATCGATATCCCGATCACCTACCGCAACGGCCGCCGCGCTCTCCTCACCCTGGAGAAAGGGCAGGGCGGAGCGGACGCCTTCAACAAGGCTTTGCAGGCTTGGGGAAGTCCCGGCAGCACAGCTTCCAGCGGGCAATAGTCTGAGGCCTGTTGAGATCCAGGCCACCCGCCGCCGCTTGTTTGATACCCGCATCCCTGTGCTCGTCACAGGGATGAGGGTTGAGAGGGTGCGGTCCCCCGGCGCGCTTCATAAACCGGGAAGATAGCGAGGCGGCGCGGAAGGTCGCGGGTCACGCCTGTGTAAAGCATCCCGCTTCGCTTCTATGCGAGAATGTAGTAGCCGCACATCCCCGGTCCCTCATTCCTGTGCTTGTCACAGGAATCCAGCCAGGCCAAGTCCTTGGGCTGGAAAGGCCTTCCCGCGCCGCAGACGCGGCGCTGCTGGATCCCTGTGACGAGCACAGGGATGAGGGGTAGAGAGGGTGCGGTTCCTTGGCGCGCTTCATAGACCGTGAAGATGGTGAGGCGGCGCGGAAGGTCGCGGGTCACGCCCGTGTAGAGCGTCCTGCTTCGCTTCTATGCAAGAATGTAGTAGCCGCACATCCCCGGTCCCTCATTCCTGTGCTTGTCACAGGAATCCAGCCAGCCCAAGTCCTTGAGCTGGAAAGGCTCTTCCGCGCCGCAGACGCGGCGCTGCTGGATCTCTGTGATGAGGATGAGGAGAGCCCCTCCGAAAAGTGTCCTACAGCGCCGCGCGTCTTACGAGACGCGCAAAGGTCGCTGTAGCACTTGAGCTGCTGCTCGGTCGGTACTCATGGAATTCCAGCGCATCGCCATCCGTGCCGACAAAACCCACCAGAGCTTCAACGCCATTATCCATCTCGCGGCCGCCGCCCATCCGGAAGTGCGCAGTGTCAGAACACATGAAGACATGAAAAATCCCGGCTAGATCTCCCGCCGGGACTTTCGTTGTGGGGGTGAATGCGTGGGCCTTTAAGCGCCTTCAACCACGCGCAGCGCACTGGCTCGTTCCAGCGCGGCCTTGCGCACGGCCTCCTGCACCTTTTCGAAGGCCCGAACCTCGATCTGCCGCACGCGCTCGCGGCTGATGTCGAACTCGGTCGAGAGATCCTCCAGCGTTATCGGCTCCTCGGTGAGGCGGCGGGCCTCGAAAATCCGGCGCTCACGGTCGTTCAGAACCTTCATGGCATTGGCCAGCAGTGCGCGGCGGCTCTCGAGCTCGTCCTGTTCGATCAGGATTTGTTCCTGATTGTCGTGATCGTCCACCAGCCAATCCTGCCACTGGCCGGAATCGCCTTCGCTCGCCTTGATCGGCGCATTGAGCGAAGCGTCGCCAGAAAGGCGACGGTTCATCGAGACGACCTCTTCCTCACTGACCTTCAGGGTCGTGGCGATCTCCTTCACCTGTTCCGGCTTGAGATCGCCTTCATCGAGAGCCTGAATGCGGCCTTTCAGCCGTCTCAGGTTGAAGAACAGGCGCTTCTGGTTGGCCGTCGTGCCCATTTTGACCAGGGACCACGAACGCAGAATGTATTCCTGGATGGCAGCCTTGATCCACCACATGGCGTAGGTCGCGAGGCGGAAGCCGCGATCCGGCTCGAACTTCTTGACCGCCTGCATCAGGCCGACATTGCCTTCGGAAATGACTTCGCCGATCGGCAGACCGTAGCCGCGATAACCCATCGCGATCTTGGCAACGAGGCGAAGATGGCTCGTTACGAGCTTGTGCGCGGCCTTGCGGTCGTCATGCTCCTGGTACCGCTTGGCGAGCATGTACTCTTCCTGCGGCTCGAGCATGGGAAATTTGCGAATTTCGTCGAGATAGCGGTTGAGACCGCCCTCTCCAGCAGCGATGGTCGGCAAGGTATTGCGGGCCATGAAGCACCCCCTTTGTGCGTCGCCGGCCTCCGGGACGGCAGGCCGGGCCTGTGGGTCTTCATCCAAGACCCCACGAGGCTAATAGATAAGTGCGGCGAAAGCATGATTCAAGGAATCCAGTTTCACGCTGTCGTGAAACTGGAGAAAGAAATCGGCGGGTTGAAACGCCTATAAGATTGGAATCTTCACACGCAAATTCAAGGGGCTCCGACCCGCAGCGCCGCGATCAATTCCTGAATATCCGCCGGCACAGGCGTTTCGAAATGCATGGTCTCGCCGGTTGCGGGTGTTCGAACTGCAGCATGAAGGCGTGCAGGGCCTGTCGTGGAAAGCGGTTGACGGCGGCTCTCGCCGGTTCCGGCAGCAGATTGGCCTTGGTGCGGAAGGCCGCGCCGTAATCCGGATCGCCGATCAGCGGATGACCGATATGGGCCATGTGCACGCGGATCTGGTGGGTACGCCCGGTCTCCAGATGGCACTCGACGCTGGAGGCGAGAGAGGTGCCGTCCGGTTTCTCGTGATAGCGCTCGACGACCTCGTAATGCGTGATCGCCTCGCGAGCATCGTCGCTGTCTTCGCGTTTGACGGCCCGTTTCGTCCGGTCGCCGGCCCGCCCCAGCGGCGCGTCGATCTTGCCCTTCAATTGGCGCGGCCGGCCCCAGACTACGGCGCGATAGGCGCGCTCGAGCGGCCCGCTGCGGCCGTGGTCGGCGAACTGATCCGAAAGGTGGCGGTGTGCGGCATCGTTCTTCGCGACCACCATGACGCCGCTCGTGTCCTTGTCGAGGCGATGCACGATACCGGGGCGCTTGACGCCGCCGATGCCGGAAAGGCTGTCGCCGCAATGGTGGATGAGCGCGTTGACGAGGGTTCCCGTCCAATTGCCGGCGCCGGGATGCACGACCAGGCCGGCCGGCTTGACCAGTACGATCAGGTCGGCATCCTCGTAAAGCACGTCGAGCGGGATCGCCTCACCCTTGGGTTCGGGATCCTCCGGCTCGGGCAGGGCAATCCGGAAGGAGTCGCCGGGGTGAACCTTTCGCTTCGGTTCGGTGACGGTCGCGCCGTTGATCGAGACGGCTCCTTGCTCGATCAGGCCCTTGATGCGATTGCGGGAAAACTCGCCCGCAAGCGCTTCCGTCAGGAAGGCGTCGAGGCGCCCGGCCGCGTCATCGCCTGCCGTCAGGACTTTCCTATTGCCGGGCGCTTGTTTAAAGGGATCGTTCATTCCGTTCCAATTCCGATAGAAAGCCGACCATGACCGCAATCGAGCCTGAAGAACAGGAAGACAAGCCGCTTGATCCAGCGATGGAGAACGTCCGTCGCAAGATGGTGCGCCTGCAACTCGTCTCGGCCGGCGTGATGCTGGTGATGCTTATGGCCGTCCTCGGAGCCATTGTCTACAAGCTGACCCGCACGGACGGAAGGGCCGAGGCGGCGCAGCCGGCCTTGAGCGTGCCCGGCGATGCTCCGGTAAGCGCCATTGCGGCGCTGCCGGCCGGCTTCTCGGTGAGCAATGTGGCGCTTTCCGGCTCGCAGCTCGTCTTCTACGGCAGTCTGCCCGGTGCGGAGCCGCGTGCGATCGTTTTCGACATCAGGGCCGGCCGCATCGTCGCCGACGTCACTGTCAGGACCAATTGACGATATGACTGATCCTCTCCTTCGCATCGACGATCCGGCGGACCCGCGCATAGCCGGGTTCCTGTCGATCAAGGAGCGCGATCTGACGGGACGGCAGGGCCGCTTCATCGCCGAGGGGACCGTCGTGCTCAGGATGCTTGCGGCCGCGCATCGCGAAAGGCGCGGCATCGCAGCCGAGGCGATCCTGCTCCTCGAGAGCCGGGTGGCCGGTATCGCGGACCTGCTCGCGCAGTTTCCGCCGGACGTTCCGGTCTATGTGGCGACCGGGCGCGTCTTCGACGCGATCGCCGGGTTCAACATGCATCGCGGCGTGCTGGCGCTCGGCCGGCGCGATGCTGCGCCCGGCCGCGATGCGCTGATTGCAGGATTACCGCAGTCGAGCCTCGTGCTCGCCGCCTGCGGCATATCGAACCACGACAATATGGGGTCGCTCTTTCGCAACGCTGCGGCCTTCGGGGTCGATGCAGTGCTGATGGACTCGATGAGTTGCGATCCGATGTACCGCAAGGCAATCCGCGTATCCGTGGGGTCGGTGCTGACGCTGCCCTTCGCGCGCGAGGGTACAGCGGCGGAGCTGATCGGACGTCTTCAGACGGCAGGTTTCGTCCTCTGGGGTCTGTCCCCGCGCGGCACCGCCGACATCACCGCGATCCCGCCGGCGCCGCGCACCGCATTGCTGGTCGGCACCGAGGGCGAGGGGCTGCCCGAAACGATACTTTCGGAAATTCGCACGGCCCGCATCCGGCAACGGCCCGGCCTGGACAGCCTCAACGTGGCGATGGCAGCCGGCATCGCGCTTCATCAGGTTGCAAGCATCAACGGCAGGGTTTGAGCGGAACGGCGAGCGTTTCGGCACGATGGGTGCAGATACAAGGGGCATGCCGCCGGCATCCCCGGCCTGATCTCATTCGGGCTCCAGCATCTCCCTCACCCGCTGCGCCAGGCTCCTTCGGCCTGCCCGGCCTTCGGCATCTTCGCCGGCAAGAAGGCCGTGGATGGGCGAGGTGTTGCCCTCGCGCGTCGCCGTCAGGGTGACCATGCCTGCTGCGATTTCGGCCATCTCCTCGCGGAGCGCCTCGTCGTGAGCAGCCGATTTGGAGCCGACAAGGCGTTCGGAAAGCGCTGTCGCCCGGTTTCTGAGATCGTCGGAAAGCGCAGTCGTGTCGAGGCCATCCGTCGCGGGGTCGTGCTCGTCCGCATGCTTCGAACGCTTCGCACCGCGCGTTTTGACCTGCGACCTCAAATGGGCGATCTCTGCCGCGCGTTGTTCGAGGGCACTCTCGCGATCGGCGTTGGCCGCCGTCTCGCGGGCGAGGCGGTTTTCGAGTTGATGCATGCGTGTCTCGTCCTGGGTGAGGCGCTGCTCCATTTCCGCGGCGCGGGCGGTTTCCGCCTCCAGGTTGGCGCGCAAGGTCTCGCGCTCGTCGTGGATCGCTCGCATCCGGCTCTTCAGGTGCTCGATTTCGGTGTCGCGCGCCGCAAGGTCTATCTTGAGGCCATCGAGGTCCGCGCTCTGCTTGTCGATCCGGCTCTGCAGCGCGCGCACGGTCTCGGAATGCGCGCCGTTCTCTCGTGCCGAGCTTTTGGCAGCCGCCTCCATGCTTTCCAGGCGTTGTTCCAGCCGACGGATGGTAGAGCGCATGGTGGCCGCCTCGACGTTCATATCCGCCAGCTGCGCTTGAAGTTCGGTGTTTTCGCTCACCAGATGGCGCGTGTCCCTCAGGGTCCTTTCGTGCTGCACCATCAGCGCGACAGCCTTGTCGCGCTCGCGGCGCAGCGCCTGAAGCGTCTTGGCGTTTTCGACGGCATAGGTCGCGCGCGCCGCATCCCTTTGCGCGCGCACTTCCTGCGGGCTCAGAGGCATCGTTGCCTTCAGCCTGTCCTCCGCAAAGCGCACGATGCGCCTTTGGATGGCAGGGGCGACGAGAAGGCCGATGACGACCGCCGTCAGGAAGCCCAGGGCAAAGAGGAGCGCATATTCAATCACGTGCTGGCCGTTTCAGTGTGGACCGGGTCTGCAGCAGGCAGTCATTCGCGTTCATGCAGTAAGCATGATGCGGGAAATGCTGCAACAATTACCGCAAGCTTGCACGTCTTTTCGGGCAGGGTTCATCGGCGCCGTGGCGCGGGCGCTTCAGAAGGGGTTCCAGGTCGGCTGCTGCGTCAGCTTGAGATAGCCGACATTGATGCCGAGCCTCGCGCCGATGCCGGTGCGGATCGGCACCACCACGACATGTTCGTCCGTCAGCACCGTCATGCCGACGCCGGCGACCACGTAAGCCGAACCGGAGACGCCGCCGAAGCGCTTGTAGAGAGCAGGCACGCTCGGCAGATTGTAAACGAGCATCATGGCGCGGCTGCCCTGGCCACCCCAGTCGAGCCCGAGCGACGGCCCCTGCCAGAAGACGCTGTGCTGCCCCACATTCTTGGTATGGAGCTCGCCCTCGCCATAGGTGACGCCGGCGATGAAGGCACCGGATCCTTCCTGGCCGAGGATATAGCCGTTCGGCAGACCATAGCGCTCGAAGGCGCGCTCGACGACCTTGGCAAGGCCCCCGGACGTTTCGCCGAAGAAACCGTGACCGGCGTCGACGATCTCCTGCATCGTGTACTGGCTGGAGTTTTGGGATTGCGCCTGTGCGCCAGAGGTGCCGGCGATCAGGGTGCTGGCCACCAGGGCCATCATGGTCACAATAGCGCGGACAGCCATCAGGGTGGTCTTCATCATCGGCTGCATCGTTTCCTCCGTCGGGGCGCGAAAGCGGCTCGCGCGCCGGCCGTCATGACCGGCTCTTCCATCGGCTGCGCCGTCGGTGCCGGCACGGGCCATTTTTCACAAGCATGCGCGCGGAACGCACTAGCATTTGGAACGAGTGCACCTTATCGGCTTCCAGGAACCCACCTGAAATCGGGGTGCTCCAACAACTTGAACGGATCATCTTAACAATCGGTTTACCAAATGTGATGTCATTATGGCTTATCGACATATGGCACGACCGCCCGCCTCATGATCTTACTCACGACCGTGCGGGAGCTGCGTCGGGCTTATGCGCGCCCGGCGCCGCGACAGCCCGTGATCCGGTTTGAAGCGAGCAAGGAAGAATGATGGCAAAGAATCCGAATCTGACGTTGACGGGACACGATCTGGCCGCGCTGCTGTGCAGCCGCGTCTGCCACGACATCATCTCGCCGGTCGGCGCCATCAACAACGGTCTCGAACTGCTCGACGAGGGCGGCGCCGATGCGGATGCGATGGACCTGATTCGCACCAGCGCGCTCAATGCTTCCGTACGGCTGAAATTCGCGCGCCTTGCCTTCGGGGCCTCGGGCTCGGTCGGCGCCTCGATCGACACCGGCGAGGCCGAGAAGGCCGCCAAGGACTTTGCCGCTTCGGAGAAGAAGACCGAGGTCAACTGGAACGGACCGCGCGCGATCATCGCCAAGAACCGCGTCAAGCTGCTCCTGAACCTGTTCCTGATCGCTTATGGCTCGATCCCGCGTGGCGGCGTCATCGACATCACTCTGGAAAATCCGGAGTTCGACGCGATATTCACCCTCAGTGCTAAGGGGCGGATGATGCGCGTGCCGCCGAAGCTGGTGGAGCTCATCTCCGGCACGCCGGAAGAGGCGGTCGACGCCCATTCGATCCAGCCCTATTACACCGTGCTCCTGGCGGAAGAGGCCGGTATGGCGATCGACGTCGTATCGACCGGCGAAGCGATCGTCTTCACCGCTCGCGTCGTAGCGCCCGAAACGGTGAGCGCCTGAGGCGGAACCGCGCGCGGCTTTCGGCAAATCTGGCCGTTTCCATCGTCTCATTGCTCTGGTGACGGGAGGACTCATGCGCCCTCCCGCATGCTTCACGACCGCATCGCTCCAACCGACGGGAAGCACCGGCGGATTTCAGCGCGGCGGGTGATGCCGCGTCACCGCGGTAACTGTTTCTTTGCCAAATCCGTATAGGATTGCGTGATGGAGAGGGTTTCGCGTGTGGCGAAGCGGGAAGGAGATGGACGTGCGGCGCTTGATGATTGCTGACGGATCGGATGTTGTGCGCAAGGTCGGGAAGCGCATCCTGTCGGGAATGGGATTCCTGGTTTCCGAAGCGCCGAGCAGCCTTGAAGCGCTGGTGCGATGCGAGGCCGAACTGCCGAACATCCTTATCGTCGACGCGGGCCTCGACGGTGCGCTCGACCTGATCGGCAATATCCGGCGCCTGCCTGAGGGCGCTTCGGTGCGGATCTATTACTGTGTCGTCCAGGCGGATCTCAAGAAGATGATGGCCGGCAAGCGGGCCGGTGCCGACGATTTCCTGCTGAAGCCCTTCGACCGCAAGATACTGACGAGTGTTTTCGCCGGTCAGTCCATGGCAGCCTGATACAGAGCCCGCAGGCATTCATCTGCGGGGTCTACCCTTGATCCCTGTTGTGCCGGAACTTCGGCCAGCCCCGAGGCTTTGAGCTGAGTGGCGGCCCCCGAAGGGCAGCGACACTCAACCGGCTTTCTCTAAAATCTCGACCATCTTTGCCCGCCAATCCGTTTCCTGCTTTCTTTCGCGCACAGTGCGGGGCAGGCGAAGGGTAACAACAAAAAACCCGCCCAGACTAGGCGGGTTCGGCTGCTTTTGGGGGCAGGGGGCGGATGCGGGGTTTTCGCGGCCCGGTAATGCCGGAAATCAGGCGGTTTCCAGGTAGTCGCTGCCTTCCGGCTCGCGCAGCACATAGCCGCGGCCCCAGACGGTCTCGATGTAATTGGCGCCGCCGGCGGCATTGGCGAGTTTCTTGCGCAGCTTACAGATGAAGACGTCGATGATCTTCAGTTCCGGCTCGTCCATGCCGCCGTAAAGGTGGTTCAGGAACATTTCCTTGGTGAGCGTCGTGCCCTTGCGCAGCGAGAGCAGCTCCAGCATCTGGTATTCCTTGCCCGTCAGATGCACGCGCTGGCCGCCGACCTCCACGGTCTTGGCGTCCAGGTTGACGATCAGCTCGCCCGTCGAGATGACCGACTGGGCATGGCCCTTGGAGCGGCGCACGATCGCGTGGATACGAGCCACCAGCTCGTCCTTGTGGAAAGGCTTGGTCATATAGTCGTCGGCGCCGAAGCCGAGGCCGCGGACCTTGTCCTCGATGCCCGCCATGCCCGAAAGGATGAGAATCGGTGTTTTGACTTTCGACAGACGCAGCGTTCGCAGAACTTCGTAACCGGACATGTCCGGCAGGTTCAGGTCGAGGAGAATGATGTCGTAGTCGTAAAGCTTGCCGAGATCGACGCCTTCTTCACCGAGATCGGTGGTGTAGACGTTGAAACTTTCGGACTTGAGCATGAGCTCGATGCTCTGAGCCGTCGCGCTGTCGTCTTCGATCAGTAGAACCCGCATAGTCTTCCCCTTTTCCGCCGCCCAAGGTTGTCGTGGCATCCTTACGCGATACGGATCCAGTCGTTGCCTGATTTGGAGGCTGCCACCAAATGGTTAACAAATTCTGATTCACTCTGGCAAGGTGTATCGAAAATGTTAAATATTTTTAGCAGTCCCCTGATTCAAAACGTAAATCTGAAATTGCGCTCCTCATGTGATATATGAGGGAATGCCGTTAACTGACTCTACCGACTCGTAAATGCTCGAAAGTCCACATTTCATGCATCAGCATTTACGGAGCCTTAAATCATCGCACCTATGATTAACGATGCCCGTAAACGAAAGGTTACCAGCGGTAGGCATTTGTTAAGGCCGCGGTCGATTTTTGTTTCCGGCTCGGTTGGGCCGGCACAACGGGCCGCAGATCGCGACGATTCCGGGAGCCCGGGATCTGAATGTGGTCGGCTAGAAGGAGTTAGAGCGGGATGCGGGCGGAGATTTTCGTTACACCTTTCCCTTATTCCGCTCGGGAACAGTAACCGGGGTCTCGGTATCCACGGGAGTATTGCGTATGAAAGCACGTGAGAGCCTAGTCCGACTGAAGGAATTTCAGGTTCGGGAAAAGCAGCGCCAGCTCAGTCAGCTTCAGATGATGATGGCCGAGTTCGAGCGCATGACCAGGGATCTGGAAAACCAGATCGTCTTCGAGGAGAAGAAGTCGGGAATTTCCGACCCTTCGCACTTCGCCTACCCCACCTTCGCCAAGGCTGCCCGCCAGCGGGCCGATAATCTCCAGGTTTCCATTCGCGAACTGAAGATGCAGCAGGATGCGGCCGAGCTCGCGCTCGAGGAGGTGCAGGCGGAATATGCGAGGGCAGCAGCGCTCGAGGAGAGGGATACCGGCGCGCGGCTGCGCGCCTGAGAGAGCAGCTACGGCACCGCGTATCTGATGAGACGCGCGGTGCCTTGGAGCGCCGTGCGTCGGAATGCACGCACAAAGAACGCTCAACTATTGAACCGGCGCAGCGTGCTTTCGGAAAATCGATTCCGATTTTCGGGCCGATGGGTAGGACAAGGGGGTCCCTTGCACCGTCAGCCCTGGATTACATCCCGCCACTCCGGATGGCGCATGACCTGGGCGCGCATGAACGGGCAGAGCGGGATGATCTTCCAGCTGCCCTTGCGGGCCTCTTCGATCGCGTGGAGGGCCAGCGCCTGGCCGACGCCCTTGCCGCGCAAGGCGTCCGGAACGAAGGTGTGGTCCACGATTATGAGATGCGGCGACGACCTGGAATAGGTCATCTCCCCGGTGTGGCCGTCGAGCGTCGCCGTGTAGCGGCCTTTGGTATCCGTTTCTTCCTGGGCGATGTCCATCGGGCGTCCTTCGTTGCCATGCGTTGGTGGCGATACTGTAGCTGCAGCATGATGTGATGGATGGTTTTATCGTCAAATCGGCAAAAACGAAACCGGCGGCTCGGGAGCACCCCAGCCGCCGGCTCGAATTATGGCCCTGCAGGGATTGATCAGTGGCGATATTGCTGGATGCGCGTCGTGCGCAGGCCGGCGAGACCATGGTCATTTATCGAGGATTGCCAGGAGAGGAATTCCTCTACGGTCAGCGTGTAACGCTCACATGCCTCTTCGAGGCTCAACAGGCCACCACGCACGGCGGCGACGACTTCAGCCTTCCTGCGGATGACCCAGCGCCGGGTATTGGCCGGCGGCAGGTCCGCGATCGTCAAAGGACTGCCATCGGGGCCGATGACATATTTCACGCGTGGACGCATCATTTCGGTCATGGGACTCTCTACACAAACTCAAGACCATATGGCTGTGACCTTAGCTTGCCACATTTAATAATTGCCTAAACCCTCGATAACCATTTGATCATCATTTGAGCGGCCTCGGCCACGGATGGTTCGCAAGGGCGGCTGTTCGTGACGCAAGGGAACGGCGGGCCTTCCACGACTTTTCGCCAGGCAGGCCATGCAATCACCACATTTCGCTTCGACTGGAGCGCAAGGGCGCCGGATCAAACGGGCCTCCACGTGCACGAGCCCGGGCGTCACGCAGTTTGCGGGCTCATGCCCGCGGCGCAGGGCGGCGCTCTCAGCCCCACCAGGCCAAGACCGCCTTAGTCTCCATAGCGGCGGCAACGCCGGCAGCACGGTGACCGGAATGAAGGATTCGAACGAACCGGCCTCGCGGCGTGAGGCCGAAACGAACATGCCTTTCGAGATCGACCCCGCCTCGGTACGCACGGAGTACGAGCTCCTGCATCTGCTGCGGCGGCTGATCTCGCGCTACGGCTTCGCGCATTTCATGATTGCGCGCCTGCCTCTCGCCGACGAGCAACGCTTTTCCGAGCGTCTCGTGCTGAGCAATTGGCCCGCCGAGTTGGTGCGGCAGTATGATGCCGGCGAGACGTTCCAGACGAGCGAGCTGGTCGAACGGCTGCGTCAGACGAAGCTGCCCGTCACCGGCGGCCCTGAACTCATGGAGCCCGCGGGCAAGGGCGCCGGCAAGGCCGAGGTTTTCCGCCTCCCGCCCCATGCCGGTATGGGTCACTTCGCGGTACTGCTGCACACGACCTATGGCGAGCCTTTTGTGGCAGTGCTCTCCGGCACGCGGGACGAGCCGGCCGGCGCCGAGCGTGCGACGCTCTATCTGGCGCTATTGCAGCTTTTCGAATGCCTCGAGCGCACCTTCGATGCCGGCAGCGGCGCCCGCGAGAAGCTCTCGAGCCGGGAGGTCGAATGTCTGCGCTGGGCGGCGGCGGGAAAGAGCAGCGACGAGATCGCCATCATTCTCGGAATATCCGCCTATACGGTGAGCAGCTATTTCAAGAGCGCGACCCGTAAGCTCGACGCCGTCAACCGCATGCAGGCGATCGCCCGGGCGATGCGGATGAAGCTGATCTGACGGATCGAGCGCTCGGCCGACGTTCCGCGTCCGCTCTTGCCGTGACGGGCGCAAGTTTCTATATGTCGCGGCACGGAAAAGTCTGATGCATGCCGCCCGGCACCGAGAGCGGTTTTGGGTGACGATATGCACGAAGAAAATACCGCAAGGGCGTAAACCCTTCAGAAAACGCCGCGCCGCCCTCATGTGTCGCCGTGCGGCCTCAAGCGTGAAACAGGGTGCCGGCACAGGAGCCGCCCCCGGATGCCGGATTGGATCCCGTGAACAGTCTCGATTTTGACCGCAAGCCCGAAGATACGCGCGTCGTCGTCGCCATGTCCGGCGGCGTCGATTCTTCCGTCGTGGCGGGGCTTCTCAAACGCGAGGGCTACGACGTTCTCGGCATCACCCTGCAGCTTTACGACCATGGCGCGGCGGTGCACAGGGCCGGCTCCTGCTGCGCCGGTCAGGATATCGACGACGCCCGGCGCGTGTGCGAGACGATCGGCATTCCCCATTATGTCCTCGATTACGAGGCGCGTTTCCGCGAAACGGTGATCAACCCCTTCGCCGAAAGCTATATCGCCGGCGAGACGCCGATCCCGTGTGTCGCCTGCAACCAGACGGTCAAGTTCGCCGACCTGCTCGCGACCGCCAAGGAACTCGGAGCCGATGCGCTCGCCACCGGCCATTACATCCGTTCGCGGCCGAGCCCGAAGCCGCGTTATGCCGGCCAGCGCGCGCTCTATCGGCCGGCCGACGCCGAGCGCGACCAGAGCTATTTCCTCTTTGCGACAACGCAGGAGCAGATCGACTATCTGCGCTTCCCGCTCGGCGGTCTTCCGAAGAGCGAGACCCGGGCGCTCGCCGAGGAGATGGGTCTTGTCGTCGCCAAGAAGGCCGACAGCCAGGACATCTGTTTCGTGCCCAGGGCAAATACAGCGACATCGTCTCGAAACTGAAGCCGAACGCGGCGCTTGCCGGCGAAATCGTCCATCTCGACGGTCGCGTGCTGGGCGCGCACGAGGGCATCCTGCATTACACGATCGGTCAGCGCCGCGGCATCGGTGTCGCGACCGGCGAGCCGCTCTATGTCGTCTATCTCGACGCCCGCTCGCGCCGCGTGATCGTCGGCCCGAAGGAGGCTCTGGAGACGCGCCGCGTCTACCTGCGCGACGTCAACTGGCTGGGTGACGAGGAACTGGAGGCGGCAGCCGGGCAGGGCTTCGAATGCTTTGCCAAGGTGCGCTCCACCCGCCGCCCCGCCCCGGCGGTGCTCAAGAGCGATGCCGAAGGGCTCTATGTCGAGCTCGTCGAAGGCGAGGCGGGTGTCGCGCCCGGCCAGGCCTGCGCGCTCTATTCCGGCACGGGCGAGGATGCGCGCGTCTATGGCGGCGGCTTCATCCGCAGGTCCGAGCGCGAGCCGGCCGCGGAAGCGGCGCTGAAGGCGCTTTTGCAGGCGCCGGCGGCAGCGTAAAGCGGGGGATCCCGGCGTGGCGGGAAAACATCGCTTTTTCCCGAAGACATTGCTTGACACTAGCCGGAACAGCGCCTTATAAGCCGCCCGACCAGCCAAGACGGGCTTCGTTCAGAAGCTTCACGGCACCGGCGGCGGAGTAGCTCAGTAGGTTAGAGCAGAGGAATCATAATCCTTGTGTCGGGGGTTCGAATCCCTCCTCCGCTACCATCTTTATCACCGATAATTCGGAGTCGATGACCCGTTCGCGTTCGACGAGATGGTATGGCTCAACGAGGCAATCTGAGGGAATCCCCCATTCCCTGTGAAGCTTGCGGATCATATCGACAGTGAGAGCACGCCTCTTATTCAAAACCTCAGAGGCACGCGAACGGGAACCAAAAAGCTCAGCGAGATCGGTCTGTGTACGACCGAACATCTCCATGTGGGCCTTTATCAGATCGACTGGCTCTGGTGCCTCAATGGCATAGTGCTCATTCTCGTAAGCCTCAATGAGGGTCGAGAGAATATCGAAGCGGTCTGCTTCCTCGGTCCCGATTTCCGGCTCGTTGTCAAAATACTTTGAGACCTCTGCAATAGCCCATGCAAGGTCATCATCGTTCCTGATGGCGCGAATGTTATCCATTCACTGTCTCCCGGTCTATGTCGTCGTACTCTTTATGAGTGCCAACAAACTTGATCAGCACTCTTTTGAACGGATATGCGACGTGGACGATAAGGCGATATTTGTTGCCTGAGATGTCGAATATGATGCGGTTGTCGCTCACAAAATCGACATTGGCGCCGAACATCGCCATCACATCGGCCGAAGCTGCTGCCGCTCAATCACTCGAGGGTTCTGGTTTCCTCTCCGATATGCCCGCGCCTCGCAATCGCGCGACGTCTTGGGCGTCCGCATTAGCACCCTCTCCCAGTCCACCGCATGCCAAATGCCATTCAAGGGCGGAACCAATCCGCTCCCCTGCCGTTCAGATATGAGTTTAAGCAAACTCTCAAATGAGAGTATGGAGGAGAAGTCATGAACATCGGCAGGCTTTTCGCGGCCGGGTTGATTTTGGGCGGCGCGGCGGCTGCTGTACCTTCTGCTTCGTCAGCCCAGTCATTCGACCTGTATATCGGTCCGGACGGTCCGCAGCTGCGTGATCGCAGATACGACGATGACGACTATGATTATCGTCCGTCTCGCGGCTGTAGCGAGCGTCAGGCCATCCGTCGCGCCTATCGGCTTGGAATCCGCGATCCGGATATCCGGTCGATCACGCGCCGCGAGGTTGCGGTCGACGGTGTCGGCCGCCGCGGTCGGCTTACGACCGTCTATTTCGCAAATCGGCCGGGATGTCCTCGCATAGGTTGAGCCTCTTCTGCTAGTATAGCCGAACGGCCGCTGTCATACGGTGCCGCGCGTTTCCGGACGCACGGCGCCGTTCAGCACGCTGCAACGAACGGCAACGCTCGGTCAACGCGGCTGCATTGTCTGTACGAATGAGCCGCGACGGAACTTCCCGGCGCCGGCTTTGTTCGCAATTCCGGGGAAGTGCGCGGCGTTTTTCGCCCGGAGTTGCGGCAACGAAGGGTTAGAGCATTGGCGGAGCGGAAATGCTCCAGATCACGATGTTTTTAGGTCTGGTTGACCCAAAAACACAACCGTGATCGATTCCAAGAAGTTGGAGCGGGATGCGGGCGGAAATCGCACACACTTTTCCTCATCCCGCTCCGGGTCGGTCAGGAGGATCGCATGCCGGCGCCGAAAGAGATGGATTCCGCATTGACCAGTCTTCCCTTGAGAATCGGGGCCTATATCCCCGACGATCTCCTGGAGGACTGGTTCGCCCCGGGAACGGGAATGAACCCGCCCTCGGAAACGGCTTTAACCGAGGCAGCCGCATACGGGCGGCGATTCGAGTGCGAATTCAAATATTATCCCGAGCGAAAGGAAGGGGTCTTCTGGAAATGGGTACCAGCCATCTGAACGAAGGCAATCTGGAGGCGAAGGCCATCAATGCCGTTATCGAAGAACTTCAGCGGCAGGCGGCAGAAAACCCTTCGAAGCTTCAGGTCCGCCAGGCGGGAGACAAGCTCGCGGTCAACGGAGAAATCGACGTCGACGCGGTGGTGATGGTGGTCGTGGGGTCGATGGCAGGAGGCCCTTGAGGCCCTTGAGCCGCTTTCGGCCTTTTGGCCCTATGCCCTTGTCCGAGCCGGTCCGTTTGGGCCGCGCGAGCGCGTGCTATTCGAGCCCGCGCGAGGGGAAGGGCTCACGAAGGGTTATCCTTGTCGCCCGTGGCGCTCGGCGGATTTTCGTCGATGGTTTCGACGCCGTCGGCATTGACCTTGGTGTCCTCGATCCTGGTGGAATTGGTCGAGGGGAAGCGGTCGACATAGACGTAGAAAATCGCACTGGCGATTATGATGACGGCGGCGCCGATGAGCGCCAGTCGCTCCCAGGTTCGGGTCATGACATCACCTCCGGTCGGTCATGGTCGAAACCGCAGCCGCGCGCAAAGGTTCCGGCCCCGGGAGCGTCCGCCGGACTTGACGCGACGCGGAACCATTTGTGCCCGTCCGGCGTTAGTACCAACGCAGTTGGGAGGCGCAGGATGAAACACGCAGAAATTGGAAAGCTCGACAAATCCCAGGCCAGGCATGTCTGGGATGTGGCGGAGTATTGCAGGCGCACCGGCATCCACAAGGCCGAGGAACGCCGCCTGATCAGGGTTCTCGGGCGATTTGCATCCAGCCACGAGCTTCAGATGAACATCGTGCGTCCTCAGACGCGCATGCGCTGACATCTCCGCGTTTCCATCGCCGTCTAATCGTTCGCTGTTCCGTCGAAACAGCGATACACGCAGCAGCAGCCGCAGGAGGCGCACGTGTGGGCAACTCTCACCGGTGCAGTTCTTTTTATCAGCGGGCTTCTCTACATGGCATGGGAGGCGCTCGGGCGGCGGCGGCTGAGCCAGCCGCCGCAAGGCAATCCCAAGCAGACGCTTGAGCCGCGCGGGCAAGGGCTGCGCTTTCTGAGCCCGCTGCGCAACTGGCTGGGCGTCGTGCTCATGGTTGTCGGCGGCATTCTGCTGCTCTTCGGCATGCGCTGAAACGGCGTGCCTCCCTGTTTCCGGACGAGACAACAACGGGATGATGGCGCGGCGTTCAGGCCGGGCCGATCTCGATCAGGAAAACTTCCGATGCGATGTCGGCCGAGAGCGTGAGCGTGGCCGGCTGGACGAGAACCGCCGCGTCGAGCCCGTGCAGGGTTGCGGAAACGCCTTCGGTCACGAGCGCAACGCTGCCGCGATGACAGAAGAGAACGAGATCGCGGGCGCTCGTAGCCACCGGCTGCGAGCCCTCGACATGAATCCTGCGCACGCGGTGTTTCAATGCCTGGCGGCGTGTCATCACATTGAGATCGGTGACCGGGCCATCCGCGAGGGTCGCGGATGTCGGCAGATCGGCAGGAAAGGTGAGGGGGCGTCCGAGGCGGTCAGCAGTTTCGGTTGCCGGCCCTCGATCGCGAGCGTCATCCCGCTACCCTCCAGGATCGACAGCGTGCGGTCGATCCCAGGAAAGATCGAGAAGGCGCCATTGGTGGCGACGGTCGCCATGCTTATGCGCCAGTCGAAATCGGCAATGGTGGCACGGTCCGGAGAGACGGCGATTTCCACCGTCTCTCCGCCGCCGTTCTTCCACGGCATATGCCTGTACTCGCTCGAGCGCAGAATTCGCATCATCGTCAGCCGAGCCATCCCATCGACGTTCCGATCCAAATGATCGGCGCCGTCACCAGTATGCTCAATACGACGCGAATATACCAGATCACGAGAAGATCGCGAAAGCTGAGCGGGATCGAGGTCGCCAGCATGCAAGGGACCGAGGCAGACAGGAACAGAACCTGGCTGACCGATACCACCGCGGCCAGGAACTTCACCTCGGGCACGGCCTCCTTAAGCAGGATAGCGGGCAGGAACATCTCGGCGAGACCGGAGGCGAGCGCCTTTGCCGCCTGCATCGGCTGGCCGAACTGCGCGAGCCAGGTGAAGGGGTAGAGCGTCAGGCCGAGAATGTCGAAGATCGGCGTGAACTTGGCGGCGAGAAGCCCGATGAGCCCGACTGCCATGATGCTTGGCAGGATCATCGCCGCCATGCGCAGTCCGTCGAAGAAGCTTTCGCGCAGCAGCGTCGGCAGGCTCTTGGCGATTGCCGCCTGCTCAAGGCCGGTTTCGACGGCGACGCTCAGGCGGCTGCGCCCCGGGGGCAACGGCTGGTCCCGATCGCCCTCGTGCGCAAGTCTGGAAAGCGGCCAGATCCGGGCGGTGATCGCAGAAACGATGAACGTGACGACGAGCGTCGTCCAGAAGTAGAAATTCCAGATATCCATGAGTCCCAGCGTCTTCGCCACGATGATCATGAACGTGGCGGACACGGTGGAAAAGCCTGTCGCGATGATCGCCGCTTCGCGCACCGTGTACTTGCCTTCGCGGAACACGCGGTCGGTGATGAGGAGCGCAAGGGAGTAGCTGCCGACGAAGGAAGCGACGGCGTCGATGGCGGACCAGCCCGGCGTACGCCAGATCGGCCGCATCACGGGCTGGACGAGCACGCCGGTGAATTCGAGAAGGCCGTAGCCGATCAGAAAGGCGAGTGCCAAAGCGCCGATGGGTACGATCAGCCCGACCGACAGCACCAGCTTGTCGAAGAGGAAGGGCAGCATGTCGGGCGCGAAGAAGATCGCAGGCCCTATGCCGGCGAGATAAAGGCCGGCAAGGACCAGTCCGAGGACGCGCAGGACCGAAAAGACGGCATCGGTCGTCGTCTTGCGCCAGGTCCCCTTCACGATGGGTCCGAAGGCGCCGTACGCCATCAGCAGCAATACGAAGCCGATCGCCACCGGCCGTGCATGGGTCGATATGGCCGTTGCCGCATGGTCGAGCAGGATCGTCGACTTGCCGGCGATTTCGACCGGCACGAAGAACAGAAATATGCCGATGAGGCTGAAAAGAATGAGCCGCAAGGCTGCGCCGCCGCGCGAGCCCCCTGCCTCGGTGGTGATGTGCGTCATGTCGTCTCCTCCCTTCCCGTTCAGAGCGGGGTTACAGGCTGGCCTTCGACGGCGCGGCTCGCATCAACAGCCGCATCCGGTCGAAGTCTTCGTTCATCGGGCGATCGTCGCGATAGGCGGGAATCGCCGAGCGTATGCGCCCGTAAAGGGCAGCAGTGCGTTGCGCCTTGCCCGGTCCCTGCGGCTGCAGCTCATAGGCCTGAGCGGACGCAAGCAGTTCGATCGCCAGGATCCGCTCGAGATTGTCGACGATCGAGAGCGCTTTCCAGGCCGCCGGTGTCGCGTGGGTGAGCATATCTTCCTGAAGCGCGGAGGTGATGCCGCCGTCGAGGCTGGCCGGCGCTGCGAGCCGCCGGTTCTCCGCCATGAGCGCGGCAGCCGTGTACTGCGCGATCATGAAACCCGAGCAAACGCCGCTGTCGCCGGCGAGGAAGGCAGGCAAACCGCTCACCAGAGGGTTCACCAGCCGGTCGATGCGGCGCTCGGACATCGCTGCGACCTCCGCCACCGCGACGGCGAGGCTGTCCATTGCGAGGCCGAGCGCGGCACCGACGGCATGGGCCTGCGAATGCACCTCGGGTGCCTCCGGCGCACCGGCAACGGCCGGGTTGTCGGTAACGCTTGCAAGTTCGCGATCGACGATTTCGGCTACCTGGACGAAGGCGTCGCGGGCGGCGCCATGCACCTGCGGCACGGCCCTGAGACTCAGCGGATCCTGGGTGCGGGTGCCGGCAGTGCCTGCCAGCATCGGGCTGTCCGCCAGCCAGTCGCGCAGGCTTTCGCCGACTGCGTTCAGGCCAGGGGATCGGCGCAGAGCCAAGGGCAATTCGGCAAAGGCATTGGCCTGGCTGCCGAGGTTTTCGTAAGTCATCGCCGCGGCTGCATCCGCCCAGGCGAAGAGCGTTTCCGTGCGTGCGAGCGCCAGCGCCGCCAGACCGGTGGCGCATGGGGTTCCGTTGACGAGGCTGAGACCTTCTTTCGCTTCGAGCCGCAACGGCGCAAGCCCCAGACGGGCGAGGGCATCGCCGCCGCTCAGTCTTTCAGTCCCGTGCATGGCCGAGCCGTGACCGATCAGTACGAGGCCGATCGCGGCGGCGTGGGTCAGATATCCAACCGAACCACGCGACGGAATGAGAGGGATGATGTCGGCGTTGAGCAGCGCCAAGAGTGTTTCGATCGTCTCGATCCGCACGCCGGAATAGCCGTGGGCGAAGTTGGCTATCTGTGCTGCCATGACGGCCCGTGCTTCCACTCGACCCAGCGGATCTCCGACGCCGCAAGCGTGGCTCAGGATGATGTTGCGCGAAAGCGCCTGCTGGTTCTCACGGCTGATGACGACATCGCAAAGGGCGCCGACGCCGGTATTGATGCCGTAGCCACGGATGCCGCGGTCCACCAATGCGTCGACGATCCGGCGGGCATGGGCGATCCGCCGGCGCGCGGGCTCCGACAGGTCGAGGCGGGCGCCCTCGGCGATCGAAGCGATCTCGCGCCAGGTAAGCGGCCCATCGATCGAAATCATCTCACCCATGGGTCTGCGGCCTTTCGTGCCGGCGCTGGACGAACCGGGCAACATAGTCGTTGGCAGGGTTGTCGAGGATGTCGCCCGGTGTGCCGACCTGAACGACCTGACCGTCCTTCAGGATCGCGATCTCCGACCCGATGCGCAGGGCCTCGTCGAGATCATGGGTGATGAAGACGATGGTCTTTGCAAGATTCTGCTGGAGTTGCAGCAATTGGTCCTGCATGTCGCCGCGGATCAGCGGGTCGAGGGCACTGAAAGCCTCATCCATCAGGATCACATCGGTGTCGGCGGCGAGCGCTCGTGCAAGGCCGACGCGCTGCTTCATGCCGCCCGAGAGCTGATGGGGAAATTTCGCGTCGTAGCCGGACAGGCCAACCGTTTCGATCCATTTCATGCCGATTTCGCGGGCATCGTCCTTCGACACGCCGCGCACGCGCTGGCCGTAGACGACATTCTGGAGCACGGTCCGGTGCGGCATCAGGGCAAAGCTCTGAAAGACCATGCTGACGCGCCGCATGCGAAAGGCACGCAGCGCCTTCGCACCCAGGTCGAGGATGTTGTCGCCGTCGAAAAGGACCTCGCCGCTCGTCGGTTCGATCAGCCGGTTGAGGTGGCGCACCAGCGTCGACTTGCCCGATCCGGAAAGCCCCATGATCACGAAGATCTTTCCGGCGCCGATCTTCAGGCTGACATCGTTGAGGCCCACGCTGCAGCCGGACCTCGCCAGGATATCGGCCTTATCGAGGCCGTCCTTGAGCATGGCGAGCGCCTTCTTGGCGTCATGCCCGAATATCTTGTAGACGTTCCGGATCTCTATATCAGCCATTGCGGGCGTCCTCCGTCCGGGGCTTGCCGAAGCCTTGCGTGATGCGGTCGAGCACGATCGCGAGAATGACGATGCCGATGCCGGCCTCGAGGCCCTTGCCGACGTCGAGCGTCTGAATACCGTTCAGCACCTGTTCGCCGAGGCCGCGCGCGCCGATCATCGAGGCGACGACGACCATCGACAGCGCCATCATGATCGTCTGGTTGAGGCCGGCCATGATCGTCGGCGTCGCAAGGGGCAGTTCGACGCCGAAGAGGATCTGTCGCGGACTGCCGCCGAACGCCGTCGCAGCTTCGACGACTTCCGCGTCGACCTGGCGGATGCCGAGATCGGTGAGCCGGATCAGCGGCGGGACGGCGTAGATGATGGTCGCGAGGATAGCGGGCACCTTGCCGAGCCCGAAGAGCATCAGCGCCGGGATGAGATAGACGAAGCTCGGCATGGTCTGCATGACATCGAGCACCGGGAGAGTGATGTTGCGGACGGCGCGGCTCTTCGCGACGAGAATCCCCATGGGCACGCCGATCACTACCGAGACGATGGTCGCCATCAGCATCAGCGCGAGCGTCTGCATCGTCAGGTCCCAGAGTCCGAGGACGCCGACGGCAACCAGCAACGCGCCCACCGCCAGCGTCAGCGACCAGCGCCGCGAACTCCGCCAGGCAAGCGCCATGAAGGCGAGAACGACGAGCCACCAGGGCAGGCCGCGCAGGATCCATTCAATGAACAGAACGGCCTTCAGGATGACGGCGCTGATCGCCTTGAAAACCCAGCCGTAATTGGTGACGAGCGCCTGGATGAAATCGTTCACCGGCGCGCGGATCGAGAGATTGAGAGAGTCCGGAAACATCGGATATCGTTCCTTGTTCAGGGCGGCGGCGCGAAGCCAAGACCCTCCTGGCCCGGGGAAGCAGCCCTTTCCCTACCATCGCAACGCGCCCCGCCTGGTGGCGGGGCGCTGGCGATTGCCGGCCCGGAAGGCCGCTTTTACTTGAGACCGGCTTCGATCTTGCCGCGCGCCTCTTCCGAGACCCACTTGCTCCAGACGTCGCCCTTGGTTTTCAGGAATTCGGCGGCAGCCGCCGTGGCGTCGACCTTGTTGTCGGCCATATAGGCGAGGCTGGCGTTGACCTCCTCGAGCGGGAATGTTGCCTTTTCCAGAATCTCGACGATTTCCGGCGCTTCCGAAGCGAAGGTGCTGTTCACGCCATAGGCCACGTCGACGGAAGGGAAGGCGCAGCCTTCGTCACGTTTGCCGTTGGCGCTGCTCAGTTCTTTCCAGCAGGCTTCGTTATAGGCCGGCTCTTCGAGCTGGATCAGCTTGAATTTCCCCATGATCGCGGTAGGCGACCAGTAATAGAAGAGGATAGGCTCACCCTGGAGATAGGCGGAGGTGATCGCCGCATCCAGCGCCGTTCCCGTCCCCGGCCGGAAGTTCACATAGGCCTCATCGAGCTTGTAGGCCTCGAGCTTGGCGGTGCTCACGCCCTCGCAGGTCCAACCGGAGGGGCAGTTGAGGAACCGGCCTTTGGATGGCTCCTCCGGATCGGCGAAAATCTCGGCGATCTTCGGATCGGTAAGCTGTGATACGCTTTTCAGATCCGGCGCCTTGGCTTCGATATTGCGAGCGGGATCGCCGTGGACGACATAGTCAGGCACGAACCAGCCTTCGCTGGCACCTACGAAGGTCTTGCCGACGGCCACCACCTTCTTTTCTTCGACCGCCTTGTTCCAGACGTCCGAACGGCCGAGCCATTCCTCGGCGAAAATCTGCACGTCGTTGTTGGCGGTTGCCTGTTCGAGAGTCACGGAATTGCCGGGGATCGAGTCGACCTGGCAGTCGTATCCCTTGGCAAGGATCGTCTTCATGACCTCGGTGATGAAGGCGCCGCTTTCCCAGTCGATGCCGGCGAAGGTCACGGTCTTGCCGTCGCCGCAATAGGAAGCATTGGCCCCACTGGCGGAAGCCGCCAGCATCAGGCCGGCGGCAGCGAAGGTGAGTCTCATTGTGCTGATCGACATGCGCATTCCCCCTTTTTTTAGTCGCGATTCGATGGCTATTTGAGCTTGTTCAGAACGCACGCGAAGGCGCGATCGATGTCTTCCTCCCGGTCATGCCGTCCGTCGCGGATCTTCCATTCGCCAGCGATCATGACGTCGCGAACCGTATCCCCGCCGAGTGCGAAGAGCCAGCGGTCGAGAATCTGGTTGCCGCTTGCCGCGGCGATATAGGGATTGGATCCGTCGAGAACGACGAGGTCGGCCATCGCGCCGACGCGGATGCCCGGCTCTTCCATTCCGGCGGCATGTCCGGCCGCTTGGGCGCCGCCGGCAAGAGCCGCATCGAAGATTGTCCTGCCGACGGAGGCGCCGGGCGCGGCGAGCCGGTTGCGCCTGCGGTCGCGC
Organism: Sinorhizobium prairiense; assembly: GCF_029201645.2. Lineage (NCBI taxonomy): Bacteria > Pseudomonadati > Pseudomonadota > Alphaproteobacteria > Hyphomicrobiales > Rhizobiaceae > Sinorhizobium > Sinorhizobium prairiense. Next base: position 322,925 of record NZ_CP104131.1, read on the forward strand.
AGGCGCTGCCCGTATTCGAGGAGCCGAAGCTCTTCCGCGACGCTCGTCGCGACATGGCTGTCGGTTCCGACCCCGAAACGTCCGCCTGCCGCAAGAAAATCGACCGCGGGAAAAATTCCGTCGCCGAGATTGGCCTCGGTCGCGGGGCAAAGGCCGGCGACCGCTCCCGACCGGGCGAGCCGGTTCGTCTCGTCGGGCGTCATGTGCGTCGCGTGGATCGCGCACCAGCGCTCGTCCACCGGCATGTTGTCGAGAAGCCATTCGACCGGGCGCCGGCCGCTCCAGGCCAGGCAATCCTCCACTTCGCGGGGCTGCTCGGCGACATGGATGTGGATGGGGCCGCTGAGGGAGATGATTCCAGGATCGCGCGCATTTCCTCCGGCGTCGCCGCCCGCAGCGAATGGATCGCATAGCCAAGCCTCGCGCCTGTCGCATTGCAAGCGGGCGAGAGACGATCGAGCAGCGCGAGGAAGCGGTCGGGATCGTGCAGGAAGGGACGCTGCCCCGCGCTCGGCGCAGCTCCGCCGAAATTGGCATGGGCGTAGAAGACCGGCAGATGGGTGAGGGCGATACCGCTCGTCTGCGCGGCTCTTAGTATCCGCAGCGACATTTCCGCCGGGTCCGCGTAAGGCGTGCCGTCGAGCTGATGGTGAAGGTAGTGGAATTCGACGACACGGCCGAAGCCGCCTTTCAGCATTTCCACATAGAGCTTGGCGGCGATTGCCTCGAGATCGTCCGGGTCGACCAGACCGACGGTGCGATACATCTCCTCGCGCCAGGTCCAGAAGCTGTCGTCGCCTGTTCCGGCCACTTCCGCAAGGCCGGCCATCGCACGCTGGAAGGCGTGGGAATGCAGGTTCGCCATCGCCGGCACGACGGGTCCGGACAGATGCTCGTCGCCCGGTGCCTTCGATTGCCCTGCTTCCACCGCGAGAATGCGTCCCGCGGGGTCGACGGAGATCGCGACGTCCTTGGACCAACCGGTCGGCAGCAGCGCCTGTTCGGCAAACAGTCGATGAGCGGACAAAGCTGTCATGAGCGCCGTTCCTGTGCGTGGTTGTATATGGAACTATAGATATTTTCTTGTGGCGCGCAAGCTGGAAATAAAGGAAAACAATCGCTGATTTGCCGGGCCGGCGGCGCCCGGCCGCAACGGAGCATCGCATGGCGGTATCGGGTCGTAAGAGCGACAGGGCGGTTTTCGACGACGGGCCGGTACCGCGCTATGAAGCGGTCAAGCAGTTCATCCGCAGCCGCATTGAAAGCGGCGATTGGCCGCCGCACCATCGCATACCGTCCGAAAACGATATCGTCGCCGATCTCGGAGTCAGCCGGATGACCGCCAATCGCGCACTTCGCGAACTGGCGAGCGAGGGTGCGATCACGCGGGTCCAGGGGGTAGGGTCCTTCGTGGCTGCCCACAAGGGCAGCACGGCCCTTCTCGAGGTGCGCAATATCGCCGACGAGATTCGCGAGCGCGGCCACAGGCATACCTCGCGGATCACGCTCCTCGAGGAGGAGCAGGCAAGCACCGGGGTCGCAGAGGCGCTCGGGCTTGCGACGAACGCGCGGGTCTTTCACTCGATCATCGTCCACGCGGAGGACGACGTTCCGATCCAGATCGAGGACCGTTTCGTCAATCCTGCAATCTGCCCCAATTACCTGGAACAGGATTTCACCAGCATGACCCCGAACGTCTATCTGACGTTGGTGGCGCCGATCACGCGGACGGAGCAGATCGTCGAAGCCGTTCTGCCGAAGCCGTGGGAATGCAAGCTCCTTTCGATCGGCCGCGGCGAACCGTGCCTGATGATCCGTCGACGGACCTGGTCGGAAGCTGCGAATGTGACGGTCGCGTGGCTCACCTATCCGGGTACGCGCTATCGTCTTGAAGGTGTTTCGCAGTAAGAAGGACACCTTCGCAGAGACGGGAAGGAAATGATGGAAGACGAATTGCTGAAGCGCCGCACGCAGCTTGCGAGACCGGACGTGTCGATCGAAGAGGCGCAGGCGATCCTGGCTCAACATTACGGCCTTTCCGGCGATCTTACGGAACTCGGCAGCCAGCAGGACCGCAACTACCGCGTCGACACAAGCGAGGGACGTTTCGTCCTCAAGATCGCGCGTGCCGAATATGCGCGGGCCGAGATCGAAGCCCAGAATGCCGCTTTGCGGCATGTCGCCACAAGGCCCGACGCTCCCAAAGCTCCCGAAGTGATGTCCGCTTTGAGCGGCGAGGAAATCGTTGCCGCATCCGTTCGCGAGGAAACCTATCAGTTCCGGTTGCTCACCTATCTCGACGGCACGCCTCTGACGCGCCGCAGGCACCTGGCCGTGGAAACCGTGGCGGCACTTGGCGATCTTGCAGGTCGGTTGGCCGTCGCACTCAGGGATTTCGATCACCCGGGGCTCGAGCGGGAGCTGCAATGGGACCTCAGAAGGGCGGGGCCGGTCGCGCTTCACCTGCTTTCGGCCATGAGCGACATCGATCTGCGCCAGCGCATTGCCGAGGCGATGGTCGGCGCCATGCGCAGGGTTCAGCCGCTGATGCCGGAGCTGCGCCTGCAGGCGATCCATCAGGACGTCACCGACGACAATGTCGTGAGCCGCGCGAACTGGAGCGGGCGCCTCATCCCCGACGGTGTCATCGATTTCGGCGACGTGCTGAAAGGATGGGTGGTCGCCGATCTTGCCGTTACCTGCGCATCGCTGCTGCATCACTCGGACGGAGACCCCTTCCATATCCTGCCGGCGGTGAAGGCGTTCCATGCCGTCTGCCCTTTGACGGATGCCGAATTGAAGGCGCTGTGGCCGTTGATCGTCGCGCGTGCCTGCGTTCTCGTGGCGAGCACGGCGCAGCAGCTCGAGGTCGATCCGGAAAATGCCTATGTCGAAGGCAATGCCGCGCATGAGCGGGAAATCTTCGACGTTGCCGTTTCCGTGCCTCTCGAACTCATGGAGCATGCGATCGGAGAGGCCGTGGAGAGGGCTCCGCAGCTTTCTCCGCCCGAGATGGGCGGTCGGCTGCTGCCCGAGCTCGACCCTTCGGAAATAGGCATCGTAGATCTTTCCTCGCTCGGCCCGCACCTTCCTGCCGATCGCTGGCATTATGAGGACACCGAAGCCCTGCTCCTGCAATCGGCGGCGCGCGCGGCCGGTGCCGCGGCCACGCGCTATGGCGAGTACCGGCTGACGGAAACCAGGCTCCTGCAGGCAAGCGCCCCCGGACATTCGCCCTGCACGTGGATTTATGCCTGCATGGGCAGACTGCCGTGCACGCGCCTTTTGCCGGCCGGCTCCACCAGCGCGGCGGCAAGCTGATCTTCTCGGGCGAAGGTCTCCATCTCCATCTTTACGGCGTGGAGGCAGCAGACCTCGCCGAAGACGCGTTCGAGGCGGGAGCACGGATCGGCGTGGTCCCCGGCGATCCGTCGGCCCTGGGGTTCATGCGCGTCCAGCTTTGCACGACGCCGGAGGTGGACCCGCCCGCCTTCGCTGCGTCACATCAGGCGGAGGCATGGCGCCGGCTGTGCCCGTCGCCCGCACCGATCCTGGGCTTCGATTGCGACGCGGCCTTGCCGGACGCGGCCGGGCTTCTCGAGCGCCGCCGCCGGCACTATGCCCGGCCGCAGAAGAACTATTACCGCACGCCGCCGCAGATCGAGCGCGGCTGGAAGGAGCATCTCTTCGACGTCGAGGGGCGCGCTTACCTCGATATGGTCAACAACGTCACGCTCGTCGGCCACGGGCATCCGCGCCTGTCGGCTGCGGTCGGGCGGCAATGGTCGCTGCTCAACACCAATTCGCGGTTCCACTATGCTGCCGTGACGGAGTTTTCCGAGCGGCTTGCGGCGCTCGCGCCGGAAGGTCTCGACACTGTTTTTCTCGTCAACAGCGGATCCGAGGCGAACGATCTCGCCATCCGGCTCGCCTGGGCCCATTCCGGAGCGCGCAACATGATCTCGCTGCTGGAGGCCTATCACGGCTGGACGGTCGCGAGCGACGCGGTTTCCACCTCGATCGCTGACAATCCGCAGGCGCTGACGACGCGTCCGGACTGGGTCCATCCCGTCGTCTCGCCGAACACCTATCGAGGCCCGTTCCGCGGGGAGGGTTCGACGGGCGACTATGTCGACGCCGTGTCTCGAAAGCTCGCGGAATTGGACGAGAAAGGCGGGAATCTCGCCGGCTTCATCTCAGAACCGGTCTACGGCAATGCCGGCGGCATTCCGTTGCCTTCCGGCTATCTGGAAGCGGTCTATGCCATGGTCCGGGAGAGGAGCGGCGTCTGCATCGCCGACGAGGTGCAGGTCGGCTACGGGCGGCTCGGTCATCATTTCTGGGGTTTCGAGCAACAGGGCGTCGTGCCCGATATCATCACCGTCGCCAAGGGCATGGGCAACGGCCATCCGCTGGGCGCGGTCATCACGCGGCGCGAGATTGCCGATGCGCTGGAGAAGGAAGGCTATTTCTTCTCTTCCGCCGGCGGCAGCCCCGTGAGTTCCGTCGTCGGCTTGACCGTCCTCGACATTCTTCACGACGACGCCCTGCAGGAAAATGCCCGCGCGGTGGGCACCCATCTCAAGAGTCGGCTCGAGGCGCTTGGGGACCGGTTTCCTCTCGTCGGCGCCGTTCACGGCATGGGGCTTTACCTGGGCGTCGAATTCGTCCGCGACCGCGAAACGCTCGAACCGGCCACCGAGGAAACCGCGGCGATCTGCGACCGCCTTCTCGATCTCGGCATCGTCATGCAGCCGACCGGAGACCATCTGAACGTCCTGAAGATCAAGCCGCCGCTTTGCCTCGCCCGGGAGAGCGCCGATTTCTTCGCCGATATGCTGGCCAGGGTGCTCGAAGAGGGATGGTAGGAGAAAGGCGCCGCCGGAATTGCCTGCGGCGCCTGCTTTGATCCGCTGCATGTCGTTGTCCTTCAATCGGCTGCGATCGAAGGAAGCATGCAGTAGGTCAGCGGACCGGCGGCGCGTAGATCAGGCCGCCGTGGTTCCAGAGCCTGTTGAGGCCGCGATCGATCCTGAGTGCGCTCTCCTTGCCGAGGTGACGCTCGAAGATCTCACCGTAATTGCCGACCGCAGCCACCGTCTGGTAGGCCCATTTCGGATCGAGCCCGAGCGCCTTTCCGGCTTCGTTGTCGATGCCGAGGAAGCGCTTTTGTGCGGCGGTTCCGCTTTCGAGGAGCGAAGCGGCATTGTCCCGGGTGATGCCCAGCTCCTCTGCCTCGATCATCGCGAAGAGCGTCCAGCGAACGACCTTGAACCATTGATCGTCGCCCTGGCGGACGGCGGGGCCGAGCGGCTCCTTGGAAATGACCTCCGGCAGGACGACGAAGCGGTCAGGATCATTGAGCGTCAGCCGCTGCGAATAGAGCGCGGAGGCATCGGTGGAATAGACGTCGCAGCGGCCGGAATTGAAGGCCTGGATCGTCTGGTCCGCCTTTTCGAAGGCGATCACCTGATACTCGATCCTGTTGGCGCTGAAATAATCCGCCATGTTCTGTTCGGTCGTGGTGCCGGTCTCCGTGCAGACGGAGGCGCCCGAGAGCTCCTTGACGCTCTTCACGCCGATATCGCTGCGCACCATGAAGGCCTGGCCGTCATAATAGTTCACGCCGACGAAGCTCATGCCCAGATCCGTGTCGCGCGAAAGCGTCCAGGTGGTCTGGCGCGAAAGCAGGTCGACCTCGCCGGACTGGAGCGCGGTGAAGCGCTCCTTGGTCGAAAGCGGCACATATTTCACCTTCTCCGGGCTGCCGAGGGTGGCGGCCGCGACCGCGCGGCAGAAATCGATGTCGAAGCCGGACCACTCGCCCTTATCGTCCGGGGCTGAGAAGCCGAGCACGCCCTGGCTCACGCCGCAACGCAGCTCGCCGCGCTGCTTGACGACGTCGAGGGTTGCGGCCTGCGCCGTCGTGCCGGCAAGAAACGCCGTCGCAAAGAGTGCCAAAATGCCGGTTTTCATCGTCCTGTTCTCCTCCGTTATAAGACGCAATCATTGAGCTCCAGGACGCGCGTCGCGCCCGGAGTGGTCTGGTTCTTCGGTAATGCCTCTACCTTGTAATTATCCGGCTCGCGCCAGCACGGCCTCGAATGTTTCCTCGAGCACGGCGATCAGGTGATCCGCGTCGCGCCTCGAAAAGATCATAGGCGGTCGCATTTTCAGGACGTTGTCATGTGGGCCCTCAGTGCCCATCAGTACGCCGCGCTGGCGGGCTCCGTTCGCGACGGCCCGGGCGATCTCCGTCGCCGGCGCCCTGGTACTGCGGTCGCTGACGAGCTCGATGCCGAGGAACAGGCCGAGGCCGCGAACGTCGCCGATGACCTCGTAGCGCTCCTGCATGGTCCGGAAGGCGGCGAGAAGATGATTGCCGATATCGAGCGCATTGCGGCGCAGGTCCTCGCCTTCGATGACGTCGAGCACGGCGAGACCGACGGCGCAGGACACCGGGTTGCCGCCGAAGGTGTTGAAATACTCCATGCCGTTGTCGAACGAGGCCGCGATCTCACGCGTCGTGACGACCGCGGCGAGTGGATGACCATTGCCGATCGGCTTGCCCATGGTGACGATATCAGGAACGACGCCTTGCGTCTCGAAGGCCCACCAATGGCTGCCGACCCGGCCGAAGCCGACCTGCACCTCGTCGGCGATGCAGACGCCGCCGGCCTCCCGAATCATGCGGTAGACCTCCTTGAGGTAGCCATCCGGCAGAAACACCTGGCCTGCGACGCTCGGAACGGATTCGGCGAGGAAGAAGCCCGGCGCTTCGCCTCGGGCGCGCATCGCCGCGATCAGCTCGGCCACGTTTTCGGCGAAGCGCCTGCCGTGTTCCTCCAGCGGCCAGGCGGCCGGCGCGTGGTAACTGTCCGGAACGGCCGCCACGTGAACATGCGGCTTCTGGCCCTTTCCGCCCTTGCGGCGGAACTTGTATGCGCTGAGATCGATCAGCTCCTGCGTCGTACCGTGATAGGCCCAGTCCAACACGACGGCGTTTTCTTTGCCCGTGTGCGCGCGCATCAGGCGCAGGGCGAGACTGTTGGCTTCGGAGCCGCTGTTGGCGAAGGCGGCGACGGCGAGTTCCTTCGGCATCGTGGCCGTCAGCCGCTCGGCATAGGCGACGATGTTGTCGTGCAGGTAGCGCGTGTTGGTGTTGAGCGTCCCTGCCTGCCGGGCCAATGCGTCCACCACGGCCGGATGGGCGTGGCCGATGTGGCAGACATTGTTGAAGCAGTCGAGATAGGCGCGGCCGCGATCGTCGATCAGCCAGACGCCTTCGCCGCGCACGAACTTGATCGGCTTCTCGTAGGAGATCGACAGGTTCGGCAGCAGCAGCTCTTTCCGTTGCCTGATGATGTCCTCGTGGGGGCGGCCGCTCCGGTCGTAGAATTCCGGCGCGATGCCGGCAAATGTGCTCGCGTCGGGGAAGAGCTCCGCCCAGACGTCGAGGTAGCGCTCCTCGCCGACGCCGAGGATGTCCGTCGCTGCGAGACTTGTGTCGGTGGAGATCTGCAGATGCAGATGCGGCGCCCAGCCGCCGTTTTCTTCCGGAGCGCCCATTTCACCGACAAGCGCTCCCGCCTCCAGCCTGTCGCCGGCCTTCAGCCGGCTGACGGCCTCATGGGCAAGATGGCCCCATAGCGTCAGCAAAGGCGGGCAGCCGTCCGGTTCATGGCGCAGAGCGATAAGGCAACCGTATCCGAGCGGATCCTTCTCGATCTCGACGCTCGCGACGGTGGCTGCAAGCGGCGTATGGACCTTGGTGCCCGCCGCCATGAAGAGATCAAGACCCAGATGGCGCGTGCGGCGCGTCTCTTCGATCATGCGGGAGACGAACATCTCGCCCGAATAGACGGTGCGGGCCTCACCCCAGGGGCCGATGCCGAGCTCGACGCCGGCCCAGCGGCATTGCTCTTCCCAGACCGATTGCGCGTCATGCGGCCGGCCGGCCGCCGAACTGACGGTCATCGGATCCGTCGGATCGCCGTAGGGGACGAGCGCGGCCGGATAGGCCGCGGCTGGACGATCGAGAAGCGGCAGGAGGCTCTTGCGATTTCCGACGATCCAGGAGGCGACGGCGCGGGCTCCGGCGACTGTCTCGAAACCGCAGGCCTTTCTCAGGATCGCCGTTGAGAAACGCGGGTTCATCGCATCGAGTTTGCGCAGCAGCGCCCAGGCCGGCCTTTCGCTGATCGCGAGATAAGGGTTGTCGGCGGTATGCGCCCGGCGTGATGCGGAGATCGTCACCGAGGTGACCAGCCGCATCGCAATCAGGTCGAAGAGGAGATCGACTTCTTCTTCGAGGAGTGGGTATTCGGCATGGTAGCCGTTGGCGATCGCAGCCGCAGCGCCGATCGGATCGGGGTGGTCGAGGCCGGCATAGGCGGCGGCGATCGCGACTTCGGCGATGACGGGCGCGTAGAGGGCGTCGCCAAAGTCGATGATGCCGGAAATGCGGTCGTGGTCGTCTTCATCGATGAGGACGTTCCAGTCGTTTGCGTCGTTGTGGATGACGGCGGAGCGCAGCATCGGGAGCCGCGGGGCGACCCGCTCGTCGAAGCGGTCGAGAAAGCGCTGGAGAAGAGCACGATCCTGGAGATCGGCCACATATGCGAGCCGTCCGGCAGAACGTCCGGCATTGCGGATGTCCCAGTCGAGATCGCGCAGGGCGCCCGCATGCATGAAGCCTTTAAGCGAGGCATCGAAGCGGCCGAGCATCCGGCCGAGGGAGTGAAGTGCCCCATCGCTCCGATCGGACTGTGCGAGCGGAGTTCCCGGAACCCAGGTGACCAGCCGCAATCGATGGACGATCCCGCGTCTCGTGGTCGTCGCGAGGTTCTCGCCGGACAGTGTCGGTTGCAAATGCGGAACCGGCAGGTCTCCTGCATTTTCGCCGGCGTGCTTCAGCAGCGCTGTCTGGAAGTCGCTTTCGATTTCCGGTTCGGCGCCGTTGACGATCTTCAGAATGTAGCAGCGGCCATCACCGGTATTGACCTTGAAGTTCTGGTCCCGCTCGCTGTCCAGCGGCTGAAGTGACCCATCCAGGGCGAAGTGCTGCGCGAGGAGGGCTTGCGCTTCCTCGATCGTGAAATCCGGCGTCGTTTTCAGCATGTCGTTCATGGAGACCCCCGCTCTTGTCACGAGAGTTGCACGCCCGTTCGGCATGTGCATCCGGCATTTCGCCGGTTGCACCGGCACTTTGGTTATAATAACCGTCATCTTGCCGGCGGCGCTCGACAGCCGCCCGGCAGTCCCTCTGGCCGGCCGCAGGAGGCAGGATATCGACGCGACAGACCGAACGATCCTCAGCATATTGAGCCGCGAGGCGCGTATTCCCATGAAGTCGCTTGCCGGGCGTATCGGATTGTCGCGCAGTGCGACGGCCGAGCGTGTCGCGCGGCTGGAGAAGGCCGGCGTCATTCGCGGCTATCGCGCCGACATCGGCCAGCTGGAGGAAGGGGAGATCGAGGCTTTCCTGCTGGTGACGCTGAAGCGGACGCCCTCGCTCGGCGTGCTCGACCGGCTAGCCGGGTTTTCCTCCGTCAGACGCGTTTTCTCTGTCAGCGGCCAGCTCGATCTCATCGTGGAAGTGAAGGTCGCTTCGATCAACGCGCTGAACGAGCTGCGCAACGAAGTCGCGCAGCTCGACAATGTCGAGGATCTGACGACCTCGATCGTTCTGCGCCGCGATATCGAACGAAGCTGAGCGGCTACGCTCTCCGGGCGGAAAACCGTCCGACACTTTTCCTGGAAGTGCTCTAACCCTCGCTCAGCATCTCAACCTCGCCGATCGTACGGCCGATGAGGCTTCGGCGGACGCGGCCGACGTCGCGCATCGGCGGCTCGCCGAAATGGCGGGCATATTCGCGGCTGAACTGGGACTGGCTCTCATAGCCGACCTTGTGGCCGGCATCGCCGGCATCGAGACGCTCCTCGAGCATCAGCCGCCTTGCCTCCTGCAGGCGCAGTTGCTTCTGGTACTGCAGCGGGCTCATCGCCGTGATCGCCTTGAAATGGTGATGAAGCGAGGAGACGCTCATGCTGACGCGGCTTGCGAGGTCGTCGATGCGCAAGGGGCGGGAATAATGTTCCTTCAGCCAGGACACCGCGCGGCCGATCTGGTGCGGCTGGCTCTCCGTGGTCGCCATCTGGCGGAGCCTGGCGCCGTGCGGTCCGAGCAGCAGGCGATAAAGCAGTTCCTGCTCGATCAGCGGCAGCAGCACCGCGATGTCATCCGGTCTGTCGAGGAGCCGCAGCAGCCGAAGCGCCGTGTCCTCAAGATCGGGTGTGAGCTTGCTGACCGTCATGCCGCGCGGCGAACCCGGAGCTTTCGCCGCCTCCGGGCCGATTGCGTCGAGGAGCGCCGGAAGCCTCGTCGTATCGATCTGGAAGGCCATGCTGAGATAGGGCTCCTCGGGCGAGGCGAGCGATATCTGAGAGAGAACCGGCAGGTCGATGGAGGTCAAAAGGTAGTCCGAGGCGCCGTAGACGAGGGTTTCCTCACCGAGCACGACACGTTTCGCCCCTTGGACTATGATCGCCAGGCTCGGCTTGTAGGCGGCGCAATTCGGCTTCGCGGAAACGGAATGCCGGTGAACGCTCAGCCCTGGTATAATCGTCCGGTGATCGCCGTCCTCTCCGGCGATCCGGGCAATGATGTCGATCATTTCCTGACGCGGCATGCGCTGTGATTCTGTCATCTTCGGTGGACTTTCCAATAGCTTAGATCCGTGCGGAGACAGGGGGTCAGATAGGTTGTCGGTGCTATTCCGCCAGCTGCCTTCGGCGATTCTCGCAGAATCGTGCAAAAGTCTTGCAGGATCGCACTAACGCAATGGCCTTGTGAGGCAGCATAGTCCGCCCTGCCGCCTGCGGTCCATAGACCGATGGGCGCGCCACTCCCAGACATGCCACTCGCAGACATGCCACTCCCAGACATGAAGGACAGACCCATGGCCATTGCAAGAGGATATGCGGCGACGGACGCGTCGAAGCCGCTCGCACCCTTCACCTTCGAGCGTCGCGAACCGCGCGACGACGACGTGGTGATCGACATCAAATATTGCGGCGTCTGCCATTCCGATATCCACCAGGCGCGTGACGAATGGGGCAATTCGACCTTCCCCATGGTGCCGGGCCACGAAATCGTCGGCATCGTCAGGGCGGTCGGCTCCAAGGTCACCAGGTTCAAGATCGGCGATCGGGTGGGGGTCGGCTGCTTCGTCGACTCCTGCACGACCTGCGCCAAGCGCGACCACGATCTGGAGCAGTATCTGCCGGGCCTGGTGGTGACCTACAACGGCGTCGAGGCAGATGGAACACCGACCCAAGGCGGCTATTCCGACCATATCGTCGTCAAGGAAGGCTATGTACTCTCCATCCCGGACAACCTTCCGCTCGACGCTGCCGCACCGCTGCTTTGCGCCGGCATCACGCTCTACTCGCCGCTGCGTCACTGGAAGGCCGGCCCCGGCAAGAAGGTGGCGATCGTCGGCTTGGGCGGTCTCGGCCATATGGGCGTGAAGCTCGCCCATGCGATGGGCGCGGAGGTTACGGTGCTCAGCCAGACGCTTTCGAAGAAAGAGGACGGGCTTAAGCTCGGGGCGGATCACTACTTCGCGACGAAGGATCCGGAGACATTCACAAAGCTCGCCGGCAGCTTCGACCTTATCATCTGCACGGTCGCGGCCGAAATCGACTGGAACGCCTATCTCAACCTCCTGAAGGTCGATGGCGATCTGGTGCTCGTCGGCATTCCGGAGAATCCGGTGCCGGTCCATGCCTTCTCGCTGGTGCCGGCACGGCGCAGCATTTCCGGCTCCATGATCGGTTCTATCAAGGAGACGCAGGAAATGCTCGATTTCTGCGGCGAGCACGGAATCGTTTCGGAGATCGAGACGATCCGCATGGAGCAGATCAACGAGGCCTATGAGCGGGTGGTGAGAAGCGACGTGCGCTACCGCTTCGTGATCGACATGGAATCGATCAAGGCGTGATCGATTCCGATAGGTGAGACGCGGGATGCGGGCGGAAACCGCACACTTCTTAATCCCGCTCTGGCGGGCCGCTGCCGCTACTCAAAGCAGCGGCAGCGGCCCGTCATTCTTGATCTCTTCCATCACCGCATAGGTCCGGGTCTCCTTGACGCCCGGGAGCGTCCAAAGCACCTGGCCGAGGAAGTTGCGGTAGGCGGCCATGTCCTCGAAGCGGGTCTTGACGAGATAGTCGAAGCCGCCCGCGACCATGTGGCATTCGAGCACAGCGGGCGCCTGCTTTATGGCGGCCGCGAACTGGTCGAAGACTTCCGGCGTCGTCTTGTCGAGCATCACTTCGATGAAGACCAACAGCCCGAAGCCGAGCTTGTGCGGGTCGAGACGCGCACCGAAGCCGGAGACGTAACCTTCCTTCAGCAGCCGCCTCAGGCGTTCGCTGGTCGCCGTCGGGGAAAGCCCGATCCGGTCCGCCAGCTCCAGATTGGTAATCCGCCCGTCCGCCTGCAGGATATTGAGGATTCTCCGGTCCGTCTTGTCGATCTGGTGCATGGTCGCCTCCCGCTTTCCGTGCCTCAGGCGGCAAGCCGTGTTTCGGCGAGCTTCACCCAGTAGGAAATTCCGTGCGGAATGGCTTCGTCGTTGAAGTCGTAAGCCGGGTGATGCAGTCCCGCCGTATCGCCATTGCCGATGAAGACGAAGGCGCCCGGCCGCGCCAGCAGCATGTAGGAAAAGTCCTCGCCGCCCATCATCGGGTCGAGCGCTGCGTTGACGTTGCCTTCGCCGGCGACCGTGGAGGCGACGGCGAGCGCGTGACCGGTCTCGGCGGCGTGGTTTACGGTGACGGGATAGTTGCGGCCGTACCAGACGTCGACGGTGGCGCCGTAGGCACCGGCGATGTTCTCGGCGATCTGGCGAATCCGGGCTTCGCCGGTGTCGCGCACTTCCGGCGTCAGCGCGCGCACGGTGCCGGCGAGTACGGCCTGTTCGGGGATGACGTTGTGGGCGAAGCCGGCATTGAACTTGGTGACGGAGACGACGACGGAGGCAAGCGGATCGACGGTGCGCGAGGCGATCGTCTGCAGCGCGTTGACGATCTGGGCGCCGATGGCGATCGGGTCGATCGTCTTGTGCGGCTGAGCGGCGTGGCCGCCGCGGCCCTTGACGGTAATGGTGAACTCGTCGGTCGAGGCCATGACCGGGCCGGCGCGGCTGCCGAAGTGGCCGACCGGCATCCCCGGCATGTTGTGCATGCCGTAGACCTCTTCGATCGCGAAGCGCTCCATCATGCCGTCCTTCACCATCTCGTTGCCGCCGCCGCCGCCTTCCTCCGCCGGCTGGAAGATCACCGCGACATTGCCGGCGAAGTTACGCGTTTCGGCAAGATACTTCGCCGCGCCGAGCAGCATGGCCGTATGGCCGTCATGGCCGCAGGCATGCATCTTGCCGGGGGCCGTCGAGGACCAGGACCTGCCGCTTGCTTCGGTTATCGGCAGGGCGTCCATGTCGGCCCTGAGCCCGACGGTGCGGCCCGGGCCGCGATTGCCGCGGATGAGGCCGACGACCCCGGTTCGGCCGAGGCCGGTCACGATTTCGTCAACGCCGAATTCCCTCAGTTTTCTTTCGACGAAGGCTGCCGTATTTTCCACCGCGAACAGGAGCTCCGGGTTCTGGTGCAGATGGCGCCGCCATTCGGTGACTTCGTTCTTGAGCTCGGCGGCACGGTTTAGAATCGGCATTGTTCGTTCCTGTCGGTCTGTTCGTTCACTTCGGTTCGACACGCGAGTCCCGACGCTTCAGCGTCGGCTGGAGTCTCGCCGCTGGAGTGTCCGGGCGGTGGATTGGCGCGGCAGCCCCATGAATGGGCTTTGCCATCTCCTTGCCATATAGGCTAAATAGCGGGACGATACGAGGCAACTCCGGAATTTCGAGGTTTGGATTGTGGCAATAGCACGATTCCCGTTGGGCGACAGATTGAGCAGGATAGGCATGCTTGCGGGAGCTTGCGCGGTCGTACTGGCTGCGGCGCTGCCTGCATCGGCCAATCCGCGGCTGGTGATCGACGTCGATACGCTCAAGGTCTACGAGCATCAGGACATCTTCCAGAAATGGTATCCGGCGTCGCTGACCAAGCTCATGACGGCCTATACCACGTTCCGTGCCATCCAGGCGGGGCAGCTGACGTTGGAAAGCCCGGTGGTCATGACGAAGAACGCCGCTTCGGAGCCGCCGAGCAAGATGTTCTACAAGCCCGGCCAGAAGATGACGCTCGACAGCGCGTTGAAGATGATGCTGATCAAGTCGGCGAACGACGTCGCCGTCGCGATCGCCGAGACGGTCGGCGGATCCGAACAGGCCTTCATCGAGAAGATGAATGCCGAGGCGCGCCGCATCGGCATGACCTCGTCGCATTTCATCAATCCCAACGGCCTGCCTGGCAAAGGGCAATATACGACCGCTCGGGACCTTGCGGTGCTCGCGCTCACGCTGAAGCGCGAATTCCCGCAATATGCGTCCTATTTCGCGCTGGAAGGCTTCACCACCGGCAAGAAGGACTATCCCAATTACAACATGCTGATAGGCCGTTTCGATGGCGCGGACGGCATGAAGACGGGGTTCATTTGCGCCTCGGGCTTCAACCAGGTCTCCTCGGCGAGCCGTGGCGGCCGCAGGGTGGTTTCGGTCGTGCTCGGCGAAGACAGCCTTGCAGCGCGTGCCGACGAGTCGGCCAGGCTCCTCCAGATGGCCTTTACCACGGTGAGCACGGGCAAGCCCTCGCTTGCGGAGATCGTGCCGTATGGCGAAACCCGCGAGGTGGTTGCCGATATCAGCAAGGAAATCTGCTCGAAGCAGGCGGCGAAGGTGCGCAGCGAGGGGCGTGACGAGGCCGGCCGGCAGAAGCTGCTTTCACCCTATATCCACGAGATCGACCGCCCGCTGAAACTTGCCTTCGCCGGCCTCATACCCGGCAGCGACGACAAGACGGCAAAAGCCGGCAGCGATGCCACGGCACAGGGCGATGCGGTCGAGATCGCCAATGTGCCGATCCCGGTCCCGCGCCCGAGCTTCTGAACGGAGTCTTTCATGAACGGTCCAATGCCGGTGGTGCCGGTCTCGATCCTCACCGGCTTTCTAGGCGCGGGCAAGACGACCCTTCTGAACCGGGTGCTCAAGGATCCGGCGCTTGCCGACACGGCCGTTATCATCAACGAATTCGGCGATGTCTCCATCGACCACCTCCTGGTCGAGGCTTCGAGTGACGGCGTCATCGAGCTTTCCGACGGCTGCCTGTGCTGCACCGTGCGCGGCGAGCTCGTCGATACGCTGGCCGATCTCATGGACCGGATGCAGACCGGCCGCATCAAGCCGCTGAAGCGCGTCGTCATCGAGACCACCGGTCTTGCCGATCCGGCACCGGTGCTTCAATCCGTCCTCGGCAACCCCGTGATTGCCCAGAATTTCCGGCTGGACGGAGTCGTCACCGTCGTCGATGCGGTCAATGGCGAGCAGACGATCGCCAATCATGTGGAAGCCATGAAGCAGATCGCGGTGGCCGACCGGCTGGTGATCAGCAAGAGCGGGCTCGCCAAAGATGATGGCATCGGCAGGCTCGAGGCGCAGCTCAGGGATCTCAACCCGCGCGCGCCGATCATCGACGGCGACACGGAAAAGGCGGGCCGGGCCGATCTCTTCGCCTGCGGTCTTTACGACGCCTCGACCAAGGTCGCCGATGTCGGCCGCTGGCTTCAGGACGAGGCCCATGCGGACGACTACGACCACCACCACCACCATGACCACCACCACGAAGATGGTCACGGCCATGGGAGCCACCGTCACGACGTCAATCGTCATGGTTCGGACATCCGCTCATTCAGCATCGTGCATGACCGGCCGATCGAACCGATGGCGCTAGAGATGTTCATCGACCTCCTGCGCTCGGCCCATGGAGAAAAGCTGCTGCGCATGAAGGCGATCGTTTCCGTCGCCGACAATCCGGAGAGGCCGGTGGTGCTGCACGGCGTGCAGACGGTCTTTCACGCGCCGGAACGGCTTGCCGCCTGGCCCGACCCCGCCGATCGCCGGACGCGAATGGTTCTGATCACCAAAGGCCTCGAGGAAGCATTCGTGCGCGACCTCTTCGACGCCTTCACCGGCAAGCCCCGCGTCGACCGACCGGATGCGCAGGCGCTCGCGGACAACCCCCTGGCGGTGCCGGGGATGAAGTTCTGACGGCTCCGGTGGGTTTGAGAAAGGAATGGGTCTTGGCCAGTTCGACCGTATTCATCAGTAACCATAGCCAGGCGGTGCGGCTGCCAAAGGCCGTCGCCTTTCCCGAGAGCGTGCATCAGGTCGATATTCTCAAGATCGGCCGCAGCCGCGTGATCGTACCCCAGGGCAAAAGGTGGGACGATCTGTTCCCCAACGGGCCGCACGTCAGCGAGGATTTCATGAGCGAGCGTAAGCAGCCGGTGGCGGAAACGCGCGACTCTTTCTGATGCTCACCTAAATGCTCGCAGCGAAGGGCTGATTGTCGTGGCCAGCGAGTTCGTCCGCATGCCGGGTGTAAGGGTCGAGAACTGGCTGTGACAGATCCGAAGGCGCGCTGCGCCGCCAAGCGCTCCCGCTTCGGAGCCAGCTTTTTGACACTATCCGGTTCAGGTCGGCACGGAAAACCGTGGCACATTTTTTATGTTGGTTAGCACCGCTTGCGAATGAGGAAACGATGTCCGTCTGCGAGCGGCTCAGCCTGCTCCAGCCGGTGCCCGTCCTCGTTGCAGAAATGCGGGATGTCTATCACGGCCAGGGGGTCGGTCGTTTCGATCTCGATGAGCGCGCCGGGCGCCAGGTTTTCCATTCGCTTGCGCGTCTTCAAAACGGGAAGGGGACATTTCAGCCCCCTCAAATCGTAGCGTAGCCTCGCTTCCTCGGGCATCAATTGCCCCAGAGTTTCCAGAACGGGCGCTTCTTCGGCTGCTCGGCGGGCTGCTGTTCTGGTGCTTGCGCTTGCGCATTTCCGGCGGGAGCGGCGGCCACCTGAGCATTGTCCTGCGCCGGCGGTGCTGTCTGTTGCCCGCCGGCGGCGGCTTGCGGCTGGCCCGGTGCGGGCTGTTGAGCGGTTGGCTGGCCTGCGGCCTGCTGCGCGGGAGTCCCGGCGGCGGGTGCGGCTGGCGCGGCCGCCGGCTCGTTGCGAGAGAACAGGCCCCAGAGCGACTTCCTCGCGGGCTCGGCTTGTACCGCTGCCTGCTCCACGGGGCGCTCGAGCGGGTTGGCCTGCGGCACCGGCGGGCCCTTGCCTTCGCGGGCCGCCTTTTCCAGCGCTTCCTTCTGGATCAAGGTTGCCCGCTTGGCTTCCTCGGCCTCTTTCTGTTCGGCAAGCTTCTTTTCGAGATCGCTTACCTTGAGCAGCTTGCCCGCATCCAGCGAGGTGCCGGTCGGCGCATAGGCAAGCTCGCGGCCCTTGCGCTGATCGGCGACCACCGCCTTGCGTTCGGCCTCGGTCGGCTCGTACCAGACCATGCCCTCTAATTTCTTCAAGGCCTTCTCGTAGTCGCGCCGATAGTCCTTGTCGTAGCTCGCCATCGCCATCTGCAGCGCCGGCGGCGTCGTCATCGCAGGGCACTGGCCGGCCGCATTGAACTGCCCCTCAGCCTGCTGATTGAAGACGTATTTCCTCTCGCAGACATTCACTGCCGGCGGGCGCTTGGTCACTTCGAACTGGTCGTAGCCGGCCTTCAGCATCTTCCAGAATTCGATGTTCGGATTGTCGCGGTGGCGCGCCATGTTTTCCGCCGTCATGCGGAAGGGAAAGGCTTGAAGCTGCACGCTTTCCTGGCCGCCCTTGAACGCGTCGCGCGCGAGCGCGAAGATCTCGATGATCTGCTCGTTCGTCATCGAATAGCAGCCGGCCGAAGAGCAGGCACCGTGGATCATCAGATGGGTGCCGGTGCGGCCGTTAGCCTTGTCAAATGTGTTCGGATAGCCCGTATTGATCGCCAGGTAATAGCTCGAATTCGGGTTCATCTGGTGCGGATAGAGCGGGTAAAATCCCTCCGGCGCCTGCCGGTCTCCCTCCTTCATCTTAGGCCCGAGCTTGCCCGACCATGCGCAGATCTTGTAGCTCTTCAGAAGCTGGAACCGGTTCGCCGTGTTCGCCTTCCAGACTTCGAGCGTCCCTTCTTCCTTGAAGATGCGCAACAGGATCGGGGACGTCTTCTGCATGCCCAGCTCGCGCATCTTGCTGACCATCTTGCCCGAAAGCTGATACTCGGTCTTGTTCTTGACGGACGACAGGTTGACCGAATCGAGCGTCTCGTTGGTGCAGCCCGCAAGAGCGGCTGCGACAGCGGCGGTGAGGACAAGGTTCCTGAAACGCATCGGCAAAAGCCCGTTCTAGCCACATTCTATCCGTGCACGCCTGTTCCACGAAGGGCAGGCGTCAACGAATCAGTACGTTATTATTCTTCACGAAATCTTAACCGTGCAGGCGCCCCCTGCGAATGGCCACCTCTCATGACCTGATGAATATGGCCAAGATTTGGCCACAGTCCGATTTCCGGTTGCCGACCGCCTGGAATAATCGCAATGGTTCGGATTGGAACGGCTCGGACGGAGCCGTAATCAGAGGTTACGGCCGATATTCAGATATTTCTGCCGCCGGTCGGCCCGCAATTCGTCGCCATTGCGTGCGGAAAGCTCCTTGAGAGCGTCGCCGATCACGGTTTCCGTGCGGCTGATGACCGCGTCCGGGTCGCGGTGGGCTCCACCGACAGGCTCCGGGATTATTCCGTCGATGACGCCGAGCGACTTCAGGTCTTCGGCGGTGATCTTCATGTTGCTGGCGGCTTCCTTGGCGCGCGTCGAGTCGCGCCAGAGGATCGAGGCCGCACCTTCCGGGGAGATCACGCTGTAGATCGCGTGCTCCAGCATGTAGACGCGGTTGCCGGTCGCAATCGCGATCGCACCGCCCGAGCCGCCTTCGCCGATCACCACGGTGACGATCGGCACCTTGACGTTGAGGCACATTTCGGTCGAGCGGGCGATCGCCTCGGCCTGGCCCCGCTCCTCGGCGTTGACGCCCGGATATGCGCCTGCCGTGTCGACCAGCGTTATCAGCGGCAGGCCGAAACGGTCGGCCATCTCCATTATGCGCGTCGCCTTGCGATAGCCCTCGGGGCGGGGGCTGCCGAAATTGTGCTTGATACGCGACTTGGTGTCGTTGCCCTTCTCCTGACCGATGACGGCGACGGGCGTGCCGTGAAAGCGGGCAAGCCCCGCCTGGATCGCGTCGTCATTGGCGAAATTCCGGTCGCCGGCAAGCGGCGTAAACTCGGTGAAGAGGCGCGAGGCATAGTCCAGGAAATGCGGACGCGAGGGGTGGCGAGCGACCTGGGTCTTCTGCCAGGGGGACAATTTGGAATAGATCTCGACCATCGCATCGCGGACGCGCCCTTCCAATCGGGCGATCTCGTCTGATGTGTTAACGCTCTCGTCTTCGCTGGCGAGCTTCTTCAGTTCGAGAATCTTGCCTTCGAGATCAGAGATGGGTTTTTCGAAGTCGAGATAATTGTGCATCAGACGCGTTTCCGATCGTTTTTCGACAAGGGCCGCCCTGCCAAGTCATTCCATCAGGCGGACCTAATCCTGTTTTTTCGCCTGTTTGGCAAGGGGGTGATGGTTCTGCACGAGGTCGTGAAGCCGTTCTTCCAGCACATGCGTATAGATTTGTGTCGTGGAAATGTCTGAATGGCCGAGCAGTTCCTGCACGGCGCGAAGGTCGGCGCCGTTGGCGAGCAAATGACTGGCGAAGGCATGGCGCAGCACGTGCGGCGAAATCGCCGCCACCCGGATGCCTGCCCGCGCCGCGAGGCTCTTGAGGTCGCGGGCAAAGACCTGCCGCGGCAGATGGCCGGTCTTGCCATTGGAGGGGAACAGCCAGGGGCTGTCCGCACCGTCTTCCTGCAGTTGTTCGCCATAGGCGCGCATGGCGCGGATCGCCGCCTGCGACAGCGGTACGAGCCTTTCCTTGTTACCCTTGCCGCGAATTATGAGGAAACGCCCGTTCTGCGCAAGCACGCTTGCCGGAAGCGACACGAGCTCGCTGACGCGCATGCCTGTCGCATAAAGGAGTTCGATCAGCGCGTGCATGCGCAAATTCGCCATCGCATCGCCCTTGCCGGATTTCGCCTCCGCTTCCGCCTGGCCGATCAGCCGGGTGACGTGCTCGATGCTCAGCGTCTTGGGGAGTGTGCGGGCTTTCTTCGGCGCGTCGAGGATGCCCGTCGGGTCGTCCGTGCGCAGCCCCTCAGCATAGAGGAACTTGTAAAATTGCCGGAGCGCCGAGAGCCGCCGCGCTTGCGATGACGATTTGAAGCCCTGGCCTGCAAGATGGGAGAGATAGCTTCTGAGATCGTCGGCCGAGGCGTCGGTGAGCCCGGTGCCGCGCGTGCGCAGGAAGGAACGCGCGTCCTCGAGGTCGCGCTCGTAGGATTGCAGCGTGTTTACCGCCGCTCCACGCTCGGCGCTCATCATTTCCAGAAAGGATTCGACGTAGGCTGCGGACATATCCGTCATTGCGGCTTGTTGACCCGTTCCGAGGGAATGCGCACCGTCACGTCCCGCTCAACCGGATCGACGAAAGTGACGAGCGCCACCATCGCGCCATAGACCATGCCGGCCCCGACGGCGCAGATGAACAGGAAGCGGAAGAGGGTGGGCATTCAAGTCTCCTCTGCATGGCGCCGGAAAGGAACGGTACGGCATCGGATCATGCCGTCTGTTCGAAGCGTTACCACGATCGCTGCAGTCGAGCAGGGCGTTTCGCTGGCGCGGATGCGTGATCTATATGAACGGGCCCGCCCTGAAGTTCAAGAAGCCCGCGCGACACCAAGCGACGGCTTGACGCTCCCCGCCGTTTTGTCGATACCGGAGAGGAATGGGGAATTTGAAGCGCAATGAACGATGTGACCGAACCGGTTTCCGCGACGCTGGCCGAAAGGGCGAAGCGCACTCTCGGTAAGCGTAATCTCGTTTTCATCGGCCTGATGGGGGCGGGTAAATCGGCAATCGGTCGGCTGACCGCCCAGGCGCTTGGCGTTCCTTTCGTCGATTCCGACCACGAGATCGAGCGGGTCTCGCGCATGACGGTCAGCGATCTCTTCGCGACCTACGGCGAGGAAGAGTTCCGGGCGCTGGAAGCGCGCGTGCTGAAGCGCCTGCTCAGGTCCGGCCCGCGGGTGGTGTCGACCGGCGGCGGCGCCTATATCAATGAGCGCTCGCGGCGGCATATCAAGAAGGGCGGCCTGACCATATGGCTCAACGCCGACCTGGACGTGCTATGGGAGCGGGTGAACAAGCGCGACACGCGGCCGCTTCTGAAGACCGAGAATCCGAAGCAGACGCTCGAGAACCTGATGCGCGCGCGCTATCCGATCTATGCCGAGGCGGACCTGACCGTTCTCTCGCGTGATGTGAAAAAGGAAGCGATGGTCGAGGAGGTTCTCGCCGCCATCGCCGATCATCAGAAAGCCTGAAGCCATGACCAGCCATGTGATGCCAACCGCCGAGCGCAGGGTCCGCGTCGATCTCGCAGAGCGTTCCTACGATATTCTCATCGGCCCCGGTCTGATCGCCGCGGCAGGCCGGGAGGTCGCTTCCCGGCTCAAGGGCCGGAAGATGGCGGTCATCACCGACGAGAACGTCGCGCCCCGCTACCTCGAACCGCTTATGGCGAGCCTCGGGGAAAGCGGCATCGAGGCTGTCTCCCTGATCCTGCCGGCAGGCGAGAAGACCAAGAGCTTCGAGCATCTGATCCCGGTTTGCGAGGCCATCCTCGGCGCCAGAATCGAGCGCAACGACGCGGTGATCGCGCTCGGCGGCGGCGTGGTCGGCGATCTTACCGGCTTTGCCGCCGGTATCGTCCGCCGCGGTTCGCGCTTCATCCAGATCCCGACATCGCTGCTGGCGCAGGTCGATTCCTCGGTCGGGGGCAAGACAGGGATCAATTCGCCGCACGGCAAGAACCTGATCGGCGTCTTCCATCAGCCGGACCTCGTCCTCGCCGATACCGCCGCGCTCGACACGCTGAGCCCGCGCGAGTTCCGCGCAGGCTATGCCGAGGTCGCGAAATACGGGCTGATCGACAAGCCGGATTTCTTCGAATGGCTCGAGGCAAATTGGCAGGCGGTTTTTGCAGGCGGACCCGCCCGGATCGAGGCGATTGCCGTCAGCTGCCAGGCAAAGGCTGACGTCGTTGCCGCGGACGAGCGCGAAAACGGACGTCGCGCCCTCCTCAATCTCGGCCATACCTTCGGCCATGCGCTGGAGGCCGCCACCGATTACGACAGCAAGCGGCTGGTGCATGGGGAGGGCGTTGCGATCGGCATGGTTCTGGCGCATGAGTTCTCAGCCCGGATGAATCTCGCGAGCCCTGACGATGCGCGGCGCGTGGAGGCCCATCTGAAAACCGTCGGCCTGCCGACGCGCCTGGCCGACATTCCCGGGGCGTTGCCGCCGGCCGATCGGCTGATGGAGGCGATCGCCCAGGACAAGAAGGTGAAGGGAGGCAAGCTCACCTTCATCCTTACGAAGGGCATCGGCCAGTCCTTCGTGGCGGACGACGTGCCCTCCTCGGAGGTGTTGAGCTTTCTTACGGAAAAGCACCCGCGATGACCGATGTGCTACTGGGCTTTCTGACGGAATATTGGCTGTCGCTGCTTTCCGTTATTTCCCTTCTCGTTATTTCCGCCTTTTTCTCCGGATCGGAGACGGCGCTGACCGCGGCCTCGCGCTCGCGGATGCATACGCTGGAGAACAACGGCGATGAGCGGGCCGGCATGGTCACCCGGCTGATCGAGCGCCGCGACCGTCTGATCGGGACGCTGCTCATCGGCAACAACCTCGTCAACATTCTGGCCTCGTCGCTGACGACGAGCCTGCTGATCGGCCTCTTCGGCGATTCGGGCGTGGCGATCGCCACCGTCGCCATGACGGTACTGCTCGTCATCTTCTCCGAGGTCCTGCCGAAGAGCTGGGCGATCGCGTCGCCGGACCGGTTTGCGCTGGCGGTTGCGCCTTGGGTCCGCCCCTTCGTTGTCGTCGTGGGTCCGGTATCCTCCCTCGTCAACGCAATCGTCAGGCGCATCCTGCACCTCTTCGGCATCAATCTTTCTTCCGACTTGCCGATGCTCACCGCGCATGAGGAACTGCGCGGCGCGGTCAATCTGCTCCACCGCGAAGGGTCGGTCATCAAGGCGGACCGCGACCGGCTCGGCGGGGTGCTCGATCTCGGCGAACTCGAAGTTTCCGACGTCATGATCCACCGGACAGGCATGCGGGCGATCAATGCCGATGACCCGCCCCAGACCTGCGTGCGCGAGATCCTCGAAAGTCCGTTTACACGCCTGCCGTTGTGGCGCGGCTCGGCCGACAACATCATCGGCGTCGTCCATTCCAAGGACCTGCTCCGGGCGCTCGCCGAGCCGAATGTGGAGCCCGAGACGCTCGATATCGTCAAGATTGCGCAGAAGCCCTGGTTCGTTCCGGATTCGACCAATCTCAAAGACCAGCTCAATGCCTTCCTGCGCCGCAAGCTGCATCTTGCCATCGTGGTCGACGAATACGGCCAGGTGCAGGGGCTCGTCACGCTGGAGGATATTCTCGAAGAGATCGTCGGCGACATTGCCGACGAGCACGACATCGACATCCAGGGCGTACGTCAGGAAGCCGACGGTTCGATCGTCGTCGATGGTTCCGTGCCGATCCGCGACCTCAACCGGGCGCTGGACTGGTCGTTGCCGGACGAGGAGGCGACGACAGTTGCCGGCCTCGTGATCCATGAATCGAAGAGCATTCCGGAGGAACGGCAGGCTTTCACGTTCTATGGGAAGCGTTTCACCGTGATGAAGCGCGTGAAGAACCGGATCACCAAGCTGCGCATCCGCGCGGCCGAGGACGAGGGGCAGGTGGGTTAGGGCACTTCAAAGAGACGTGCGCAACGGCGGCTCAGCGACGCACCCTCTGCCTTTTGCACTTCACCACCGCGTCGGTTCCCCCGGCGCTACGGGTTCCACCGCCAAAGCATGGAGGCCGGCATCGAGCTCCGGCTTCAGCAGATCGTTTATTGCGCGATGGCGCGCCACACGGCTCATGCCGGTAAAGGCGCTCGAAACGATGCGGACGCGCATATGCGTTTCGCCGCCGCCGTCGAATTCCGGCTGGTGACCGGCATGCTGACCGCTCTCATTGATCACCATCAGCCGCTCGGGATGGAAGGCTTCCACGAGCTTCTCTTCGATGCGGCGTTGCAGCGACATATTTTCAGTCCCATTTCCCTGTTTTGTTGCGGGGGCTGGAGCCAGGCGGCAGCATCATCCGCGCAATGCAAAATGCCCGCACAAAGCCAGCAACATTCCGTTTTGTCAATTCTTGTTGTGGCCCTCTGCAAACCCCATAATGTGCGTCATGAAGCTCGATTCAAAATATTTCGACCGCATCCGAACGCGCCCCCGGGGTCAAGCGCGCGTGGAGCCGTCCGCGCCGGTGTGCCAATGGGATGGCTGCGACAAGACGGCGGTCCATCGGGCTCCCGTCGGGCGCAATGCCGAGGGCGAGTATTTCATGTTCTGCTTCGAGCATGTGAAGGAGTACAACAAGGGCTACAATTATTTTTCCGGCCTCTCCGACACCGAGATCGCCCGCTACCAGAAGGAAGCGGTGACCGGCCATCGTCCGACCTGGACGGTCGGCGTCAACAAGAGCGCCCGCAACGGCCCGACACAGTCGCAGACGCGTTCCGGCTCCGCCGGCGCACAGGCGCGCATGCGAGATCCTTTCGGATTTTTCAACGAGGCGCGCGCCCGACAGGCACGGCACGAGCCGCGCCTGCGCAAGCTGAAGACGCTCGAGGCGAAGGCCTTCGAGACGCTGGGCCTTGCGGCCTCGGCGACGACCGCCGACATCAAGGCGGCATACAAGGAGCTCGTCAAGAAGCACCACCCCGACGCAAATGGCGGAGACAGGGGATCGGAAGACCGCTTCCGGGCGGTTATTCAAGCCTACCAATTGTTAAAACAGGCTGGTTTCTGCTAACAACCCGGATTATGACAGAAGCACTATCTGCAGGCGAATGCGCGGGTGCCGGCGGGCGTCCGCTCTGGAGTTATGATGAGCAAGATTGACCTCGACATTTCCAACCTCCCCGACACGACGGTCTCTGTCCGGGAGGCTTTCGGCATCGACACGGATTTGCGCGTTCCGGCCTATTCGAAGGGCGATGCCTATGTGCCCGAAATCGACCCGGACTACCTCTTCGATCGCGAGACGACGCTCGCCATTCTCGCCGGCTTCGCCCACAACCGGCGCGTGATGGTTTCCGGTTATCACGGCACCGGCAAGTCGACCCATATCGAGCAGGTCGCGGCGCGGCTCAACTGGCCATGCGTGCGCGTCAACCTCGACAGCCATGTCAGCCGCATCGATCTCGTCGGCAAGGACGCGATCGTCGTCAAGGACGGGCTTCAGGTGACCGAGTTCAAGGACGGCATTCTGCCCTGGGCCTATCAGCACAATGTCGCGCTCGTCTTCGACGAATATGATGCCGGCCGGCCGGACGTCATGTTCGTGATCCAGCGCGTGCTGGAGTCCTCCGGCCGCCTGACGCTGCTCGACCAGAGCCGCGTCATCCGCCCGCACCCGGCCTTCCGATTGTTTGCGACGGCAAACACCGTCGGTCTCGGCGACACGACCGGCCTCTATCACGGTACGCAGCAGATCAACCAGGCCCAGATGGACCGCTGGTCGATCGTGACGGCGCTCAATTATCTGCCGCACGACAAGGAAGTCGATATCGTTTCCGCCAAGGTCAAGGGTTTCGTCGCCGACAAGGGCCGCGAAACGGTCTCCAAGATGGTTCGCGTCGCCGACCTGACCCGTGCCGCCTTTATCAACGGCGACCTGTCGACCGTCATGAGCCCGCGTACAGTCATCACCTGGGCCGAGAACGCCTATATCTTCGGCGACATCGCCTTTGCGTTCCGCGTGACTTTCCTCAACAAGTGCGACGAGCTGGAGCGGGCGCTGGTCGCCGAGCATTATCAGCGCGCCTTCGGCGTCGAACTCAAGGAGAGCGCTGCCAACATCGTGCTGGAAGCGACCGCCTGAAAATCGATGTGCTCGCATAACGGCCGATCCGGTTGAAGAAGGAATTGTCGTGAGTTCGAATTCCAAGGCGAAACCGACTACGAGGGAAAACGCCGCCGAACCGTTCAAGCGGGCGCTTTCCGGCTGCATCCGGTCGATCGCCGGCGATGCGGAGCTGGAGGTCGCTTTCGCCAATGAGCGGCCCGGAATGACAGCCGAACGCATCCGGCTGCCGGAGCTCTCCAAGCGCCCGACCCGCCAGGAACTGGCGGTGGCGCGCGGCCTCGGCGATTCCATGGCGCTGCGCAAGGCCTGCCACGATGCTCGGGTCCATGCGACGATGTCGCCGCAAGGGGCGGACGCGCGAGCGATCTTCGATGCGGTCGAGCAGGCGCGCGTCGAGGCGATCGGCGCACTCAGGATGCCGGGCGTGGCGGGCAACCTCTCCTCCATGCTCGAGGAGAAATACAGCAAGGCGAATTTCGCTGCCATCGACGTTCAAGCGGACGCGCCGCTCGAAGAGGCGGTGGCACTGCTCGTGCGCGAGAAATTGACCGGGGAGAAGCCGCCGGAGTCGGCTGGTCAGGTCCTCGACCTCTGGCGCGACTTCATCGAGCAGAAGGCCGGTCCCGACATGCGCAATCTGGCGGGTACGATCAACGACCAGCAGGCTTTCGCCCGCGTCGTGCGCGACATGCTGTCCTCGATGGATGTTGCCGAGAAATACGGCGAGGACGATAACGAGCCGGACGAGCAGGAGAGCGAGACCGACGAGGACCAGCCGCGCAGCCAGGAGCAGGACGAAAACGCCAGCGACGAGGAAGAAGGCTCCGACGCCGCGCCCGCCGACGAAAACCAGTCTGCCGAGGAGCAGATGGAAGAAGGCGAGATGGATGGCGCGGAAATTTCCGACGACGATCTCCAGGACGAGAGCGACGAGGACAGCGAAACGCCCGGCGAGGTGAAGCGGCCGAACCATCCCTTCGCGGATTTCAACGAGAAGGTCGATTATTCCGTCTATACCCGGGAGTTCGACGAAACCATCGCCTCCGAGGAGCTCTGCGACGAGGCGGAACTCGATCGGTTGCGCGCCTTTCTCGACAAGCAGCTCGCCCATCTCCAGGGCGCGGTCGGACGCCTCGCAAACCGCCTGCAGCGCCGCCTGATGGCACAGCAGAACCGCTCCTGGGAGTTCGATCTCGAAGAGGGCTATCTCGACTCCGCCCGCCTGCAGCGCATCATCATCGATCCGATGCAGCCGCTCTCCTTCAAACGCGAGAAGGACACGAACTTCCGCGACACGGTCGTCACGCTCCTGATCGACAATTCCGGTTCGATGCGCGGCCGCCCGATCACCGTCGCCGCGACCTGCGCCGATATTCTTGCGCGCACGCTGGAGCGCTGCGGCGTGAAGGTCGAAATCCTGGGTTTCACAACCAAGGCGTGGAAGGGCGGACAATCGCGCGAGAAATGGCTTGCCGGCGGCAAGCCTCAATCGCCGGGCCGCCTCAACGACCTGCGTCACATCATCTACAAGTCCGCCGACGCGCCCTGGCGTCGAGCGCGCCGTAATCTCGGCCTGATGATGCGCGAGGGACTGCTCAAGGAAAACATCGACGGCGAGGCGCTGATGTGGGCGCATGATCGTCTTCTGGCGCGGTCCGAGCAGCGACGCATCCTGATGATGATCTCGGACGGAGCGCCGGTCGACGATTCCACCCTTTCGGTCAACCCCGGAAATTACCTCGAGCGGCATCTGCGCGCCGTTATCGAGCAGATCGAGACGCGCTCGCCGGTCGAACTGCTTGCGATCGGCATCGGCCATGACGTCACACGCTACTATCGCCGCGCCGTGACCATCGTCGATGCGGACGAACTGGCGGGGGCGATGACGGATCAGCTTGCGGCGCTCTTCGAGGACGAGAGTATGCGCCGCCGCCCGGGCGGAGCACGTCGCGCCGGTTAACGGATTTCCGGCCGCGGCCACCCGTAAGGTCATTCTTCAGATGTTCTGCCGAAACATTGCCGTGCTTTTCCTGCTGATTTCGGCTGCTGTCGCGCGCGCGGAGCCGGCGCGCGAGATCGTTCCGGTCAAGAGCCGGCAGATATCCCAGTTCAAGGTCGGCTCCGGTCAAACGGTCTTCGGCGCGCTCGAGTTCATGGGCGGCATCGAGATGACGTCGGCCAACCCTTTGTTCGGTGCGCTGTCGGCGATCCGGTTTCTGCCGGACGGCCAGTCCTTCGTCGCGGTGATGGACACCGGCCATTGGGTCGAGGGGGCCGTCATCCGCGACGATGCCGGCGGGCTCGAGGGGCTCACCGATCTCAAGGTCACGCCGATGACCGACGCGACGGGCGAAGCGCAGCTCGAGAAATGGCGGGTCGATTCCGAAGGGCTGGCGCTGCGCGGAGGTCAGGCGATCGTCAGCTTCGAGCAGTCGCCGCGCATCGAAATCTATCCTTATCCCGGCTTCGCGGAGGCGCGTCCCCTGGGGCAGATGACCCTGCCGTTCTCCGTCGAAGAGCTGCGCAGCAATGGCGGCATCGAGACGATCGCGATTGCGCCGAAGAACGGCCCGCTTCGCGGCGCGGCCGTGGTCGTCTCCGAGCGCAGCGTCGACAAGGCGGACAATCTTTTTGCGGGGATATTGGAGGGGCCGATGAAAGGCGCCTTCACGGTCGTGCGCGCGGATCCCTATTCGGTAACCGACGGCGCCTTTCTGCCGGATGGCGACCTGCTTCTCCTCGAGCGGCGATTCAATTTCGCCTCCGGTCTCGGCATGCGTGTTCGCCGTATCGCCGCGGGGAAAATCCGACCTGGGGCCGTGGTCGACGGCGACGTCATGCTGGAAGCGGACATGAGCTATCAGATCGACAATATGGAGGCGCTCGACGTCATCTCGCGGCCTGACGGCGAGATCCGGGTGATCCTGGTCTCGGATGACAACCACTCGATCCTCGAGCGAAACCTGATGCTCGAGTTCCGGCTCATCAAGTGAAACGGGGCGAATGCCCCGCCGCTCCAATGTTTGAACCGCACTTCCGCGTGCGGAAGTGCTCTGAGGGTTTCAGGCGGTTGCTTTTGCCGCCGGCATGGGTTTGACGACGCTCATCAGCGCGCCATAGGGAAGCAGCAGGACGATACCGCAGAGGATCTTCACCGCGAGATCGCCGAGCGCCCAGGAAATCCAGCGCGGGGCGTCGACGCTGAGCAGGCCGAGAACGGGCGCGGTTTCCAGCGCAAAGCCGTCATTCGCACCCAAGAACACGAAGAACGGGGCGAAGGCGAAAGAGAAGAACATCGCCGTATCGAGGGCCGAACCGATCAGCGAGCCCGCGAGCGGCGCCTGCCACCAGGTCTGGCGCCTGAGCCGGTTGAAGACCGAGATATCCAGAAGCTGGCCGAGCAGGAAGGCTGAACCGGAGGCGATCGCGATGCGCGGCGTCGCGGCGAGAACGGAGAGCATGACGGCGACCGCGAAGCCGGCAACGACGACGCGGCGCGCGATTCGCGGCCCGAACTGGCGATTGGTCAGGTCTGTGACGAGGAAGGCGAAGGGATAGCTGAAGGCGCCCCAGGTCAGGAGGTCGCCCAGTTGCATCCCGGCGATCGAACCGGGGAGCGGATACTGGACGAGGAAGTTCGACGCCACGACCACGAAGGTCATCAGCGCCACATAAAGGTAGAACGTACGGTTGATCAGCATTTTTTTATCCTGGGTTATGCCACCAGTTGACGGATGCGCAGGCAGGTGCTTGCGCGGCGATGGACGACACGAGAAAAAGGCTTGCCGGGCAAACCCGCAAGCCTCTTCAAGATCTCGGCAGAAGTACCGGCGCTATCAGGCGGCTTCGGCAGCCTTCTTGACGATCTGACGACGCAGCAGGCGGGCGCGCATGCTGAGCTCGTTCTCGTCGGCCTTCAGCAGGAAGGCGTCGAGACCGCCGCGGTGTTCGACCGAGCGGAGAGCTGCAGCGGAAACGCGCAGGCGGAAGCGCTGGCCGAGAGCATCGGAAATCAGCGTGACGTTGCACAGGTTCGGCAGGAACTTGCGCTTGGTCTTGTTGTTGGCATGGCTGACATTGTTGCCCGACTGGACGCCCTTGCCGGTCAATTCGCAACTACGGGACATGGTACACCTATTCTCTTATCGCCGCCGGACAATGCGGTAGCGGGCCCAGAGCCCAGGCCGCGTTCCTGTTGGCCATTATTGGAAAGTCGCGGTTCTATAGTCACAGGTGGCCCGCCAGTCAAGTCAAACCTTTGCATTCCCGAGCGATCGGGGCGATTTCGCCTGTTCCGCACTCATAAGCACGGCCGTTCCGGCGCGCAAGACGCATTCCAAGAGAGCGGCCGATGCGCTATCTTTTCCATGAGGACTGCGCCAGATTTCGAGCGGGCGCATTTATGCCGCAAACCGCCTGCATTCCGGGGATTGCGACATAAATGCGCCGGCTGTCTTCGGATCGGCAAGTCGCTGAAACACTGTGAACCGCTGCATGGAGTTTTGAGCCGGTCCGGTATCAGGGCCATGCAGCAGAGAATGGGGCTTTCGGGCATGAAGTTGTGCATTGGTTTTCGCGCGCCGGCACTCCTGGCCGCCATGATGTTTTCCACAGCCCCGCTTGCTGCGGAAGTCTCGCATCAGACGGACTACAGCATCGCGCTCGCCGGCCTGCCTTTGGCGCGCGCATCGTTCCACACCGAGGTCGAAAGAATCGCTACACGATTTCGGGAACCCTGAATTCCGCGGGCCTCGTGGATATCATCAGCCGCACCACGGGGCAGACGCGTGTCTCCGGAGTAATCGACCGCGACCATCTCCGGGCAAGCGAATATTCCATGTCCTACCGCAGCGGCCGGAAGGGCCGGGCCATCAATGTGAGCTTCCGAAACGGCAATGTCGTGCGCGCGAGCATGGTTCCGAAGCGTAATCCACTGCCGAAGAACTGGGTGCCGGTCACGAGCCGGGACATGCGCAATGTGCTGGACCCGCTTTCCGGTCTGCTCATTCCGGCAAAAGCCCGGGTCTGCCCCAACACGCTGCCGATCTTCGACGGGGAATCCCGGCTCGACATAAGACTGTCTCCGAAGGGAACGCGAAACTTCAAAACCAGGGGATTCGAGGGCGAAGTGATCGTCTGCGGCATCCGCTTCGTACCGAAGGCGGGGTACCGGAAGGGCCGCGAGGACGTCGAATATCTGCGCCGCCTGGGAACGATGGAGATCTGGTACGCGAGGGCGAACGGCGTGGACGTCTATGCTCCGGTCTATGCCCGCATACCGACGAAGATCGGAGCGGTCACGGTTTCGGCGACGCGCTTCGGCGATTGAGCCCGCCGTTGGGATTCCAGGGCTCTTCCTGACGGGCCCCGAGAATCGCACTCCCTCTTCCGGAATCACCTAAGCGCGATAGATCAGTGCGATTCGGTGGGGTGCTGGCCGCGTCCGCCGAAGTCTACATGTTTGATCAGCAGGGCCGCGGAGGGGGAATGAAGTTCAAGGCAACGCTGATCGGTTTCACCGCGATCCTCATGTGGTCGCTGCTGGCGCTCTTTACTGCCGCATCCGGCAAGATGCCGCCGTTCCAACTCTCCGCCGTCTGCTTTCTCATAGGCAGTCTGCCCGGCATCGCCGTCCTGGCGTCGAAGCCCGAGCGCCTCGCACTTCTGAAGCAGCCGGCAAGGGTGTGGATCATCGGCATTGCCGGTCTCTTCGGCTACCACTTTCTTTATTTCACGGCGCTTCGCAATGCGCCGGCCGTGGAGGCGGGGCTCATCGCCTATCTCTGGCCGCTCTTCATCGTTGTCGGCTCGGCGCTGCTGCCGGGCGAGAAGCTTCGCTGGCACCATGTCGCAGGCGCCCTTGCGGGGCTCATCGGAACGATCCTGATCGTTGCGCGCAACGGCATCGCCTTCGATGACGCCTATGCACTCGGTTACGGCGCAGCATTCCTCTGCGCCTTTACCTGGTCCGGCTATTCGCTGATCACGCGCCGCTTCGATGCGGTATCCACAGATGTCGTGACCGGTTTCTGCCTTGCGACGTCCGCTCTGTCCTTCCTCTGCCATCTCGGACTCGAAACGACGGTCTGGCCTGAAACCACCTTCGAGTGGCTCGCCGTGGCGGGGCTTGGCCTGCTGCCGGTCGGTGCCGCCTTCTATGCCTGGGACTACGGCGTGAAGAACGGTGACATCCAGTTCCTGGGCGTTGCGAGCTATGCGGCGCCGGTGCTTTCGACCCTGATCCTCATTCTGTTCGGCTTTGCCGAGCCGTCCTGGCGGATCGTGGCTGCCTGCCTGCTGGTGACGGGCGGCGCCGTGCTTGCGGCAAAGGATATGATCTTCCGAAAGGGCAGGGCCACGCTGCCTGCGGAGTAGAACTCACTCCTCAGCCGGCCGCCAATCGGGGTGCGCCATTTCGAAGGCGGCGAAGTCGAAGCCGGGTGCGACGGTGCAACCGACGAGCGTCCACTCCCCAAGCGAAGTGGCGGATTGCCACCAGCCGGCGGGAACGACCTGTTGCGGTCTTTCGCCGCCGAGCAGGTCGGGACCGAGCCGGGTCTGCGAAGCGGGCCTGCCCGGCTCGGCGATGCTGAGCTCGAGCGGCGCGCCGGCGTAGTAGTGCCAGACCTCGGCGGCATCGTGGACCCGGTGCCAATGCGAACGGTCGCCCCGTTCGAGAAGGTAGTAGATGGCCGTCGAGTGGCCACGCGCGCCACCATTGGCATCGCGGAACGTCTCCCCGTACCAGCCGCCTTCCGGGTGCCGGGCGAGACCCAGCGTTTCAATGATAGCCGCCGCCGTAATTTCCCGAGCCGCCATTTAGAAATTGTCCTTACGCTTTCGTATTTCCGCGAAGACGGCGGCATCGCTCGCCTTTTCCATGCCGAGCAGCGCGCGGATCTTCGGATCGCCGGCGCGCAGGAACGGGTTTGTCCGCTTTTCCAGGCCCATCGTCGTGGGCGCGGTGAAGCCGCCATCTGATCGGGTCTCCTCGATCTCGGCCGCACGCTCCTTCAAAGCCGTATTTTCCGGATCGACCGTGACGGCGAAATGGGCATTCGCAAGGGTGTATTCATGGCCGAAATAGATGGCCGTGTCGTCGGGAAGCGCCATCAGCCGGCTCAGCGATTGCCACATCGTTTCGGCCGTTCCCTCGAAGAGACGGCCACATCCGAGCGCGAAAAGCGTATCGGCGGCGAAAAGCAGCCTGTCCTCGGGCAAATGGTAGCAGACGTGGCCGGAGGTGTGCCCCGGCGTTTCGATGACATCGACCGGATGGCCGGCGAAGTCGAAGCGTTCACCATGTCCCACGGATCTGTCTATGCCGGGGATCTTCGGCGCTTCGTTCTTCGGCCCGATGATGGTGAGGCCGAAGCGTTCCTTCAGGCTGGCATTCGCGGCCACATGGTCACCGTGGTGATGCGTGGTGAGGATATGCGTCAATTGCCATCCGCGCCGTTCGAGCGCGTCGAGGATCGGCCGCTCCTCCGGTGCATCGATCGATGCCGTAGAGCCGCTAAGCCGGTCGTGGAGGAGCACACCGTAATTGTCGGTGCGGCAGAGAAAGAGATCGAGTTCGAGCGCGGCCATGTTTCGGTCCTCCGATCGGTGTGGGGCATCGGAAAGCGGCGATCCCGCCCGGTTCGAATGTAGCGAGGCTCGCCTTGAAGTCTACCGCCTGGAGTCTAACATGTTGCCCATGCACACCGATATCGTCGATCTCCGCCAATTCTATCACTCCGAGCTCGGCCGCATGGCGGAACAGTCGGTCAGCTCAGCCCTTGCTTCCATCTGGGCACGCCTGCCCGAGGAAAGGCTCCTTGGGCTCGGCTATGCGGTGCCCTATCTCGAGCGCTTCCGTGCCGATACGGAGCGGACCTTCGCCTTCATGCCGGCCGGGCAGGGTGCGGTGAACTGGCCGGTCGCAGACCTATCCTCGACGGCACTGGTCTTCGATGAGGAATTGCCGCTGCCCGATGCCTCGATCGATCGCGTATTGATGGTCCATTCCCTGGAATTTGCCGAAAGCCCGCGCGAAACGATGAAGGAGATCTGGCGCGTGCTGGCGCCCGGCGGACGTCTGATCATTGTGGTACCGAATCGCCGCGGCGTCTGGGCACAGATGGAGCACACGCCCTTCGGCTCGGGGCGGCCCTATTCCCGCGGGCAGCTGACCGCGCTCTTGCGCGAGACCAACTTCACGCCCGGCGCCACGACGGAGGCGCTCTTCTTTCCGCCCTCGAAGCGCAAGCTTGCCCTTCGGCTGCGCCACGGTCTGGAACGGTTCGGCCGATCGCTCTGGCCGGTCTTTTCGGGGTGATCATCGTCGAGGCGCAGAAGCGGCTTTATCAGGGCCTGCCGGTGGCCGCACGCGCCTCGCGCCGCGTCTTCGTCCCGGTGCTGGCGCCGCGGGGCGTGCCCAGCACGCGCAGTCGGACAACGAAAGCGCCGTAGGTCGCAGTCTGCCGCCCGTCACCGCTTTGCCTCCTCCCACCGGCCGCCGTCACGTCGCACTCGACAAATATCACCGTCCCCGGTATTGGCTGGACCGCATTCTTCCCGTGAAAGCTGGTCCGATGAATCTTGCCCTGAAAAGCCCTGCGCCGCGTTCCGGCATCCTGGACATCGCCGCCTATGTGCCGGGCAAGGAACATGCGCCCGGCGTCGCCAAGGTTCACAAGCTGTCGTCGAACGAAACGCCGCTCGGCGCGAGCCCGCGCGCGATCGAGGCTTTCCAGAAGGCGGCTTTCAATCTCGAACGCTACCCGGACGGTCAGGCGAATGCGCTCAAGGAAGCGATCGCGGCGGTTCACGGGCTCAACCCCGCCAACGTCCTTTGCGGCAACGGGTCGGACGAACTGCTCGGTCTTCTCTGCCATACCTATCTCGGTCCCGGCGACGAGGGGATCGTCACCGAACACGGATTTCTCGTCTACAGGATCCAGATCACCGCGTCGGGCGGGATACCCGTCACGGTCAAGGAGAGAGACGAGCGCGTCGATGTCGATGCGATACTCGCGGCCGTGACCGAGCGGACGAAGATCGTCTTCATCGCCAATCCGGCAAATCCGACCGGCACCTATATCCCCGTCGACGAGGTCCGGCGTCTGCATGCGGGCCTGCCCGCCGGCGTCTTGCTGGTGCTCGATGCCGCCTATGCGGAATATGTACGGCGCAACGACTACGAGGCGGGACTGGAGCTCGTTTCGTCCAACCGCAACGTGGTGATGACCCGAACCTTTTCGAAGATCTACGGCCTTGCCGGTCTGCGCATCGGCTGGATGTATGCGCCGCGCGACGTGGTGGAGGCGTTGGACCGCGTCCGCGGTCCCTTCAATCTCAACGCGCCCGCGATCGCCGCCGGCGCCGCGGCGATCCGCGATCAGGCCTTCGTTGCCGCGGCGGCTGACCACAATCACACCTGGCTGGCAAAGGTCGGTCAGGCACTGACGGATATCGGCCTGCGCGTCACCTCCTCGGTCACCAATTTCGTGCTGATTCACTTCCCTGAGGAAGCGGGCATGTCGGCCAGCGACGCGGATGCCTATCTGACGAGCCGCGGCTTCATCCTGCGCGCCGTCGGCGCCTACGGTTTCCCCAACGCGCTGAGAATGACGATCGGCTCGGAAGAAGCGAATGAGGGCGTGGTCGCGGCACTGACTGAATTCATGGGACGGAAATGATGGCGCAGCAGTTCGAAACCATAGCCCTCATCGGCATCGGCCTGATCGGATCGTCCATCGCCCGGGACGTTCGCGAGAAGCAGCTCGCCGGTACGATCGTGGTCACGACGCGCAGCGAAGCGACGCTGAAGCGCGCCGGCGAGCTGGGCCTCGGCGACCGCTACACGCTTTCGGCGGCCGAGGCTGTCGAGGACGCGGATCTCGTCATCGTGTCGGTGCCTGTGGGGGCATCCGGCGCAGTCGCCGCCGAGATCGCAGCCCATCTGAAACCGGGTGCGATCGTCACCGATGTCGGTTCGACCAAAGGATCGGTCATCGCGCAGATGGCGCCGCACCTGTCCAAGGACGTCCATTTCGTGCCCGGTCACCCGATCGCGGGTACCGAGCATTCCGGCCCGGATGCCGGCTTTGCGGGCCTCTTCCGCGGGCGCTGGTGCATTCTGACGCCGCCGGCCGGCACGGACGAAGACGCGGTCGCCAGGCTCAGGCTGTTCTGGGAAACGCTCGGATCGATGGTCGACGAGATGGATCCGGAACATCACGACAAGGTGCTGGCGATCGTTTCGCATCTCCCGCATATCATCGCCTACAACATTGTCGGCACCGCGGACGATCTGGAAACGGTGACCGAGTCCGAAGTGATCAAATACTCGGCCTCGGGGTTCCGTGACTTCACCCGCCTTGCCGCTTCGGACCCGACCATGTGGCGCGACGTCTGCCTGCACAACAAGGACGCGATCCTGGAAATGCTCGCCCGCTTCTCCGAGGATCTCGCCTCCCTGCAACGCGCGATCCGTTGGGGCGACGGCGACAAGCTCTTCGATCTCTTCACCCGCACGCGGGCGATACGCCGCTCGATCGTTCAGGCCGGTCAGGACACCGCCATGCCCGATTTCGGCCGGCACGCGATGGATCAGAAGTAGGCTACGGGAAGCCGGCTGCGAAGACCGTCGCTCACAGAGCCGGCAGCATACCGATCGGAACGAAGGCGAGGAAGGCGGTCCCGTCGCGGACGTTCAGTTTGACCGTCGTTTCGTTCTTGCCGCCGGCAAGCGCCTTCAACATGTTGGCGACGTTGTCGATCAGGTCGGTTTCGTCCGGAGCGATCTTCACGAAGTTTTCCCGCCAGGCGTCGATATTCGCAAGCGTGAGAGAGAATTCCCCCGAAATCAGCCCCTGATCATTCACCGAAAAGGGCCCGGTGAGTTTTGCGCTCATTCCGGAGCCCGCATCGAGTGTCAATTGCCGCAACTCGCCTCTGGTGCCGCGGAGCATATGGGGCGGCAAAGCACCCGCCTGAAGCCATTCTGCCTTATCCACAACGGTCAGGTCCATTGCGACATCGGCCGGTGCGGCAAGACTGGGTCCCTGGTCCGGACGCAGGTCGAGCTTTTCGATGCTGAGTGCCGCGTCCAGGTTACCGTCGTTCTGGCGCAGATGGAGCTCGCCATGGCTGGCGCCGAAGCCGAGGCCCTCGCCCGTCAGGGGGAGCGCGCGGTGCCGGTCAGATTGTCATAGGCCACTGAGGTCCGGTCGATGCCGGAGAGGGTCGCGGCGACACTTGCGCGGAGCAGCGTCCAGTCGGCGGAAATGGTGACGCCGGGAGAAACACGGATTTCGGCAGGGCCGTCGAGCTCGAGGACCGCACGCCCGGGCTGATAGACCTGCGCCGCCGTTCGCAGGGCACCGAAGGATGCGGAGGCGCCGCGGCGCGTATCGTCGAGGCGAACCTTGTCGCAGAACAGACCGAGGCGGAAGGGAAAGCCACGCACCTCCATCTCGGCGCATTCGCCGCTGAAGCCGATCGACTGCCCCTTCGTCAGATAGGCGGTCAGCCGCTTTTGGATCTGGTCGGCGGCGAGAAACCAACCGGCGGAATAAAGGCCGATCACGAACACGATACCTGCTGCCAGCCACAAGAACTTCCTGCCGGTAGGCGATGGCTTGGCGACGGCGGTCACAGTCATGTTGTCGGGTACTCCACACTAAATCACGACGGTTTCAGGTCGGGTGGACCAGAAACTCATCTCGCTCTTGCCGCCGGGAGCGGCCTTTCGGGTGGCCGACTCCCATGCGGCGAACTAACCTTCATCCGCAATCGCGACACGGGCTATCGGCGCGACCAGTTCGATTGCAAGAGAATTGCTGCACAATTTTGTCCTTCGACCGGTACGGTCCCAGGAATTATGCAGTAAAAATTTCGGTACGCCGCAGGAGCGTCGAACACTGATTCGGTAGACTGATTCGGTGGCCGGCCGGCGGCATGTTTGAATGGCAGCGGATATGGACGAATTTTGGGTCTTTGGCTACGGGTCGTTGATGTGGAATCCGGGCTTTCGCTTCGAGGAGAAGCTGACGGCGCGCGCTTTCGGCTACCGCCGATCCCTCTGCGTGCGCTCCTGGGTTCACCGCGGGACCGAACGGCACCCCGGCCTGGTGCTCGGGCTCGACTATGGCGGCTCCTGCATCGGGACGGCATTCCGCGTGGCGCCTGCGCAAAAGGCGGAGGTGATCGACTACCTGCGCGAACGCGAGCTGGTCACGCATGTCTACAAGGAAAGGATCATGCCGGTGCAACTTTCCAGCGGACACCGCGTGCCCGCGCTGACCTATGTGATCGACCGCTGCCATGTCCAGTATGCCGGTGCGCTGAGCGCGGAGGAGGCGGCCGCGACGGTCGCTGTCGCCGCCGGCAAGTCCGGGCCGAACAGCGAATACGTTCTCAATACGCTCGAACATCTTCGCGAAATGGGTATCCGCGACCATTGGCTGGAGGAAGTTGCCGCGAAGTTGACGGCCGGCGGAGCTGCGTCGGTCCGGGCCTGAAGGGAGGCTACCGTGCCCCGAGTTCGCGCAGCCGCTGTTCGGCGGTGGGCGGCAACGGCAGGTGCGGATTGGCTCGCACGGTTTCGATGAGGAGGTCGTCGCTCGCAGCCTCCGTAACTTCCACCAGTTTCGCCAGAAATGCGTCCGGATCCAGCCCGGCCTCGATCGGCGGGAGGACACGCACCTTGAAGTGGCCAGGGAAACGGAGGAACTTGCGCCGCGGCCAGAACAGCCCCGGATGCATCGCGACGGGAACCACCGGCACCTGGAGATCCCGATAGAGCCGGGCAATGCCGTATTTGTACTCCGGCGGAGCGCCGGGCGGACGGCGCGTCCCCTCGGGATAGATGATCAACTGACGCCCGGTCGCCATCTCGTTTTTCGTGCGGTCCATCACCTCTGTCATCGCCTTGCCGCGCGCGGCGCGGTTCACCGGAACCATGCGCTGCTTGACGATGTACCAGCCGAACAGCGGTATCCAGGTGAGTTCCCGTTTGAGAATATAGAAGGGATCGTCGAGCCAAGGCAGGAGCGCATAGGCATCCCAGAAGGACTGATGCTTCGGCGCGAAGATGTAGGCGCCCTTCGGAATGTTCTCGAGGCCCTCGATCTCGAAGGTCGTACCGACGATCTTCGCGAGCAGCCAATGGTTGCTGCGCGCCCAGTTCTTGGGCACGAACCAGGCCGTCTTGCGCGGCACAAGGAAATAGAACGGCGTCAGCACGATCATCTGCACGATCAGGTTAACGTAGAAGACCAGATTGAAGAGGATCGAACGCAGGATGATCATCAGGCAGACTCTCGGGTGCGGATGCGGGTGCGCCACGCTGCCTACACGAATATGCGGCGGAGGAAAACAGCCTCGCGACGGGAGCGCCTTTCTCCGGCGGCGCTATTGCCCGGCCGGCGCAACAGGCAAGGACTCCGTCCTGAGGCCGTTCGTCCAGCGCGCGCCCATCACATCGCGCAGCGAGGCGACGGAGTATTTGCCGTATTCGAGCAGAATGGCCTTCAGCACGAGCGGATTGCGCAGCCAGTTGGTCGTCTTGAGATCCGAATTGACGACCGGGTAGGCAATGAATTCGGTTTCGGGCCTGGCGCGGCGCAGTTCGAGCAGGCTGCGCGGCATGTGGTAATTGTTCGTCACCACGAGGATCGTCCGATAACCTCGGTTGCGGATCCACTGCGAGGTTTCGGTGGCGTTGCCGATCGTATCGATCGCCGCACGACCAATATCGACGCAGCACTTGAACAGGTCGGCCGAACTCTGCGTATTGCGCCGGATCTGGCTTCGTGTCGTCGACGGATGAACACCGGAAATCAAGAGCCGCTTTCCGGCGCCGAGTTTCAGGAGATCGACAGCCTGGTCTATTCGCTGGAAGCCGCCGGTCAGCACGACGATCGCATCCGCTTTCGGAGTGGCAGGCGGTTGCAGCGAAGCGACGGTGTCGGCGAATTGCAGGAAGCCGGCGATGAATATGGTGAGAAAGGCGAGCAGCACGAAGAAGCCGCGGCGCAGCACTTTGCGCAACAGGCTGCGGGACTGGCGACGGCGCGCGGCCCTCTCCAGCCATTTGCCCCTTTCGGCCATCCCGCTCCCGCGTAGTTCTCCCGCCTTCATGATTCTCATCACATAGCCGCAGATTGCGGCAGGGAATAGATCGATTGCGGGCAATTCATGGTCTTCCGGCCGATTTCAACCCTGAAAGGTGTCGGTCCGGCCCGGATCGGATCGGATAAGGTCGATTTCGTAGATCGTCCGCATGACTGTAAGGCGCGCCGTCAAGGTCGTCAGCAGGGCAATCACGACGATAATGGCGAAGATGCCGAGATAGCCGGTGTAACCGATGGCGAAGGTACCGAACAGAGCGGTCGCCTGATCCGTTTCAGGGGTTGCAAGCGTCTGCGACTGCCAGAAGCTCGCCAGCGCAAAGGACAGCGCAGCGAGAAGGCCGCCGGCGCCGGCGCCCTTCAGACTGATTCGGAGAAAGTGCTTCTGGAATTCCGCGGCGACGAAACTCGCTTCCGCCCCGACGAAATGCAGGACCTCGACGATATGACGGTTGCCGGAAAGGGCGCCGCGGGTGGCGAAAACCACCGTCAGCACCATTGCGGAGAAGACCAGTACCAGGACGCCGGTGCCGATCATCGTGGTCGTGCTCGCCATCGCAACCAGGCGATCGACCCAGGTGCGGTGATCATCGAGAAAGGCCTGCGGGATCGTTTCGGTGAGCGCCTTTCGCATCGCGGCGAAATCGGGGGGATTGCTCTCGTCGATCGTGATGACGACGAGCCGCGGCACGGGCAGTTCGTTCAGGTCGAGTCCACCACCGAGCCACGGTTCCAGGAGGCGCGCGGTCGCCGCGCGGTCGATGATTGTGCCGCCTGTCGTGCCGTTGAAGGTCAGGGCCAGATCACGGGCGTCGGCGAGAGCCCTCTCCATGTCGAGGTTGTCGTCCGGCTTGATCTGGATGGTGATCTCACGGGAGATCTGCGATTGCCAGCTCTGGGCGGTCGCGCGCACCATGCTGACGCCGCCGAGGGTCAGGCAGGCCAGAAAGGACATGATGGCGATGACGCACATGAGCGCGTGGCCGGAAACGTTGGCCGAAGGCACGATCGGCCCGGTCGGGCGCACGCGCATCTCGCTGCGACGCTGCTGTTGTTGCGGCGGAGGGGTAGGCTCGCTGCGGGCAACGCGGTTCTCATTCATAGATGTCGAGCCGTCCCTGTGACAGGATCATGCGCCGGGCCTCGACCTGATCCATCAAGGACAGGTCGTGCGTGGCGATCACCACCGCGGTCCCGAGCCGATTGAGTTCCATGAAGAGATTGAGCAATCGGCGCGCCATAGGCGGATCGACGTTGCCGGTCGGCTCGTCGGCAAGCAGGATCTCCGGCCGGTCGATCAGCGCCCGTGCGATGGCGGCGCGCTGCTTCTCGCCGCCGGAGAGCACGGGCGGCAGCACGTTGATGCGCTCGCCGAGTCCGACCCATTTAAGGAGTTCGAGCACGTCGGAACGGTAGCTCGACTCCTCCTTGCCGCGGACCCGGAGCGGCAGGGCGACGTTTTCATAGGTCGTCAGGTGGTCGAGCAGGCGAAAGTCCTGGAAGACGATGCCGACCCGACGGCGCAGCATCGGAAACTCCTCACGGGGAATGGAGGAGATGTTGCGGTCGAACATGCGGATGAGGCCGCGCGTCGGCTTGAGCGACAGGAAGAGGAGGCGGAGCAGCGTCGTCTTGCCGGCGCCTGACGGACCGGTGAGGAATTGGAAGGAACGGCGCGGGATATCGAATGTCAGGTCCCGGAGGATCTCCGGTCCCATGCCATAGCGCAAGCCGACGTTTTCAAAATGAATCAATGGGACAGCCCAGTCTCTCGTCACGACCCTCGCCAAATCCGCCGAAGGCCGGATTATCGCAGCTCCACCCGTCTATCAGATGCGCGACGGGCGGTGAAGCACTTGAAGCACCGCATGTCTGCCTGCACCGGCTCCGAATTCAGGAACATGCAGTAGGACTGCGCTTCTGCCAAGGCAAAACCGTGCGTGACACCATGGTTAAGCAAGGGTTAACGTTCCATGAAAAGACGCCGCTTTCGCGGCCTCGTTTTCAAAAGATTAACCATTTCGGTTTACGTCTCGTCAGGATTCGAAGCAATGCCTTGCATCCATCGCGGATGGCATGTGCATCGAGCGAAGACGTACGGCGCTGCAGGCAAGACGTCCGGCGCCGCGTTCGGGGAGCGCCCATGCAGGCATTTCGCGCAAAGACCGCGGGCATCGACCTCATTCCACCGGAGCGCGCCTCGCGTTCGAGCGCCGCTCAGCCGAGGCGCCTCGACTATATCGATGTCGAGTTCGAAACGGTTGCGCCGACCGCACGGCGCAGCCCGTATCCGGTGTTCAACGACAAGCGCCGGGCCGGCGCCCGGCCGAAGACCGGCGCGGCGACCGCCCCGGGAATGCGGAGGGCAGCACGGCGGATCCT
Organism: Sinorhizobium prairiense; assembly: GCF_029201645.2. NCBI lineage: Bacteria > Pseudomonadati > Pseudomonadota > Alphaproteobacteria > Hyphomicrobiales > Rhizobiaceae > Sinorhizobium > Sinorhizobium prairiense. The sequence goes on from NZ_CP104131.1 coordinate 365,568, forward strand.
GGTCGCGGCCGGGACCAGGATCGATGCGATGTCGCCCCGGCGCTTTGCCGGCCTGGCCGCCTTTCTCGGACTTACGGTTTTCCTGCTGATCGCCGGTTTCGGGGGCGACGGACGGGCCGACATGCACCCGCTGCCGATGGAGGGCGGAAAAGGCGGTGCTTCCGATCGCTGAATGTGCTAAGCGCGGCTGAAGAAGGGAAGGCCGGTGTTCTTCCTTGCGAATGGAGATACCCGTATGCCCGTCGTCCGCGGCAAGAATATCGAAGTCCTCTACAGCGCCGAAACCATTGCGGCGAGAAATCAGGAAATGGCCGGCGATATCGTTCGCGGGCCGCACAAGGATCTCCTGGTCATCTCGATCCTGAAGGGCTCCTTCATCTTCGCGGCCGATCTGATCCGCGCCATGCATGCGGCAGGCCTTGCTCCGGAGGTCGAGTTCATCACGCTTTCGAGCTACGGAACCGGGACCGAATCCAAGGGCGTCAAGATCACCAAGGATATCGACAGCGACGTGCGTGACCGCGACGTGCTCCTCATCGACGACATTCTGGAGTCCGGCCGCACCCTTCGTTTCGCCAAGGAACTGCTCCTGGAGCGCGGCGCACGAAACGTGACGATCGCGGTATTGCTCGACAAGCGGGTGAAGCGCCGCGTCGATCTCGAAGCGGATTATGTCGGCTTCGAATGCCCGGATCATTTCGTGGTCGGCTACGGAATGGATGTGGCCTACGCGTTCCGCGAACTGCCGTTCGTCGGGGTTGTGACCGGCGACGCGACGTAACCACGCGCGCCGTTTCTATCGTGGCCCCATCACGGGAATCGTTCCGGCGCGCTGAATGATTAAAATGCCTCCTAACGCGTTTACCGGAATCAAACGAAAAGCTGTTTGTTTGGAAGACGTATCGCGGTCGCATGAGGCGGCGGACGATACGCAGATCCAACGGAGCGTCTATGGCATCCAATCGCCGCGCCGCTCCCCGCAGAAATAATACGGGAGGCCATGATGGCGAAAATCCTGATCACCGAGGATGAAGACGGCCTGCGCTCGTTCGTCGCACGCGCGTTGCGGCTCGACGGGCACGAAACGGTTGAAGCCGGGGACGGAGCCGATGGGCTTGCCTGCCTTCGCGATCAGCCGTTCGATCTCTTGCTATCCGATATCCGGATGCCGGTCATGGACGGCATCGAGCTTGCGCATCAGGCGTCCGCCGCCTTTCCGGCATTGAAAATCCTGTTGATGACCGGCTATGCCGAGCAACGCGAGCGTGCCGACGACCTCTCCGGCAAGGTCGTCGACGTCATCGAGAAGCCATTTTCACTGCCCGACATTCGCAAGGCCGTCGCGCTCGCGCTGGCCGCCTGACGCCGATCGTAAACCTTTGATGCGGGACGCGGGAAGAGGGGCTTCGGAGAGGCCGCCCGACCCCTCGTCCCGCAGACCCATCACCGCATGTCGAGCAGCCGCTCGAGATACTGCCGCTCCAGTTCCGGCGACAGGCTGTCACCCAACTTGCGACGGATCTCTTCGAGGATCTGCCGAGCGCGCTGCGTGTCGATCTCGTCGGGCACCTTGACCTGATCGCCGAAATCGGGGCCGGCGTTCTGCTGCCGGCGGCCGAGAGGGTCACGCCCGTTCTGGCCATATTGCGGAACGCCTTGTCCGGGACCTTGTCCCTGTCCCTGGGCTTGCATCTGGTTCATCATGTCCTGCGCTCCCTCGCGCAGGGCCTGCAGAGCCCGGCCCTGGCTGCCGACCGCCTGCTCGCCCTGGCCCTTCCCGAGAGCGCCGGCGGCACCTTCCATCTCGCGCTGCGCCTGACCGAAGCCCTTGCCGGGCTTGATGCCCAAATTCTCGAGACCCTTCTGCAGGTCGCCGAGTTGCTTGCCGAGCGATTCCTGCTGCTCTCTCAATTGCTTGAGAGCTTCCTTCAATTGCTCGGCGGTCATGTCGTCCATGGGGTTGGGTTGGCCGTTGGGGTCACTCCGCTGCCCCGGATCCTGGGGCATGTCCTGTCCGAAAAGTTCCTCGTCCTCGCCTTCGAGCGGATCGCCGCGCTGCATCCGGTCGCGCAGTGCCTGGTCCAGTTTGAAAGTTTCGTCCATCAGCTGCTGTTGCCGCTGCATAAGCTCGCCGAGCTTATCCATCTGCTGCCGCATGGCGTTGTTCTGCTCGCCCATCTGCTGCTGCATGCGTCCGGCCTGGAGATTGTTCATCATTCTCTGCAGTTCGGAGAGCATCTGCCGCGCCTGATCGCGCGCGCCGGAGCGGGCCAGATTTTCGATCTGGTCCATCATCTTCTGCAGATCCTGCTGGCGCAGCACGTTGTTCATCTCGGGATTGGCGGCGACGGCGGGGTTCTTCGCGGCCTGCTCGGCGAGCGCCTGCATATATTCCTGCATCGCCTGGCGAAGCTCGTCCATCAGCCGGGCGATTTCCTCGTCCGAGGCGTTACGTTCGAGCGCGTCCGACAGCGCCTGCTGCGCGTCGCGCAGCCGCCGGTCAGCGAGCGACAGGTCACCGTCCTCGATGCCGAGCGCGATTTCCCACAGGTGGTCGGCGGCATCGCGCAGCATGTCGTCGTTCCGGGCGAGCTGCATGCGCGTGCGTGCCGATTTCAGCAGCAGGAAGTGGGTGGCGTTGGGAATCGTCTCCTCGGGATAAAGCGTCAGCGCATCGTTGAGATCGATCGCGCGCGGCAACTGGTTGGCGTCGAGCGCGAAGACCTGGCGCTGTTCTGCGACGGCAGCGGCGAGGGGTTCGAAGAAACGGCGCGCCGGCAGAACGATCTCCTGCGGCACGCTTCGTCCCTCCTGGCCGGCTGCATCACGAGCGACGAGCGTGATGCTCACGCGCTTTCCGGCAAGCGGATGCTCACTCAGATTGCGGCTCGTGGTACCCTTTGCTTCACGGGCATTGCGCCGCGGCAGATCGAGGCGATATTCAGGAGGGCCGTAGAGCGGATGGGCGTCCTTCGCGGGCTCCTCGATGGGCTTTATCTCGGCCCAGGCCTGCGCGATGCCGTAATCGTCGTGGGCCAGGTAGCTGATGTCGAGCGCCGCATTGACCGTTGGACGCGGTTCGCCGTCGAAAGCGATGTCGGGCACGCTGTCCGGCGTGATCTTGAAGCTCCAGCTCTGGCCGCCGACGGAGAGCGTTCCGTCCTTGGCGATCTTGTAAACATGATTGCGGACCGCATTGGGAGTTGCCTGGGGCGTTTCCGGTTTGGCTTTTTCCGGCCCGGATGTCGTCTCCGCCTTGGCGTCCGACTGAGGGATAACCAAGGGTTCGTCGCCCGCGGCTGCGTAGCTGACCGGTTCCTCGGCCCCGGCGCCGGTTATCCGGACCGTAAGATCGCTGAACTGAGGTATCGTGATCTGAGGCTTCTCCTGCGGATCCTGCTCCTTGTCCTCGGCCGGGGCCGTCGCGTCCTGTCGACCCGTAAGAAAGATCGGCGCGCGGCCGGTATAGGCGGGCGGTGTCACCCATGCATCGATACGGATGTCGGCCGTCGCTGCCTCTTGCTCGGGCAGGCGGAAGGCATCCGAAACCAGTCCGGCGCGATTCGAATAGGAATAGGCGAAGGCGACGCAGGCAAGGAGGACGGGGACGGCCCTCAGCGCCCACGGGTCATGCCGTGCGATATCGGGGCGCGGCAGACCCGTGTCGAGTTCCCTGACCATACGCGCCATACGCGCCTGATGTTCGCGCCAGAGTGCGGCGCCGAAAGCGCCCTCCGTCGCGGGCGCATCTTCCTGCACGCGGATCGCCTGATGCGGCAGCCGGTTGCGCTCCTCCAGCATCCGGTCCGCCTCGGGCGTTTCGGGCCAGCGAATGCGGGTCAGCGGCAACAGGGAGATGAACAGCCCTATGACGAAAGCGAGAAGAAGGGCGGCATGCAGCCAGAACGGCGCAGCGCGAAAGAGGCCGACCCAGCCGGCGGAGAGAAACAGAAGAACGAGCGAAGCGGGGACGAGCATGCGCGGCAGCAGCTCTTCGGCCAGAAGAACAAAACGGGCGAGGAATCGCTTCGCCGCCAGCATCCTGGCGAACGACTGCGGTTTTGGCGTTTCATCCTGCCGGAATTGCGTCATCCGCCGAAACTTCCTTTCGATCCTTCGACCGCAGGCGGTCAATGGTCAGGATAACATTGTTTGTGGCGAAGACGAGGGCGGCCCGTAAAACAATGCGTGATCGCCGCCGGCAACCCCAATCGTGACAGCGTCGCTCGAGGTCAATCGAGCCAGTCCGGCATCGAGTCGAGGCCGATCAGCTCGTCGTAGCCCCGGCGCGGGCGGATCACGTGGAAACGATCGCCCTTGACGAGCACCTCGGGCACCAGCAGGCGGCTGTTATAGGTTCCCGCCTGTACGGCACCGTAGGCGCCCGCCGAGCCGATCGCGAAAAGATCGCCGGGCTTCGGCATCGCCATCTCCCGGTCGAGCGCCAGATAGTCGCCGGTCTCGCAGACCGGCCCGACGACATCGGCCTTGATGCGCGGTGCGCTGGCCGCGGAAATCCTCACCGGGCGTAACTCGTGATAGGCCTCGTAGAGCGTCGGGCGGATGAGATCGTTCATCGCTCCATCGACGATGACAAAGGTCTTGTCGCCGCCGTCCTTCACATAGACCACTTCGGTCACGAGAATGCCGGCATTGCCGACGATCAGCCGGCCCGGTTCGGTGACGATCTTGCAGTCGAGGCCCTTGAGCTGGTTCTTGACGATATCGGCATAGGCGTCCGGCAAGGGCGGCGGGTTGTTGTCTTCACGGTAGGGAATGCCGAGACCGCCGCCGATATCGACGTGCTCGATCACATGCCCGTCGGAACGCAGCGTATCGACCAGTTCGCGCAACAGCTTGAAGGCGTCGTCGAAAGGCTGCAGCTCGGTGATCTGGCTGCCGATATGCATATCGATCCCGGTCACCTCGATGCCGGGAAGCTCGGCGGCGTGAGCATAGACGCTACGGGCCCGCTCCCAGGAAATGCCGAACTTGTTTTCCTTCTTCCCGGTCGAGATCTTTGCATGTGTGCGGGCATCGACGTCGGGATTGATGCGGAAGGAAACCGGCGCTCGTCTGCCGGCGCGTACGGCCCTCTGGTTCAGGACCTCCAACTCCGGCTCGGATTCGACATTGAAGCAATAGATGCCTGCCTCGAGAGCAAAATCCATCTCGCGCGCGGTCTTGCCGACGCCCGAGAACATGATCCGGCTTGCCGGAACGCCCGCTGCAAGCGCGCGGCGCAGTTCACCCTCGGACACCACGTCCACGCCTGCGCCGAGACGGCCGAGCGTTTTCAGCACGGCCTGGTTCGAATTGGCCTTCATCGCATAGCAGACCATGGCGTCCACATCGGCAAAGGCTTGCGAAAAGACCCTGTAATGGCGCTCCAGCGTCGCGGTGGAATAACAGTAGAACGGCGTGCCGACGGCGCGCGCGATCTCCGTCAGGGGCACGTCTTCGGCGTAAAGAATTCCGTCGCGGTATTGGAAATGATTCACGGTCTTTCCTCGGCTCAGAGGAGGGGGTCAAGCAGGAATGGGCGGTCGTCGACGGTTTGCTTCGGCGCGACAGTACCGGCGGGCGTTTTCGTATTGATCGGTGCGGTGGCCCCCGGCCGGTCGAGGTCGCCCTTACGCCCGCAGCCGGCGAGAACCAGCCCCGGGATTGCCAGAAGAAGCGCGAATTCGGGCGGCCTTCCTGAATGTCATCGTCATTTCCCTTTGCCGAAGCTGAGAGCCGATTGATCTTGGGAGCGCGGGGGCGGCAGGAACATGTTCCCTGCGCCGCTCCGGTGCGATGTCTTACCGATTTTTCAGCGCCTTGTGCACCCTGTTTCTGCGCAGGAGAGAGCAGCAGTGGAGCCGACGCATTCTGCAACGGAAACCGTTACACACTTTTCCTGAAGCGCTCTAGTTGCGCGCCCGCCACCAGGCGATCTGCTTGCGGACTTCGGAGGGCGCAGTGCCGCCGAAGCTGGTGCGGCTTGCCACGGAGGCCTCGACCGTCAGGACGCCGTAGACCTTGTCCGTTATTGCGGAATTGATCGCCTGCAGCTCGGCGAGCGGGAGGTCGGCGAGGTCGCATCCTTTCTGTTCCGCAAGCGCGACGACGCGGCCGGTCACATGGTGGGCGTCGCGGAAGGGCAGGCCTGCCTCGCGCACCAGCCAGTCGGCGAGATCGGTGGCGGTCGAGTAGCCGGAGCCGGCTGCGGCCTTCATCCGGTCGGCGCGTATCGTCACGTCGCGGATCATGCCGGTCATGGCCGCAATTGCGAGTTCGAGGCTCTCGGCCGCATCGAAGACCTGTTCCTTGTCTTCCTGCATGTCCTTGGAATAGGCGAGGGGAAGACCCTTCATCACGGTCAGCAGCGCAACCAGCGAGCCGTTGACGCGCCCGGTCTTGGCGCGCACGAGCTCGGCCGCATCGGGATTCTTCTTCTGCGGCATGATCGACGAACCGGTCGAAAAGGCGTCCGACAGGCGGATGAAGCCGAATTGCGGCGTCGACCAGATGACGATTTCTTCCGCGAGCCGCGACAGGTGGGTCGCCGCGATCGCGGCGACCGACAGGAATTCGAGCGCGAAGTCGCGATCGGAGACGGTATCGATGGAATTGCGGGTCGGTTCGCGGAAGCCTAACGCCTTGGCGGTCATGTGCCGATCGATGGGGAAGCCGGTGCCGGCAAGCGCGGCTGCGCCGATCGGGCTTTCGTCCATGTGCTCGATCGCGTGGCGAACGCGCGCGCGGTCGCGGCCGAACATTTCCACATAGGCCATGCAGTGATGTCCGAAGGTGACCGGCTGCGCCGTTTGCAAATGAGTGAAGCCGGGCATCACCGTGTCGGCATGCTCTTCGGCGCGGTCGAGAAAGGCAGCGATGAGACCGGTCAGCGCCTTCTCGGTCTTCTGAAGCTCCTCTTTCACCCACAGGCGGAAATCGAGCGCCACCTGGTCGTTGCGCGAGCGCGCAGTGTGGAGGCGCCCGGCGGCCGGGCCGATCAGCGCCGCCAGCCGCGCCTCGATGTTCATGTGGATGTCTTCCAGGCGACGCGAGAATTCGAATGCGCCGCTGTCGATCTCTGACAGGATCGTGTCGAGGCCGTGAACGATCTTGTCTTTGTCTTCGGCGGAAATGATGCCTTGATGCGCCAGCATCGTCGCATGCGCTATTGAGCCGCGGATGTCCTGGGCATAGAGCTTCTTGTCGAAGCCGATCGAGGCATTTATCTCCTCCATGATCGCGTCCGGGCCCGAGGCGAAGCGACCGCCCCACATCTGGTTGGAGGATTTCGTCTCGGAACTGCCGTCAGCCATCAGGATGCCCGCCTTGGAGAATGAAATGCCAGACCAGAAGAAACGCCCTCCGGCCCTTAAATTGTTCGCGCTCGCCGCCCTTCTGGGCGTGATCGCCGGTGCGGCTGCGGTATACGTGAAGGAGACGGGGTCTGGCAATGGCGGCGTCACGCCGACGGCGGATGCGAGCTGCCCGCTGGCCGGGCAAAAGGTGGCTTCGCTCACCCCGCTGATGCGCGGCCAGGTGGCGGCGATGACGCCGGCGGACAACGCGCGCCCGATCGGCGGCCTCGATTTCGCAGGTCCCGATGGCAAGCCGCTGACGCTTGCCGCCTTTGCCGGCAAGACAGTCCTCGTCAACCTCTGGGCCACCTGGTGCGTGCCTTGCCGGGAGGAGATGCCGGCGCTCAACGCCCTGCAACAGGCGCTCGGCGGCGACCGTTTCGAGGTGGTCGCAATCAACATCGACACCGGTGCCGACGACAAGCCGAAGGCATTCCTCGACGAGGTCGGCGTTCATGCGCTCGGCTACTACCGCGATGCCTCGATGGGAGTTTTCAACACGCTCAAGAAGGAGGGGCTCGCCTTCGGCCTTCCCGCTACCTTGCTTCTCGACGAAAAGGGCTGCCTTTTGGGGTCGATGAACGGGCCGGCCGTATGGGACAGCGATGACGCGAAGAACCTCATCGAAGCGGCGCTCGCTCCGCCTGCGGGAAGTTGAGGGGGCGCCGCAGGAGCCTTCCCCTGATCTGAAAGGTCAGCGCGTCGGTACGGGCACCTCGCCCCGGTAGTCGTAGAAGCCGCGGCCGGACTTGCGGCCGAGCCAACCGGCCTCGACATATTTCACCAGCAGCGGGCAGGGGCGATACTTCGAATCCGCCAGGCCGTCATGTAGCACCTGCATGATCGACAGACAGGTGTCGAGGCCGATGAAATCGGCGAGCTGCAACGGACCCATCGGATGGTTGGCGCCGAGCTTCATGGCCGTGTCGATGGCATCGACGGTGCCGACGCCTTCATAGAGCGTGTAGATAGCCTCGTTGATCATCGGCAACAGGATGCGATTGACGATGAAGGCGGGAAAATCTTCGGCGACGGTGACGGTCTTGTCGAGATGCGCGACGAATTCCTTGGCCGCCTTGAAGGTCTCTTCCTCCGTGGCGATACCGCGTACGAGCTCCACCAGCTTCATGACCGGGACCGGGTTCATGAAGTGGATGCCCATGAACCGTTCGGGACGATCGGTCGCGGAGGCGAGCCGGGTGATGGACAGGGACGATGTGTTGGTCGCCAGGATGGCATCCGGCCTCATGACCGGGCAGACCTGACCGTAGATCTTGCGCTTGACGGTTTCGTCTTCGGTGACCGCCTCGATCACGAGATCGGCCTGCGCGAGGTCGTTGATGTCGCCTGAGCCCTTGATCAGGGAAAGCGCCCGCTTGCGGTCCTCGTCGCTCATCTTGCCGGAGGAGACCTGCCGGGCAAGATTGCCGTTGATGGTGGCAAGCCCCGCCTCGATTCGGTCCGCGGCGATATCGTAGAGCTGAACCTTATATCCGGCGGCTGCCGAAACATGGGCAATGCCGCAGCCCATCTGTCCTGCGCCGATAATTCCCACCGTCTTGATCATTGAAGCGAACACCCATGTTCAACAGGTTGCGGCAATGACGCTGCCGCAAATGCAAAATTACCGGGCCGGCAGGGCCGGCCCGGTATGATTGTTAATGCCATGTCGGCGCTTTTTCCAGCTTTTTCGTGTCGGTAGCCGGTGCGTCAAAGCGCCTTTTCGAGTTCCGGCAGGACGTCGAAGAGATCGGCGACGAGGCCGTAGTCGGCGACCTGGAAGATCGGCGCTTCCTCGTCCTTGTTGATGGCGACGATCACCTTGCTGTCCTTCATGCCGGCGAGGTGCTGGATCGCACCGGAAATGCCGCAGGCGATGTAGAGGTCGGGGGCGACCACCTTGCCGGTCTGGCCGACCTGCCAGTCGTTCGGCGCATAGCCGGCGTCGACGGCGGCGCGTGAGGCGCCGACGGCGGCGCCGAGCTTGTCGGCAACCGGGAGGATGACTTCCTTGAACTTCTCCGAGGAGCCGAGCGCCCGGCCGCCGGAGATGATGATCTTCGCCGAGGTCAGTTCCGGCCGGTCGGAGGACGACAGCGCATCGGAAACATGGGCGGAAAGGCCGGGATTTGCCGCGGCGGCAACCGTCTCGACCGGGGCCGAGCCGCCTTCTTGAGCAGCGGCAAAGGAGGCGGTGCGCACGGTGATCACCTTCTTCGGCTCGCTCGTCTGCACCGTCTGGATGGCGTTGCCGGCATAGATCGGCCGTTTGAAGGTATCGGGCGAGACGACCTCGATGATCTCCGAAACCTGGGCGACGTCGAGAAGGGCTGCGACCCGTGGCATGACGTTCTTGCCGACCGAGGTGGCGGCGGCAACGACGGTGTCGTAATTGCCCGCGAGCGAAACGATCAGCGCGGCCAGCGGCTCGGCGAGATTGTTGGCGAGCGAGGCGTCCTCAGCGACCAGCACCTTGGCGACGCCCGAAAGCTTGGAGGCTTGCTCGGCAATCCCTTTGACGTTCTGACCGGCAACCAGCACATGCACGTCGGTTCCGGTCCCACTGGCGATCTTCGTTGCCGCCGTCAGCGCCTTCGCGGTCTGGTCGGAAAGGTGGCTGTTGTCGTGGTCAGCCAGAAGCAGAATGGCCATGGTAGAATTCTCCCTTTCGATCGAGCTCAACGATCCGTTCCAGATCGGAGCTCATGAGTCTGAAGTGGTTCATGCGTTTGCCCGGAAGCCAGTGTCCACTTTCCGGACGCATGAACTTAAAGCACGCCGGCTTCGGTCTTGAGCTTCTCGACGAGCTCGGCGACCGTCTTCACCTTGACGCCGGCCTTGCGGCCGGAGGGCTCTTCGGTCTTCAAGACTTTCAGCCGCGGCGCCGTGTCGACGCCGAAATCGGCCGGGGTCTTCTTGTCGAGCGGCTTCTTCTTCGCCTTCATGATGTTCGGCAGCGAGGCATAGCGCGGCTCGTTGAGGCGCAGATCGGTGGTGACGACCGCCGGCAGCTTCAGTTCGACCGTCTGCAGGCCGCCGTCGACCTCGCGGGTAACGTTGATCTTGCCGTCGCCGATCTCGACCTTGGAGGCAAAGGTGCCCTGGGCCCAGCCGAGCAAGGCCGACAGCATCTGGCCGGTCTGGTTGGAATCGTCGTCGATCGCCTGCTTGCCGACGATGATCAGCCCCGGCTGTTCGGCCTCGGCGACTTGCCTGACGATCTTGGCCACAGCGAGCGGCTCGACCTGGTCTTCGGTCTCGACCAGGATCGCCCGGTCGGCGCCCATGGCGAGCGCGGTCCTGAGCGTCTCTTCCGCCTTGGCCGGGCCGATCGACACGACCACCACTTCACTCGCCTTGCCGGCTTCCTTCAGCCGCAGCGCCTCTTCGACCGAGATCTCGTCGAAGGGGTTCATCGACATCTTCACATTGGCAAGCTCGACGCCCGTTCCATCCGCTTTGACCCGGATCTTGACGTTGTAGTCGACGACCCGTTTCACCGTCACAAGTATTTTCATGGATTCTTTCCCTCCAAGAACGTTCGCAGGAAAATGCGCCTTAACAAGGCGGCCTGATTGTCGGTTGGCGACATCGATACGCGTTTTTGCTCCATAGACAAGCCGTTCTTGACGCTAAATCGCGATGAACCAACGCCAATTCGATATGACCGGGCTTATTCATACTTACGTTTACGTACAGGTAAAAAAATCCGCTGGCAAGCGGAGCCGCAAGGCCGGCTTCTATCGGGCATCACCCCAAACGCAGGGCATGCAATCCCTTGAAAACTCGACCTTTATTTCTCGGGCTCCCCTCGAAAATCAACCCGGCCGACCCCATTGCGGAGCGGGCTTCGAAGCGCCGGCGGCTGCCGGCAACGTTTCATCGGGCGCTCTCGCCCTGTGCTCCACGGCGCGTGGAGTGACGATGGTCCGATCGAACAGCGGCAGACCGCGGCGTCGCAAAACGACAACGAGCAGGAGACCCGCGACGATGCCGCCGACATGCGCACTCCAGGAAACGCCGCCGCCGGGATCGGCCACGAACATGAAGAACTGCTGGCCGATCCAGAAGGCGAGCGGAATGGCGGCGGGGAGCGGCAGGGGGATGCGGAAGAGCACGAGCACCCAGACCCGCACCTTGGGGTGCAGGAGGAAATAGGCGGCAACGACGCCGGATATGGCGCCGGAAGCGCCGATCAGCGGCGCCTCCGAGGCCGGATCGAGGAGCCCATGGGCCAGCGCTCCGGCCGCCGCGCACAGAAGATAGAAAACGAGAAATCGGAAATGCCCGAGCGCGTCCTCGACATTGTCGCCGAAGACCCAGAGGAAAAGCATGTTCATGGCGAGGTGCATGAAGTCGCCATGCAGAAACGAATAGGTGACGAAGGTGAATTCGTCCGGAACGATCACCAGCGAGGGATCGAGGGCGGCATACTCGAAGATGATCGCGGGGATATAGCCTAGCCCGAGGATCGCAGCATTGGCGAAAGCCTCGGTTGCGACGGGTCCGGTAGCGAGCCAGGCAACGAAATTGATGACGATCAGCGTGATCGTCACATACTGCATTCTTATGTGCTTCAGCTCGTTCCTGTCATGCAGCGGTATGAACATGCGATCCCCGAGACGACCCGCGCCGAAACAAAAATACGTTATCTGTTGTTGCCGGGGACCCAAAGGACATCGGCGCGCCCCTTGTCATTTGCCCAGCGGGCCGCGACGAACAGGAAATCCGAAAGGCGGTTGACATAGGCAACCGCCTCCGCGCTGACGGCCTCGCCTTCCATCGATGCGAGTGCGACCATTTGCCTCTCGCCGCGCCGCGCTACGGTACGGGCCACATGGAGCGCGGCCGAAGCGGCGCTGCCGGCCGGCAGGACGAAGGAGCGCAGCGGTTCGAGGTCGGCATTCAGCCGGTCGATCTCCCGTTCGAGGCGCTCGACCTGGGCGGCGACGATGCGAAGCGGCTCGTATTCGGGCTTCTCGCCCGTATCCGGTGTGGCGAGATCGGCGCCAAGATCGAAGAGATCGTTCTGGACGCGCATGAGCATCGCGTCGAGATCCGGGATCGCATGCGTGTGCTGGCGGGCGAGGCCGACAAAGGCATTCGTCTCGTCAATGGCGCCATAGGCCTCGACCCTGAGGTCGCTTTTCAGGCGGCGCGGGCCGGAGACGAGGCCGGTGGTGCCGTTGTCGCCGGTCCGGGTGTAGATTTTGTTCAATTTCACCATGATGCTGTCGCTTTACCTCAGCTCGGACGGCCGCCGCCGGTCACCCAGAGCGTCAGCATGATCAGCACGATGGCGATGGCCTGGAACAGCACGCGGGCCTGCATGAGTTTGTTGGAGGTGTTGCCGCTGCCGCCCCTGGCCATGTTGAGCAGGCCGCGGATCAGCACGATCGCTACCAGGCCCATGACGAGCAGGGTCAGACCGGTAAGGAAGCTGTTCATGGCGTAAATCCTTGTGGTTCGGTCAGCCGAGACGACCGATGATGCGGTAGAACAGTGCCGCCGGCAGGAGCTTTTTGAGAAGCGCTCCCTGCCTGGCCGGCCTTGTCACTATATAATGCGGCCTCGGACGGCGTGCCGTCAAAGCGTGTTTCAATACGGCATAAACGGCGTCGGGGCCGAGCTTGCCGGGTGCCGGTTTGCTCTCGCCGCGCAGGCGCCGCATCTGCCGCTCGTATTCCGCACGATGGACGGAATTCTCAAGATCGATGAACCGCTCGATATAGGCGATCGCATTGGTCGTGAATTTCGAGGCGATCGGGCCGGGCTCGATCAGGCTCACGCCGATGCCGCTGCCGGCGAGCTCCATCCTCAATGTGAGCGAGAGCGCCTCGAGCGCGGACTTCGAGGCATTGTATGCGCCGCGCCAGCGATAGGGCACGAGGCCGAGAATGGACGAGCACTGGACGATGCGGCCATGCCCGCGGGCGCGCATCGCCGGGATGACGCGCCGCGTCAGGTCGTGCCAGCCGATGACGTTGGTTTCGAGCTGGAGCCGCAAGGCCTCCGTCGGCAGATCCTCCACCGCGCCGGCCTGGCCGTAGGCGCCATTGTTGAAAAGCGCATCGATTCGTCCGCCGCTCAGCGCCATCACGGCTTCCACCAGCGCGGCAATCGTCTCCGGCCGAGTATAGTCCATGATGAAGGTCTCGATGCCTTCGGCCTCCAGCGGCGCCTGATCCTCCGGCCGGCGCACGGTCGCGAAGACCCGCCAGCCGTCCCGCTGCAGCGCCCGGGCGCAATAGGCACCGATGCCTGACGAACAACCGGTGACGATGATTGTGGGGCGATCCGGCATCCACGCGATTCCTGTAGAAATCCAAGCCCCATTTCCCATATTCATCGTTGGGATACAATTGAATTGCAAAGGCGATGGCTGGGACCGGAACGTGACGTCAAGGCCGTTCGCAGGTACTGCGCCGGCTGGTCCTCATCAGGAGCGGGATTGGTGAAAGAGTGGGATACGGAATGCCGGCATTCGTTCGCATCATCTGGAAGGTCGTGTTTGATGCGCTCTGGCATTTCAGCGAGGACGATGGCTGGGCGATGGCCAGTCACGTGGCGCTTTCTTCCCTTATGGCCGTCTTTCCCTTTCTGATCTTCGGCACCGCGCTCGCCAGTTTTCTGGGCGCCGATCAGTTCGCGCAGACGGCAGTCCATCTGATCTTCGACACCTGGCCGGAATCGATCGCCAAGCCGGTCGCCGACGAAGTCGTGCGCGTATTGACCATCCCGCGCGGCAGCCTGCTTACGATCTCCGTTCTTGCTGCAGCCTATTTCGCGTCGAACGGCGTCGAAGCATTGAGGATCGCGCTCAATCGCGCCTATAGGGTTGCCGAAAGCCGCTACTGGTATGTGACGCGGCTCGCGAGCCTCGGCTTCGTGCTCGGCGCCGTGCTCATTCTCGCCGCCCTCAGTCTTCTTCTGGTCGCGGTGCCTCTGGCGGTCCGCAATGCGGATCAGTGGTTCCCCTGGCTGGATACGCTGATGGCGGCGGTGGACGATTGGGGCTTGCCCCTGACGCTGACCATGCTGACGGCAGGCTTGCTCGTCGCGCATCTGTGGCTGCCGGCCGGCCACCGCAACGTCGTCGACGTCCTGCCCGGCATCTTCCTCACGCTCGTGCTGTGGTCCGTCGGCGGCTACGCCTTCGCCTCCTACATCGCCAATTTTTCCAACTACGTGACGACCTATGCCGGGCTTGCTTCCATCATGATCGTCCTGGTCTTCCTCTACATGCTTGGCGCGATCTTCATCATCGGCGCGGAAATCAACGCTGCCATCCTGAAATACAAGGTGAAGCTCATGGTCAGGCGCAGTTTCCAGGGAGGCCGAGGAGAGTAAGGCTGCGAATTTCTCTCCTCATCGTTCGCCGAGAAGCATGGCCCTGACATCCGCAGGCCTGTGCCCCGAAGCCCTGAAGTAGGCGATTCCGGTGTCGCTGTTGCTTTTCGACAGTTTCCGTCCGTCCGGCCCGAGAACGAGGCGATGATGGTGATAGACCGGCTGCGGCAGGCCGAGAAGGCTTTGCAGCAGGCGATGCACCGATGTCGCGTGGTAGAGGTCGCGCCCGCGCACGACATGGGTGATCCCCTGCAGGGCATCGTCGACCACGACCGAGAGATGATAGCTCGACGGCGCATCCGAACGCGACAGGATGACGTCACCCCAGGCGGCCGGATCGGCGCCGACCGAGGCCGCTTCGCCCGATTGGCTCGATCCCGTTTCTCGCCAGGTGAGTGGCCCGCCGGCCCGCCGCACGGCCTCTCCCATGTCGAGACGCCAGGCATAGGGGCGGCCGCTCGCCAGGAGAGCCGCCTGCTCGTCCGGCTTGAAGCCGCGCTCGCGGCCGGGATATAGCGGTGTCCCGTCCGGATCGCGCGGCCACGCTTGCCCCTTCGCCTCTGCCGCGGCCACCGCCGCCCTTATTTCACCGCGCGTCATCACGGCGGGATAGACGAGGCCCATCGCGTTCAAGCGCTCGAGCGCAGCGGCATAGACGCCGAGATGTTCGGATTGGCGCCGCACCGGCTCTTCCCAATCGAGACCGAGCCAGGCGAGGTCCTCGAAGATCGCCGCTTCGAATTCCGGCCGGCAGCGCGTCCGGTCGATATCTTCGATCCTCAGCAGGAAACGGCCGCCCATGGCTTCCGCCATGTCGTGATTGAGGATCGCCGACAGGGCGTGGCCGAGATGCAGGAGACCGTTGGGACTCGGCGCGAAACGAAAAACCGGTTGTTCTGGTCGTGAAATCGGCATTCTTTTCCTTTGCCATGGAAGCGTTGTAAAGATCACCCGCTTTCTACAGGGCCGTGCGTCTTCCTGCGCACCAAGGGATCTGTAGCACTTTGAATTCCTGCATGCTTCGTCCGTAAATCGGCGACGATCCCGGACACATGCAGTGGGAGGATGCATGCGGATCATCCGGACGCACGAGGATATAGAGGCCGGTCTTGCCGGTCTGGTGATGCTCGATGCCCGGCTCGAACACGTCATCGACAAGGCGGGGCCGGTACCCTTGAGGCGCACCGACCCCGGTTACCGCGGCCTCGCCAACATAATCGTCTCCCAGATGGTCTCGAAGGCGAGCGCGGCGGCGATCTGGAACCGGATGGAGGCCTCGCTCGGCGAGATCACCGCAGACGCGGTGCTTGCGCTCGACGACGAAGATTGCCGACGCTTCGGCTTGTCCCGGGCCAAGGCCGATACGCTGAGAAGGGTCGCCGCTGCCGCGACCGCGGGCGAGATCGATCTCGACGCCATCTGCAACGCCGAAGCCGTCAAGGCAATTCACGAACTGACGGCGATCAAGGGCATAGGCCGTTGGACCGCCGAGGTCTATCTGCTCTTCTGCGCCGGCCATCCGGATGTGTTCCCGGCCGGCGATGTCGCCCTGCAGAATGCCATCGGCCATGCGCTGGGGCTCGAACTGCGACCGACGGCAAGCGAGGTCGATTCGCTCGCGGGCGGCTGGTCGCCATGGCGCAGTGTCGCCGCGCGGCTTTTTTGGGCCTATTATGCGCAGGAGATGCGCCGCGATGCGCTTCCCGTGACGCCTTGAAGAAAAAAGCGGATCCTTTGCTCCCTTTTCTTTGTGGCTTCACAATCCTGTCGCAACGCGCCTAATATAGAAGAGGCAGATGCCGAATCGCTCAGGAGAATACGCTTGACGATTGCAGTCTCACCTCAGGCCCTGCCGGCGCTCGTGTTGAACGCCGACTATAGGCCGCTGAGTTATTATCCCTTGTCGCTCTGGTCCTGGCAGGACGCGATCAAGGCGGTCTTTCTCGACCGTGTGACTATCCTCGCCGAATACGAACACTCCGTCTCCTCGCCGAGTTTCTCGATGCGGCTGCCGAGCGTCGTCTGTCTGAAGAGCTATGTCCAGCCGTCACGCCACCCGGCCTTCACCCGGTTCAACGTATTCCTGCGGGACAAATTCGAGTGCCAATATTGCGGCTCGCCGGACGACCTGACCTTCGACCACGTGGTCCCGCGTGCCCATGGCGGCCAGACCACCTGGGAAAACGTCGTCGCCGCCTGTTCTCCCTGCAACTTGCGCAAGGGCAGCAAGCTGCCGAAGCAGGCCGGCATGTTCCCGCACCAGAAGCCCTATCACCCGACGGTTCAGGATCTGCACAATAACGGCCGGCTTTTCCCGCCCAACCACCTGCATGACAGCTGGATGGATTATCTCTACTGGGATGTCGAGCTGCAGCCGTAAGGTTAAGACGCCCGACCCTGAGCTGACGCCTTCAAGGCACCACGCAGCGCGATCGCCGCGAGGATCAGGCTCGCAATGACGTTCCAGCCTGCGAAAGAAAGCCCGAGCACGCGCAGCGCCGCATCCGTGCAGGAGGGCGCGTGCTTCGCATCCAGATCGCCGAGCAGGTCGCCGACATCGGAAGAAATGCCTTGCGCCGTGGTGGCGCAGGTCGAGGGGCCTTCCCAGAAGTGCCACTCGGCGCCCGCATGGTACACACCGAGGCCCGCACCGACCAGCATCAGTATGCCGACGCCGAGGAGCAGCGTGCGGGTGGTCCAGCCGGGCAGCTTCAGCACGCTGGTTGCGATGGCGAGAATTCCGAGCGGAATGCCGTAATAATAGGGATCGCGCTGAAGCAGGCACAGCGCGCAGGGGATGTAGCCCCCGATATGCTCGAAGCCGAGCGCACCGCCGACGGTCGCCGCCATGCCGATGGTGACGAGTACGGCACAAATGAGTTGCCGGCGCTGAGCGAACGAATCTGCAAACATGCACACCCCTCGGCGCACGGAGCGGCGAACATGCCGCCCGGGCGCCAGTGAAATCGAACGCCGCCTTCTTAGGCAGGATCGCCGGCTCTGTAAATCGGGTCGCATGTCCGGCCGCCTGCACGCTTTTGTGATCGTACGGAGCAGCTGGCGTGGGAGCACCCGGCCAAATTCACACGATCGGCGAAATTCGCAACTTCGCGGTTGACCGGCCCGAAATCGATCGTGTAAATCGCAAGCGCTGATATCACGCAAGCCTCTAGCCCCATTGGCGGAATTGGTAGACGCGCTCGACTCAAAATCGAGTTCCGAAAGGAGTGCTGGTTCGACTCCGGCATGGGGCACCACAACTACTTTATAGTGTCGGTTTCATTGCGTTTCTGTCTTCGGGCGTCTGACAGTCCTCGCGCCATTCGCAAAAATTCATCTTATTCTGATCTGTTTTCCGTCTATTCCACCGGAATAGTCCTCGGTTCTCGACGCGACCAATAGCTGCGCCGGCGGGCCTGTATGTCTGCGATACTTTTGAAAACAGTCGAAGAGGCACCTGCACGAGGGTTGCGAATACTAACTTCGGTTGTATTTTTTGGATCAACCTCCACCTCGAGCACACGCGGCGGAGGGGGCTTATCCGGGTCGCAGTTTCACGTCTCCCGGTACTCGGTCCGGGTACTGCGTCGGCGTCTCACGGCGCGTAAATACCGGGCAAGCGCAAGTCGGACATCAGCAAGCCTAGAGCTTCATATCGAGGAAGTGTCATGACTAGATCGCTACTTGATCGACTTCTTTCAGCTGCAGCCGGCATCACAGTGGGACTGACGGTTATCTCCGTCGCCCATGCGCAGCAGGCGACACCCGCTACCCCACCAGACAAGCCAAATATTTTGGTAATCTTCGGAGACGACATCGGTTTGACGAACATCAGCGCCTATGCGGATGGCATCGTGGGCTACAGGACGCCGAATATCGACCGCATTGCCAAGGAAGGCCTGCGCTTCACCGATTACTACGGCGAGAATAGCTGCACGGCGGGCCGGTCGACCTTCATTACGGGCCAGGCCTGCCTGCGCACGGGTCTCTGCAAGGTCGGTGCACCCGGAGCGCCGGTCGGACTCCAGGCCGGTGACATCACCATAGCCCAGGCCTTGAAGCCGCTGGGTTATTCGACCGGCCAGTTTGGCAAAAACCACTTGGGCGACAGGGACGAGTTCCTGCCGACGAACCATGGCTTCGATGAATTTTTCGGTAACCTGTACCACCTCAATGCGGAAGAAGAGCCGGAAGCAGCAGCGTGGCCGAAAGACGATGAAGAATTCCTGAAGATGTACAATCCCCGCGGCGTGGTGAAATCGTCGGCCGACGGGAAAATCGAAGACACCGGCGCGCTCAATCGCAAGCGCATGGAAACCATCGACGACGAAACGACCGCCGCCGCGATCGATTTCATCCGGAGGCAGGTCAAGCAAGGCAAGCCCTTCTTCACCTGGATGAACACGACACGCATGCATGCCTTCACCCATGTCCGCGAATCCATGCGCGGCCAGAGCGGCATGCCCGGCAATGAATATGCCGACGGGATGATCGAGCATGACGGCGACGTGGGCGATCTGCTCAAGGCCCTGGACGATCTCGGCGTCACGGACAACACGATCGTCGTCTACACGACCGATAATGGTCCGAACCAATGGTCATGGCCAGATGCCGCATCGACCCCGTTCCGCAGCGAGAAAGACACAAACTGGGAAGGTGCCTTCCGTGTACCGGCAATGGTCCGCTGGCCCGGGAAGATCAAGGCAGGTCAGGTCTCCAATCAGATCGTCTCCGGCCTGGACTGGTTCCCGACGCTTTTGGCGGCGGCGGGTGACCCAGACATCAAGACCCGTCTGCTGAACGGCTGGAAGCCCGAGGGGAGCACGACGACGTTCAAGAACCATCTCGATGGCTACAACCAGCTGGACTACCTTACCGGCAAGTCGGACAAGAGTGCCCGTTCCGAATTTTTCTATTTCGATGACGACGCCAACCTGGTGGCCACACGCTACGACGATTGGAAGGTGGTTTTTCATGAACAAACTGCCGGCGGAGGATTCGCTGTCTGGCAAACGCCGCTTGTGACCTGGCGCGTGCCCAAGCTGTTCAACCTGCGAATGGACCCCTATGAGCGAGCGGACCTGGTGTCCGATCAGTACAACGACTGGCTTGTAAGAAACGATTTCCTGCTGGTGAAGGGTCAATTGAAGGCTGCAGCGTTCCTGGAGAGCTTCATCAAATATCCGCCCAGCCAACGCGGAGCCAGCTTCAACCTCGAAGGTGTGTGGGCCAAAGTGGATAAGGCGATCGATCAATCGTTCAAAGACCGCGGCATCGAGCAATAACGTCGATAACCATCGAACCGGAAAGAACGCACCGACCTCGGTGCGTTCGCTTCTCCTCCAAATCCGCGCCCCCGGTCGGCACCACCATTGAATTCCCCCGCGCTCAAATGCTAGCTGCATTGCAGCAAAACTCAGCTGCAGCAAGCTCATGCTACCGAAGATCGAAGACTATGACGAACTCTACGGCGAATTCCGCTGGCGGATACCCGATACCTTCAACATCGGCGTAGCCGTCAGCGACGCCTGGGGCGCGCGGGAGCCGGAGCGCGTCTGTCTCCAGCATTTCAGCTCGGACGGCGCGCATCTTGCGTTGACCTATGGCGCCTTTGCCGCCTGTTCGTCCGGTTTTGCCGGCGGACTTGCCGCGCATGGGGTGAAGCCCGGCGATCGCGTTGCCATCCTGCTGCCGCAGGGGTTCGAGGCGGCGATAGCCCATGCGGCAATCTACAAGCTGGGTGGTATCGCGCTGCCCCTTGCTCTGCTTTTCGGCGCCGAGGCGCTGGCCTACCGGCTGAAGGATGCGGGTGCGGCAGCGATCGTCACCAATCGCTTCGGCCATGAGCGGCTAACGGCGATCCGGGAAGAGCTGCCGGATTTGCGCCTGGTGGTGCTTGCCGAAGAACAGCACGAATCCGGCACCGTGCGGTTCGGTGAACTCGTGGCCCGGGAAGGCCGATTCGATCCCGCGGAAACGAAGCCGGACGATCCCGCTCTGATGATCTACACTTCGGGGACCACCGGGCCGCCGAAGGGAGCCCTGCACGGCCATCGCGTGCTGCTCGGCCATTTGCCGGGGTTCCAGTTCCATCACCACTTTCTGCCGCAGCCTGGCGACCGGATGTGGACGCCTGCCGACTGGGCCTGGGCGGGCGGTCTCCTGAACGCTCTGCTGCCGTCGCTTTTCTTCGGCGTGCCCGTGGTGTCCTCGCCGGCGCAGAAATTCGATGCGCATACCGCGTTCCGGATCATGGAGGAAATGGATGTGCGCAACGCCTTCATCCCGCCGACGGCGCTCAGGCTCCTCAAATCTGTCGAGCGGCCGCGCGATCGCTACGCGCTCAAGCTGCGCACCGTCGGTTCGGCCGGAGAGGCGCTCGGGCGGGA
This sequence comes from Sinorhizobium prairiense, assembly GCF_029201645.2. Lineage (NCBI taxonomy): Bacteria > Pseudomonadati > Pseudomonadota > Alphaproteobacteria > Hyphomicrobiales > Rhizobiaceae > Sinorhizobium > Sinorhizobium prairiense. The sequence continues at coordinate 386,665 of NZ_CP104131.1, forward strand.
GACCTTCGAATGGGCAAGGGCGGCGCTCGGCGTCGAGGTGAGCGAATTCTACGGCCAGACGGAATGCAATATCGTCATCTCCTCTGCGACCGATCTCGGCGTGGCGAAGCCCGGCTCCATGGGCAAGGCGGCACCGGGTCATCAGGTCGCGATCATCGACGTCGAGGGGCGGGTTCTGCCGCCCGGCGCGGTCGGGCAGGTGGCGATCAGGCGTCCCGATCCGGTGATGTTCCTCGGCTACTGGCGCAACGAAGAGGCGACCGAGGCCAAGTTCATCGGCGACTGGATGACGACCGGGGACCAGGGCGTCATGGACGAAGAGGGATATTTCACCTTTTTCGGACGTGACGACGACGTCATCACGTCGTCGGGCTATCGCATCGGCCCGGGCGAGATCGAGGATTGTCTCGCCGGGCACCCGGACGTGCAGCTCGCCGCGGCCGTCGGCAAACCGGACCCGCTCCGGACCGAGATCGTCAAGGCCTATGTCGTGCTGAAACCCGGCGTCTCTGCCGGCGACGAGACCGCGGCAGGGATCCGCGACTGGGTGAAGAACAGGCTGTCGATGCATGAATATCCGCGCGAGATCGCTTTCGTCGACAGCCTGCCTTTGACCACCTCGGGCAAGGTGATCCGCCGGCTTCTGCGCGAGAAGGCGGCAGCAGAGGCGCGCGCCGCGTCCGGCGGCTGATGTTCGGCTGCAGGATCAGCGGCCTGCCAGCGCCCGGATCTTTTCACGCAGCAGCCGGGCCATGTTTCGGGTATTGCGATAAAGGTGGAGCTGCGCGGCGACCTGGCGCACGTCGCGGTCGCGGTTCTGTGCCAGCCCGATCACGAGCGTGCCCATTTCCTCTCGCTCCTGCCACAGGCGGCTCATCACCGGATGGTCGGGCACGGCGCAGGAGTCGGAGCGGATGATATTGGCATCGTCGAGATGCCATTCCGTGAGCTCCGCGACAAGCAGCTTGCCCGGAGAGTATTTCGCATAGCGCTCGTCATAGGCAGTCTTCCAGGCATAGGCTTCGCCGGCCATCAGCAGAACGACGATGGTCGCGATCGCCTTACCGTCAAGATCGAGCGTGTGAATGCGGACGCAGTCGGCCTCGGCCAGATTGTTTACCGCTTCCCTCGCGAAAGCGGCGCGGAACCGGTCCATGATCATGGCGCTGCGTTCGCGGCCTTTCCAGCCGGACGCTTCGAGGACCAGGAACTCCTCCATGCGCAGGCGGATCTCATCGGGTCGGCGCGCGACATTGTAGGCCAGCGCCCCCTGCTTCGCGAGATTGTTCCATTGCCGCTTCAGCTCCCTCAGGCGCTGGGGGCTCACGGCCTCGCGCAAATAGGTGGGGCCGTCCAGCAGGCTTTCGAGCATCGGCCGGCTGAATGTATCCGTCACCGTCAGCGGCAGGTTTTCGCCGATCGCAACGGCACGGGCAAGCTGCGCAAATTTGCCGTTCAACCTGATGTCCGGAAGCACGAGCACCGGCGGCAGGCCGGCGGAAGGTGCGGCCAGCGCTTCGTAAAGATTGCTGATCGTTTCGGCCGCGTCCTCCGCGTCGAGGAGGGGCGTGCCCAGCGGCCCGAATGGATTGGACCAGGCGCGAATAATGGTCGCGCCTATCGAAAAACCCGGCTTCTCTATCGAGAACGGCATGAGAAAGCGGATGCGGCTTCTCTGCTCGCTTTGGTCGCGGATGACCGCAAGCCGGATCACCCGGTCCTCGAGGCGCGGCATGGCCGGCGCGAGAAAGCGCCCGGTAAAGAAGACGTTCTGCTCGATGGCGCGATTGGAGAGAAAGTCGAGCTCCCGCTGCAGGTCGTATCCCGCTCTCGCCGGATAGACCGCGAGGTGCCGTCCGGGCCTTCCGACCATCAATGTCCGCTCGGACTGCAACGTATCGGGACCGGATTGCGCGAGGCTGCCAAGCAGGCGGTTGGCGCTGCCGTTCACGTCTGCGGGAAGGACATTGCCGATCATGGCTCAAATCGCCTCGTTCTTGTTGTTCACGCTCCCCGCGCCGGCAACGGCCAGCAGGGGAAAGCCGAAAGTGCGCCTTACGGCGAAATGCAGGATGGCTGCCTCCACGAACATCGCGCCGGCAGTGGCGGCAGCTGCGCCCGTCAGGCCGAAGACCGGGATGAGTGTCACGTTCAAGGCGATGTTGACTCCGAGCGCGGCCGCATAGAGCAGGACGCAGAGCTTTTGCCGCCCCGCCATCGTGAGCAGCGTTTCGGCGGGTCCGACAAAGGCCTTGGCGAGAATTCCCGTCAGCAGGATCGCCATCAAGGGGGCGCCCGCCGTGAACGCCGGGCCAAACAGCGAAAGCAGGGTGTTGCCGGCTGCGAGTACGCAGCCGCCGATCGCCAGGGACGGCCAGAAGGACCAACGCGCGCTTTCGACGGCGATTTCAGCCAGCTGCCTGCGATCGCCCGCGGCCATTGCCGCAGAGAAACGCGGACCTGCTGCCGCCTTGACGGCGAACATCACGAAATGGACGAGCGCCATGGTCTTGGCCGCCGCAAAATAAACCGCCACATCGTCGGGATTGAGATAGAGGCCCACGATGACGACGTCGGAATTGGTGAGCAGGAAACCGAAACCGTCGACCAGAAAAATGGGAAGGGAGACGCTGAGCCACCGCCCGAGCTCGATCTTCATCGGCCCGCGCACGTAATGGCGGCGGAGCCGCCATGCCATCGTCACGAATTGTCCGAGCGTGGTGACATAGGCCGCCCCCAGCGCAGCGCCCATGGCTGTCGTCGCATCGCGCGGAAGCCCGGCGGCGATCGCGATGACCATGAAACCGAGGATCAGCAGCGGCCGCACGAGATAGGTCGGGCTCATCGCGACGATGGGCCAGCTATGCGCCCGCGCGGTGCCGTCCAGTACGTCGCCGAGCGCGATCATCGGCAGAGTGAACAGGCCGAGATAGAGGGGAATCACATAGTAGCTTTCGATGGCGGAGCCGAAGAGCCAGAGGCCGGCTCCGCCGACCGCGGCGAGAACGGTCGCGGAAAGCATCGCAAAGACCCGCGCCGTCGTGGTCAGACCGCGGATGTTCGCAAGCGCGGCGGTGGTATGGTATTCCGGCAGGAAGCGGATCACGGTCGCATGGAAACCGAGGCAGGACAGGTTTCCGAAGAGGACGACCAGCACCCAGACGAAAATGAAGATGCCGTATTCGAACTCGCCGACGAGGCGCGCAAGGACGATTTGCGAGACGAAGGCGATGGCTGCGCTGACTATACGGATCAGAAAGGCGATGAGCGCCACGCGCTGTGCACGGTTCCTGGGATCGTCCCCCGCAAGAAGCGACGCGAGGCCGTGCAAAAGAAGAGGCAGGCGATATCTCAGCGCCGACGGCAGCATTCGTCCGGCCGATTGACATACCGCCATGAACACGAGGACACCCTGACATTACGCAATACTGGGCTTCACTTCTGTCAGATCAGCGTTAACAAAGGGTTCAGCACCCTCGTTTGAGGGCGTGGAAGCCGGGCTTTTGCCCGGCTTCCTCTTCAATCATGCCTGGGCGTGCCTTCTGGACTGCAACTGCCGGCGCGCGATCAGCACGACACCGGCCATTGTCGAGGCATAGACCACGAGCGGCCACGCGCTGTCGCCGGGCAGTCCGATCACGAGCAGTGTTCCCGCCGTCCCGACGATGAGGCTTTGGACGCAGAAATAGACTGCGACCGCCGAACCCGCCATGTATCCGAACCCTTCGAGCGCGCCGTTTGCAGTTACCGATCCGGTGAAGACGATGCCGACCGCCATGACCCACATCGACGCGACGAACGTCCAGGACGAAGGGGTGCCGAAGCTCTGCCCGGCGGCCAGGAGCGCCGCTCCGAGAAGCAACATGCACATGCCCCGCAGGAGGCTGCCCGAAGTTCCCCATCGGGAGACGAACCGCCTGGCAAAGCGCGCCGTGATGATCATCACGATTGCTACAGTTGCAAAGGCGAGGCTGAACTGCAGCTCCGAATATCCTGCCCTGTCGATCAGAACGCGCGGAGAGGTGGAAAAGAACACGAAAAACGTGCCCATGGCGGCGCTGAAGCCGAGGGTATAGGTCCAGAAGGCGAGGCTGCGGAAAAGGGGCCCGAACGTGCGCCGCGGCAGCGCGGCCGCCGAAGGGCGGGATTCATGCCAGCGAGGCAGTGCCTGCACCAACGCGATTACGGCAAATGCACCGAGCGTAACGAAAATCGAACGCCATCCGAACCTCTCCGCCAGCATGGCGCCGGCTATCGGTCCCAGAGCGGGAACGAATGCCAGAATGGAACTGAACAGGCTGTAGATAACCGTGCTTTCCGGGCGGTCGGCATAGACGTCCCGGATCGTCGCAAAGGTGGCCACCAGGGCCGCAGATGCGCCAACCGCCTGCAGGAAGCGGAAGGCGACGAATGGTATGGCGCTGGAGGATGCCGCAAGGCAGAACGACGCCGCGGCGAACAGCATCGCTCCGCCGATCAGGACAGGCCGCCGTCCGATGCGATCGGAGACGGGCCCGAAGACGATCTGGCCGAGGCCGAGCATCACCATATAGAGGCTCAGCGTGAGCTGGACCACGGCAGGACTGGTCCCGAGAATACCGGGCATCGCCGGAACGATCGGGAGATAGATATCCATGGCCAGGGAGGCGAGGATATCGAAGGGCGCCATCAGCAGCAGCGCTGCCGGCAGCGAATAGCGCCAGACATGAGGCTTTGTAGGCATGGAAAGACATCCGCTCAAATGAGGAACATTCGGCGGCGGTCTGCCTTCGGCACGGGGGTCGGCTCGACAGACGCCGCAACAACAAGGAAAAAGCGTTGTTGCGGCTTACTTGTCCGAGGACTTTTGAGCTCCCATGCTACGGCTCCATACGCATCTAGAGGTGAGGTAAGTTGCCTGCCATGTCAGTGGCAGGCAGACAATCGTTCGCGCGCCCGACCGGACGCGCAGCACCGCGCGGTCAGGCTTCGTAAATGCCGTGGCAATGCTTGTATTTCTTGCCCGAGCCGCACGGGCAGGCTTCGTTGCGTGCCACTTTGCCCCAGGTTGAAGGGTCGGCCGGATCGCGGTTCGCGGGGGCGACCGCCAGCAGCGTCTCCCCGGCCTGCGCGAAGTCGTCCTCGCCGGTCAGCGGATCGATGTGGTGCGCCTGCATCGGTGGCAGCGGCTGCGGTTCCTCGGGCGCCTCGCGGACCAGCTCGACGCGCATCAGCTGTGCCGTGACCGCCTGACGCAGATTGCCGAGTAGCGCCTGGAACAGCTCGAAAGCCTCGGACTTGTATTCCTGCAGCGGATCGCGCTGGGCGTAGCCGCGGAAGCCGATGACCGACCGCAGGTGGTCGAGGTTGACGATATGCTCGCGCCAGAGATGGTCGAGCGTCTGGAGGACGACGGAGCGCTCGACATATTGCATGATTTCGGGGCCGAAACGCTCGGCGCGCTCGGCAGCCGCCTTGTCCACTGCGGCAGTGATGCGCTCGCGGATATCGTCCTCGGCGATGCCTTCTTCGGCGACCCATTCGGCGATCGGCAGGTCGAGATTGAAATACTGCTGGACGTCGGCCTTCAGCCCCTCGGCATCCCATTTTTCCGCATAGGCCCGCTCCGGAATGCGTTTGGCGACGATTTCCTCGATCACTTCGTTGCGCATGTCGGTCACCGTATCGGTGACGCTCTCCGCGTCCATCAGTTCGATGCGCTGCTCGAAAATGACCTTGCGCTGGTCGTTGAGCACATCGTCGTATTTCAGGAGATTCTTGCGGATGTCGAAGTTGCGCGCCTCGACCTTCTTCTGGGCGCGTTCGAGCGCCTTGTTGATCCAGGGATGGACGATTGCCTCGCCTTCCTTCAGGCCGAGCTTCTGCAGCATTCCGTCCATTCGGTCGGATCCGAAGATGCGCATCAGATCGTCCTGAAGCGACAGGTAGAACTTAGAGCGGCCCGGGTCGCCCTGGCGGCCCGAGCGGCCACGCAGCTGGTTGTCGATGCGGCGGCTTTCGTGCCGTTCGGTGGCAAGAACGTAGAGCCCGCCGGCGGCGAGCGCCTTTTCCTTGAGCTTCTGAACCTCTTCCCGGATCGCCTTTTCGCGCGCTTCGCGCTCCGGGCCGGGCTCGACATCGGCCAGCTCCTGCTGGATGCGCATGTCGGGGTTGCCGCCGAGCTGGATGTCGGTGCCGCGGCCGGCCATGTTGGTGGCGATCGTGACCGCGCCGGGGACGCCGGCCTGCGCGACGATATACGCTTCCTGCTCGTGGTAGCGGGCGTTCAGCACCTGGAACTTGGAGAAGCCGCTCTTCTTCAGCATATCGGCGAGAAGTTCGGATTTCTCGATGGAGGTGGTGCCGACGAGCATCGGCTGGCCGCGCTCATGTGCGGATTTGATCTCGTCGATAATCGCCTTGAATTTTTCGCCGACGGTGCGATAGACCTCGTCATCCTCGTCGACGCGCTTGATCGGCAGGTTGGTCGGCACCTCGAGAACTTCGAGGCCGTAGATGTTGCCGAATTCCTCCGCTTCCGTCGCAGCCGTACCGGTCATGCCGGCAAGCTTGTCGTACATGCGGAAATAGTTCTGGAAGGTGATCGAGGCGAGCGTCTGGTTCTCGGGCTGGATCTGCACCTTCTCCTTGGCTTCGAGCGCCTGGTGCTGGCCTTCGGAGTAGCGGCGGCCGGGCATCATGCGGCCGGTAAACTCGTCGATGATGACGATCTCGCCGTTGCGTACGATGTAATCCTTGTCGCGGGTGAAGAGCTTGTGGGCCTTGAGCGCGTTGTTGACGTGGTGAACGATCGCCACGTTCTCGATGTCGTAGAGCGACTCGCCCTTCAGCAGGCCGGCCTCGCGCAGCATGTTCTCGAGCTTCTCGGTGCCTTCTTCCGAAAAATTGGCCGAGCGCTGCTTCTCGTCGATTTCGTAGTCTTCCGGCGACAGACGCGGAATGAACTCATTGATGGTGTTGTAGAGATCGGAGCGGTCGTCGAGCGGGCCGGAGATGATGAGCGGCGTGCGCGCCTCATCCACCAGGATCGAGTCGACCTCGTCGACGATGGCGAAGAAGTGGCCGCGCTGCACCATCTGGGAGCGCTCGTACTTCATGTTGTCGCGGAGATAGTCGAAGCCGAGCTCGTTGTTCGTCGCATAGGTGACGTCGCAGGCATAGGCGTCGCGGCGCTGTTCGTCGGAGAGACCGTGGACGATGACGCCGGTGGTCATGCCGAGGAAGCCGTAGATGCGGCCCATCATGCCGGCGTCGCGCTGGGCGAGGTAATCGTTGACGGTGACCACATGCACGCCCTTGCCGGCGAGCGCGTTGAGATAGACGGGAAGGGTGGCGACGAGCGTCTTGCCTTCGCCGGTCTTCATTTCCGCGATGGCCCGCTCATGCAGGATCATGCCGCCGATCAGCTGGACGTCGAAGGGGCGCAGCCCGAGGACGCGGAGCGCAGCCTCGCGCACGACCGCAAAGGCCGGCACGAGAATGTCGTCCAGGGTCTTGCCGCCGGCGAGCTCACGGCGAAATTCCGCCGTCTTCGCCGCCAGGGCCTCGTCGCTCAGCGCCTTCATTTCGGCTTCGAGAGCATTGATGGCGTCCACCCGGCCCTTGTAGCCGCGGACGCGGCGATCGTTGGCGGAACCAAACAACTTGCGGGCAAAGCCGCCGAGACTGACCATGCAAATGGTCCTTTCCTTATTTGTCGCCTGGGTTTCAGGCGCGCGGTCGAAAAACCGCGTCACGCCGCGAAACGCCCGGAAACTGTTCTGGACGCGAGGTTGCGTGACAGATAAGAGGGGGGTCGGATTATGTCAACGCACTTGCACGGCCGGACGGCTACAGAACCGCCACATTCTGGTTGTTGTGCAGCCCTTGGGGCCGGAGGCAATCGCGCTGGCGGCCAATGGTGAAAGGTTAGAAACATGTCTAGATACAAGACCCTTGCGGCCGCGGCACTGGTCGCGGTGATCGCGGCGGGTGTCGCCCGCGCCGAAGGGACCGACCCGGTCATTGCCAAAGTCGGGGACCAGGAAATCCACCAGTCGGAACTTGATCTCGCAATCACGAGCCTCGATCCGCAGCTCCAGCGGATGCCTGACGAGCAGAAGCGCGCAGCAGCACTTTCGGCCGTCATCGACGTGAAGCTTCTTTTGAAGGACGCCGAGAAGGAAGGGCTTCAGAACGACGAAGCGTTCAAGCAGCGCGTCGCATTCCTGACCGAACGCGAGTTGCACAACGCCTTCTTCAAGAAGCACGTGGTCGATGCCGTAACGGCGGAAGATGTGAAGGCGCGCTACGACAAGGAAGTCGCAGCGATTCCGCCGCAGGAAGAGGTCAAGGCCCGCCATATCCTCGTCAAGACCGAAGACGAGGCGAAGGACGTCATCAAGGAACTCGACGCGGGCAAGAACTTCGCCGACCTTGCCAAGGCCAAGTCCACCGACCCGAACAAGGAAGAGGGCGGCGATCTCGGCTACTTCACCAAGGGCCGCATGGTACCTGAATTCGAGACGGCCGCCTTCGCGCTGGAAAAAGGCGCCTATACGAAGACACCGGTGAAGACGCAGTTCGGCTTCCATGTGATCCTCATCGAGGACAAGCGTCCCCAGGCTCCGCCGACGCTCGAACAGGTCGAGCCGCAGGTTCGCCAGCTCGTCATGCGTGACAAGTACCTCGAGCTTCTGAATTCCGCCAAGGAGAGCACTGCCGTCGAAATCTCCGATCCGGCGCTCAAGAAGGCCTATGACGAGGCCGGCAAGCCGCAGGAAACCAAGTAATTACGGCTGCGCGGCCTCTTCAGGGAGGCGCGCCCCCGCGCGGAGGCTGAGGTCGCTCGCATTTGCTCCGCTCCGCCTTCAAAGATCCGGATGCCCGACGGCTGAATGCCGTTCGGGCATTTCGCACAACGTTCGAGGCTTCTGAAAAGCAGGTTCAATCCATGTCCGGTTCCGTCTCTCCGCTTGCTCCGAAAACCTTTGCCGAAATGCCGGCCCTTCGCGGCGTACGCATGGCGACCGCTGCCGCAGGGATCAAGTACGAGAACCGGACCGACGTGCTGATGATGCTCTTCGACCGGCCGGCATCCGTGGCGGGCGTGTTCACGCGGTCGAAGTGCCCCTCAGCTCCGGTCGACCATTGCCGGCAGAACCTGCCGGGCGGCATTGCGCGCGCCGTGGTCGTGAACTCGGGCAATGCCAACGCGTTCACCGGCAAGAAGGGCCGGGAGGCGACCAGGCTCACGGCCGAGGCAGCGGCAAAGGCCGTTGGCTGCAGCGAGGCGGAGGTCTTCCTGGCGTCGACGGGCGTCATCGGCGAGCCGCTCGACGCCACCAAGTTCGCCGGTGTTCTGGATAAACTTGCCGCGTCCGCCACCCAGGACTTCTGGTTCGAAGCGGCCAAAGCGATCATGACGACCGATACCTATCCGAAGGTTGCCACCCGCAGCGCCGAGATCGGCGGTGTCAGGGTCACGATCAACGGGATCGCCAAGGGCGCCGGGATGATCGCGCCCGACATGGCAACCATGCTCTCCTTCGTCGTCACCGATGCGGACATTGCGCCGGCGGCACTTCAGGCACTGCTTCAGGCAGGCGTCGAACCCACCTTCAATTCGGTGACGGTCGACAGCGACACGTCCACCTCCGACACGCTGATGATGTTTGCGACCGGTGCGGCGGCGGACGACGGCCAGGCTAAGGTCGAGGACGCGGCCGACCCGCGTCTCGACGGGTTCCGTGCCGCGCTCGACGATCTGCTGCGTGATCTGGCGTTGCAGGTCGTGCGCGACGGCGAGGGCGCGCGCAAGATGGTCGAGGTGACGGTCGAGGGCGCGGAAAACGATGCCGCCGCCAAACGCATCGCGCTTTCGATAGCCAATTCGCCGCTCGTCAAAACGGCGGTTGCGGGCGAGGACGCCAATTGGGGACGCGTCGTCATGGCGGTCGGCAAGTCGGGAGAGATGGCCGAGCGCGACCGGCTGGCGATCTGGTTCGGCGATATCCGAGTCGCAGTCGAGGGCGAGCGCGATCCGGCCTATTCGGAAGCGGCCGCGACTGCGGTCATGCAGGGCGAGACCATTCCGATCCGCGTCGATATCGGTCTGGGTTCGGGCCGCGCCACGGTCTATACCTGCGACCTGACCAAGGAATATGTCGAAATCAACGGCGATTACAGAAGCTGACACGGTTGAGGCGTTGAGAGCGGTTGCGACCGGACGGCCGCGCGCTCTTCCCGGCCCCGCAGCATTCAAGGCTATGGACATGACAACGAACGGCAGAGAGCCGCCCGGCAACGGGGCGGGGAACGGGGAAACGGTCGCGGTCGATTTACCGAGCGTGCGGCGTCTGGAGGCCGTCGGTTTTCGCGCCTGGCCGGCCTCGTCGGTGCAATATGACGGCAGCTGGCTTATCCGTCTGACGGCGGGGCACCCTTCCAAGCGCCTGAATTCCGTCAACCCGCTGGATCCGTCCGACTATCGCGACATAGCCATCCGCCTGGAGAAGGCGCGCCGGCTTTTTGCGCAATCCGGGCGCACCCTTACGGTTCGTCAGACGCCGCTGACGCCGCCGAAGATGATCGACCATATGGATGGCGAGGGCTGGACGTCGTTCGCGCACAGCCTGGTCCTGACGCTCGACCTGGCGGATCGCGATTTCAGCGAAGGCATCGACCACCTTCCGATCAAGGATATCGGCCGTTTCGTGGACGCCCGCATCCTGATCGGCGGGGATCCTCCGGAAGCCAAGCAGGCGCTGACCGGGATCATCAACGCCATCAAGCCCGAGTGCGGCCTGTTCCTGTTCGAGGACCGTAAGACCGGGCCGACGGCGGTGTCGCTCGTCGTCCACGACAATGATCTTGCCGGGATCATGCAGTTCGCGGTTTCCGAAGCGGTGCGCCGACGCGGCGTCGGCAGCGCTCTCCTCGACGCCTCGCTCCGTTGGGCACGTCTCAAGGGCGCAAAGAAGGCCTGGTTGCAGGTGGAGGCCGACAACCAGGCTGCGATCGAGCTCTATCGCAAGGCCGGTTTCACCGAGGTCTACCGCTATCTCTATCGAACGCCGAAGGTCTGACGGACATGCAGGGTAGGAAGATCGTGCTCGTTGCCGCCTGCGCGCTCGTCGATTCCGATGGACGCGTTCTGCTGGCGCAACGCCCGGAAGGCAAGCCTCTGGCGGGCCTGTGGGAGTTCCCGGGCGGTAAGGTCGAGAGTGGCGAGACCCCGGAGGAGACGTTGATCCGCGAGCTCGAAGAGGAGCTCGGCATCCGCACCAAAGTCGCCTGCCTCGCGCCGCTCACATTCGCGAGCCACGGCTACGACGACTTTCACCTCCTGATGCCGCTTTACATCTGCCGCCGCTACGAGGGGTTTGCCGAAGGCCGCGAAGGCCAGGCTATCAAGTGGGTGCGCCCGAAGGCGTTGCGCGACTACGCCATGCCGCCCGCCGACGAGCCGCTGATCCCGTTCCTGATGGATTTGCTCTAAGAGCACTTGCGGGAAAAGTGTGTAACGGCTTTCCGTGCGGACGTGCGTAGCTTCGAAGTTGGAGCGTCAAGAACCGCGCTGGTGGCGCGCAATCCCGCTAAATTCGATAATTCGTTAATCGAACGTTTATCACCCTTGGGCAAGATGGGGTCAGTTCCGGCGCGCGTCACCTCGACGGCGCCGTTTTCGGGCAGGTGTGGTCAGGACGAGGCTTTGGGAAGGGTGCTTCGCCCGCCGCTCTTTACGTGTTGCATGAGGCTGGGATGGTGGACGAGGATTTCTGGAGGACGGTTCAGGACAAGGATATGGTGACGAGCCAGTCCCGCCGGACAGGCGTGCTCAATCTGTCGCTGCTGTTCGGCACGGCGGTCATCGCGCTGACGCTCATCCTGACGCCGATGCTGTCGTCCAAGGGCGACAAGCGAATGCTTGCGAACACGCCGATCGACTACGACAACATCTCGACGGGCTCCATACCCTCGGGCGGTACGGCCAAGCGCTACACCGTTCGGCGCAGCGTGCTTCAGGAGATGCCGGGTGCCGTCTGCATCATCGACGCCGATGGCAGCAGGAGTGGATGCTGATCGCTGCGGAGCGCCGAAAGGCACTGCTTGCGGTTGACCTGTGGCGAGGCGACGCCTCGTTTGCCGTTGAAACGTTGCGTGCTTGCGTTGAAGCGTCGAAACGCCTCAACCTTTTGAAACGACGCACTTCCGGACGGAAACCGTTATACGCTTTTCCGGCAAGTGCTCTGAGCGGCTGGAGGACCAATGGAGACGCTGAGACGCCTGTTTCGAGACCACGACGGCGCAACGGCGGTGGAATACGGGCTCCTGGCCGCGCTGATCTCGCTCGGCCTTCTCATCGGCCTGCAGAATTTCTCCGGCGCACTGCTCGGCATGCTGACCTTCGTCACCGACACGATCGAGGCGGCCTGGACCTAGAGCATTCAACGTGTTCCATAGAAACACTGAATGCTCCAACCATTGATCCAACGCACTTCCGGACGGAAAACCGTTACACACCTTTCCTGGAAGTGCTCTAAGATCTCAGATCACGGCTCGCCTTCATCCTTGAGTTTGTGCTCGCTCGCGCCAAGCGCGTCGGACAATCTCTGCTTCGCCGAGCCGGGTTTGAGCGGCTTCTGCTGACTCTCGTGCGGCGCCCAGCCCGAAAGATAAATGATCGAGAAGGTCGCGCGGATGCGCCCGTCCGGATCGGAGAAGCGCTGCGCGTAGATTTCTGCGGCTCTGAGAAGAAGCGCCGCGGCATCGGCTTGCGGTTGCGCGAAGCCAGCGGGTTCGTCATGCCCATTGCGCGCAAGTCGCGGATGAGGCCGAAGAGCGAATCGTAGCGGACGGTGTACGTCTCGGTATCCGCCACCGGCAGGGCAAAGCCCGCCCGCTGCAGAAGGGCTCCCATGTCGCGCACGTCGGCGAAGGGGATTACCCGTGGGCTCGCCCCGCCCGTCAGTTCCGCCTCGGCTGCGAGAAGCGCCTCGCGCAGTTCCTGCAGCGTGCCGCTGCCGGGTATTGCGGCAAGGAACAACCCGTCGGGCTTCAGCACGCGGCGCGCCTGGATGAAGACGCCGGGCGTATCATTGGTAAGATGGAGCGACAGTGGCGACACGAGGAGACTGAGCGACGCCGGGTCGGCCGGGATACGCTCCAGAGGTGCTTCCGTCACCGGCTCGTCGGCCGAACCGAAGGCGCTGTCGGTTTCCACCCGCTCGATCGCGCCGACCTTGCCGGTCGTGGAAAGGCTGCGCGCGGCGGCACCCGTATAGCCGTGCAGCTCCATGGCCGTTTCGAACTGCCGTTCGACGACGCTTACGCGCTCGGCAAGTTCCTGTGCGACGATGTCGAGCAGGAAGCCTGCCTTCTCGTCGGCCTGGCGCAGTGCGCGCCGGCGGTGCGCCTCGACGAGGCTCTGGTCAAAGATGATTTCCACGACAGTCTCTCCGAAATCGCGGGGTGCGACAGAAACCCTACAGCGCCGCGTGTCTTGTCGGACGCGCAGAGGCCGCTGCAGCGCTTTAATACTTGCTGCACCCTTCGTCCTCTGCTCAGTTAGGGTCTAACGCGACAGACAGCAACACGAATCAAGCCAAGCGCATGAAACGGGGCGGACAGGAAAACCGGGCGGTGGATTGGGCGGGCATGCTCCGCCGGATTGCGGCCCAGGCGGTCGATCTCGTCTTTCCGCCCGTCTGCTCGGGATGCGGCCGGCTGACCGGCCATGCCCATGCCGTCTGCGCTTCCTGCTGGGCAGGCATGCCGCTCATCGAGCGGCCCTATTGCGAGGTTCTGGGCTTGCCCTTCGCCTATGATCCTGGCGAGGGCGCGGTTTCGCCCGAGGCCATCGCCAATCCTCCGGTCTTCGACAGGCTGCGCTCGGTGGCCATTCACGAAGGAATCGTCCGCGATCTCGTGCATGGCTTGAAATACCGTGATCGCACCGACCTTGCACCCATGATGGCCGAGTGGATGATCCGCGCCGGCGGCGGTGCCGTGGCAGCGGCGGACATGATCGTGCCGGTTCCGCTCCATGCGCTCCGCCTCTGGAGGCGCAAGTTCAATCAGGCGGCGGAGCTTGCACGCGTCATTGCCGAACGTTCCGCAAGAGCCTATCGACCGGATGTTCTTCGCCGCATCAAGCGCACGAGCCGCCAGGTCGGACTTGGCGCCAGGGCACGCGAGGAGAATGTCCGCGGCGCCTTCGCAGTCCCCGAAGGCGCGAAGCGGGAACTCGCGGGCAAGCGCATCGTTCTCGTAGACGACGTCTATACGACCGGCGCGACCGTCGCCGCTGCGACACGGGCGCTGAAGCGTGCGGGCGCCGGAGACGTCACGGTTTTGACCTTTGCAAGGGCCATGTCCGGTCCTATATGACAAGAAATGTCCGGCGATCGATGCCGGTGAAGGAGCAGTTGGAGACCATGGCTTCGGTCGTCATTTATACGCGTCAGTTCTGCGGCTATTGCACGAGGGCGAAGAAACTTCTGGAAAGCAAAGGCGTCGACTTTACCGAGTATGATGCCACTTATGCACCTGAACTTCGCCAGGAGATGATGGAAAAATCCAGGGGCGGCAGGACCTTCCCGCAAATCATCATCAATGATGTTCCCGTCGGCGGCTGCGACGAGCTGCATGCGCTCGATCGCGCCGGCAAGCTCGACGATATGCTCGCGGCCTGAAGTGGAATGTCACGACTGTCCTGCCCATCCGAAAAAGAGGTGAGTGCTGCGATGCCGGATCGTTCTGATCCAGAGTTCCGCTTGGGAGAAAGAAAGCGATGACCTTCAAGGCTGCCGCCGTCCAGATGTGCTCCGGTGTCGATCCCGCAAGAAATGCGGAGACGATGGCGAAGCTGGTGCGCGAAGCCGCTTCGCGGGGTGCAACCTATGTCCAGACGCCGGAGATGACCGGAGCGGTCCAGCGCGACCGGACGGGTTTGCGGTCAGTGTTGAAGGATGGGGAGAACGACGTCGTCATTCGCGAGGCATCCCGGCTTGCCCGCGAGCTCGGCCTCTACCTCCATGTCGGCTCGACGCCGATCGCGCGCGCGGATGGGAAGATTGCCAATCGCGGCTTCCTGTTCGGGCCTGACGGCGCGAAGATCTGTGACTACGACAAGATCCACATGTTCGACGTGGATCTGGAGAATGGCGAGAGCTGGCGCGAGAGCGCCGCCTACCATCCGGGTCATATCGCGCGTATCGCGGATCTCCCCTTCGGCAAACTCGGCTTTTCGATCTGCTACGATGTCCGTTTCCCCGAGCTGTTTCGCCAGCAGGCCGTGGCCGGAGCCGAGATCATGACGGTGCCGGCTGCGTTCACGCGCCAGACCGGCGAAGCGCATTGGGAAATCCTGTTACGCGCTCGGGCCATCGAAAACGGGCTCTTCGTTATTGCCGCCGCTCAAGCGGGCACGCATGAGGATGGCCGGCAAACCTTCGGCCACTCGATGATCATCGATCCCTGGGGCAGGGTGCTGGCCGAAGCCGCTCCGACCGGCGAGGAAATCATCGTCGCCGAGATCGATGTGGCGGCGGTGCACGCGGCGCGCGAGAAGATTCCCAACCTCAGGAACGCGCGCAGCTTCGTGTTGGATGAGGTGGTTCCGGCGGGAAAAGGAGGCGCTGCAGCGTGATCCACTACAATCTTGCCTGTGACGAGGGCCACGACTTCGAAGGCTGGTTCTCCTCGAGCGACGATTTCGACCGGCAGGTCGAGCGGCGCCTGGTCGCCTGCCCCAGTTGCGGTTCCGTTTCCGTCAGCAAGAAACTGATGGCGCCCGCCGTCTCAACGGCGCGCAAGAAGGAGGCGCGCCGCGAGCTGGTGATGGATCAGGCGCAGAAGGAAGCGGTCGCCAAGCTCAAGGAACTGGTGAAATCGATCCGCGAG
The DNA here is from genome assembly GCF_029201645.2 of Sinorhizobium prairiense. Classification (NCBI taxonomy): domain Bacteria; kingdom Pseudomonadati; phylum Pseudomonadota; class Alphaproteobacteria; order Hyphomicrobiales; family Rhizobiaceae; genus Sinorhizobium; species Sinorhizobium prairiense. The sequence goes on from NZ_CP104131.1 coordinate 402,550, forward strand.
AACGCGGAAGACGTCGGTGAGCGCTTCCCGGACGAGGCGCGCAAGATACATTACGGCGAAGCCGACCAGCGCGGGCTGATCGGCAAGGCGACGGCGGAAGAGGCGATTGCCCTCATCGAGGAGGGAATCGAGATCGCCCCACTGCCGGTGCTGCCGGACGACACGAACTGACGATAACAGGGCTCAGATCGGCCGTTTCGCCACGATCATGTAATTGACGTCCATATCCCTCGACAGGTTCCACTGGTTGGCCAGCGGATTGAAGAAGACGCCGGTGCGGTCGGCAATCTCCATGCCGCTTGCGGCGAGAGGCTTTTCGAGCTCCTCCGGCCGCACCAGCTTTTCATATTGGTGGGTACCGCGCGGCAGCCAGCGCAACACGTTTTCGGCCGCGAAGATCGCGAGTGCTGCCGCTTTCAGCGTGCGGTTGATGGTTGCGACGAACATCAGGCCGCCCGGGCGCACCATATGCGCGCAGGTGGTCATGAAGAATTCGACGTCCGCGACATGCTCGACCACTTCCATGTTCAAAACGACGTCGAAGCTCTCGCCGGCTTCGGCAAGGGCTTCGGCCGTTACGGCGCGATAATCGACGCTGACGCCGCTGCCGGCCGCATGCGTTTTAGCGATGCCGATGTTCTTTTCCGAGGCGTCGGCCCCCACGACGTCCGCTCCCATCCGGGCCATCGGCTCGGAAAGAAGCCCGCCGCCGCAGCCGATATCGAGGACTCGCAGCCCTTCGAGCGGCTGCCGGCTTTTCGGATCGCGGCCGAAATGCTCCGAGACCCTGTCACGTATATAGGCGAGGCGCACGGGATTGAATTTGTGCAGCGGGCGGAACTTGCCGGTCGGATCCCACCATTCGGCCGCCATGGCCGAGAAGCGGTCCACCTCGCTCTGGTCGATCGTCGTGCGCGCCGTCTCGCTCATGAGAGCCTCCTTGCCTCGTTCTTTCGGTGCCGCGCGTCCTCATCGGGCGCGCAAAGCTCGCTGTAGCTCATCGATCCGATGCTGAAGTCGGACGATCGGCGGGGGATGTCAAGGGCCTGTGGCTCGCACCCGGCGAGCGTCGAGACTCCAGGCGCCTGCGCCGGCGAAAACGAGATAGAGATAGATGAAGCTGAAGAGAATTGCGGCGCTGCCCATATTGTTGGCGGGCCACATGTTCATCGGCGCATGAAAGCCCCAATAGGCGACGGCCATCATGCCCGACAGGATGAAGGCCGCCGCGCGGGTGAAGAGCCCGACGAGCACCAAAGCGCCGCCGACGAGTTCCAGGATGCCGGCCACCAGGAGGATCGGCTTCATTTCCGGCGGCGGCAACGGATGGGTCGATGCTGGAACGTTGAAGAGCAGCACCATGCCGGCATGAACGAAGAGCAGAGCGGTCACGATCCTGAGCAGGGCGAGCGCCTGCGGCGCATAGATGGAAAGACGGTTCTCCATAGCCTCCTCCTTCGCCGATCACGCCGGTTCCGGCCGGTAATGCAGGATGACGACACCGGACTTCAGAGGGCGGACATGAGTAAGCTCGAGCTTCCTCCGCTCGGCAACGTTTTGAAAGAGGGGCGTGCCCTTGCCGAGCAGCACCGGATTGATGCCGAGACGGTATTCATCGACGAGCCCTGGAGCGATCAGCGTCGAAGCGAAATCGGCGCTGCCGAAGATGAAGATTGCGCCGCCTTCGCGTTCTTTCAGGCGCCTGACCTCGTCGGCGGCATCGCCGGAAACAAGGGTCGTGTTGTTCCAGTCGGCGCTCCTGAGCGTCCTGGAGAAGACGTATTTCTCGACGCCGTTCATGAAGGCGGCGATATGATCCTCCGACGAGGGCCAATAGGCGGCCATGAGTTCGTAGGTGGTGCGGCCGAAGAGCAGTGTGCCGGCCTCGAACTGCGTCTCGCGGATATAGGCGTCGAGCTCGTCTTCGAAAACGAACCAGCCGATGTCATGCCCCGGCGCTTCGAAAAACCCGTCGACACTGACCATGTCCCACATGATGACTTTGCGCATTGTCCTTCCTCCCATTGGGCGGCCACCGCCCTGCGTCTGGAGTGAGATTGGCAGAACCAGTATTGAAATGCAAGTGGTTTTGAATCGACATCGGTTCCCCCCTGGGCGAGAGTCATGCTCTTGGCCACCGCTCTGACGGCCATTGCACGCAGCCCGCTGATCCGCTAAGAGACGCCGCGACTTTCCGCTCCCCGAGGCGGTGACTGGCCGATGTCCGAGAAGTCTCCTTCAAGCTTTTTGATCGTCAGGCGCCGGCGGGGGCGTTTTCCTGTCGCGTCTACGGCGACGCGCGTCTTCTTGGACGCTCCAAGGTCGCCGCATCGGGCGCGCAAACATGGTGGTACGGTAGAGGCGAAATGGCACGCATCGTGATGAAATTCGGCGGGACCTCCGTCGCAGATTTGAACCGCATCCACAATGTCGCGCGCCATGTGAAACGCGAGGTCGATGCCGGCCACGAGGTTGCTGTCGTCGTTTCCGCCATGTCCGGCAAGACCAACGAGCTGGTCGGCTGGGTCGAAAACATGCCGAAGGTCGCGGGCTCGAACGCCCCCTTCTACGATGCGCGCGAATATGACGCGGTCGTCGCCTCAGGCGAACAGGTGACCTCCGGCCTGCTCGCGATCGCGCTGCAGTCGATGGGCATCAACGCCCGCTCGTGGCAGGGCTGGCAGTTGCCGATCAAGACCGACAACGCCCATGGTGCGGCCCGCATTCTCGAAATTGACGGCGCCGATGTCATCCGACGCATGGGCGAGGGTCAGGTGGCGGTCGTCGCCGGCTTCCAGGGCCTCGGCCCGGACAACCGCCTGGCGACGCTCGGCCGCGGCGGCTCGGACACCTCCGCCGTCGCGATCGCAGCCGCCGTCAAGGCCGATCGCTGCGACATCTACACCGACGTCGACGGCGTCTACACGACGGACCCGCGCATCGAGCCGAAGGCCCGGCGTTTGAAGAAGATCGCTTTCGAGGAAATGCTGGAAATGGCGTCTCTCGGCGCCAAGGTGCTGCAGGTACGCTCGGTCGAGCTCGCCATGGTGCACAAGGTACGCACATTCGTGCGTTCTTCTTTCGAAGACCCCGATGCGCCGGGCATGGGTGATCTCATGAACCCGCCCGGAACGCTGATTTGTGATGAGGATGAGATCGTGGAACAGGAAGTCGTAACCGGCATCGCCTATGCCAAGGATGAAGCACAGATCTCGCTGCGCCGCCTGGCCGACCGGCCGGGCGTTTCCGCCGCGATCTTCGGGCCGCTTGCGGAAGCCCATATCAATGTCGACATGATCGTCCAGAACATTTCGGAAGACGGCTCGAAGACCGACATGACCTTCACCGTGCCGTCCGGCGACGTCGACAAGGCCCTCAGGGTTCTGGGGGATAACAAGGAAAAGATCGGCTATGACGTCATTCAGTCGGAGTCGGGCCTCGTCAAGGTCTCGGTGATCGGCATCGGCATGCGCAGCCATGCGGGCGTCGCCGCTTCCGCGTTTCGGGCACTTGCCGACAAGGGGATCAACATCAAGGCGATCACCACCTCCGAAATCAAGATCTCCATCCTGATCGACGGACCTTACGCCGAATTGGCCGTTCGCACTTTGCATTCCGTCTACGGTCTGGATAAGAGTTAAACGGCAGGCATTTGATTTGGGATTCGCGACCCGGCGCCGCGCGTCTGAAAAGACACGGAAGACGTCGCTGTAGTGATTGGAACTGCTGCATGAACTTGTCCCCGGATCGATTTCGCTTCGAGGATGCATGCAGAGGCCGCGGCGTCCCGCATGGGCCCGACGTTTATTCTTATTCAGGAGACCCCACGCGATGAGAGACCTTTCCGCAGGTCCGCGCGTTCTCCTCAAGCGGTTGCGCGAGCTCATGGCGGAACCGCTCGAGCCGCAGGAGCGCCTTGACCGGATCGTGCGCCAGATTGCGCAGAACATGGTTGCGGAAGTGTGCTCGGTTTACGTGCTGCGCTCCGACGGCGTGCTCGAACTTTACGCGACCGAAGGTCTGAACAAGACGGCGGTGCACCTGGCGCAACTGAAGATGGGACAGGGTCTCGTCGGCACGATCGCGGCTTCGGCGCGGCCGCTCAATCTCTCCGATGCCCAGTCGCACCCGGCCTTCACCTACCTGCCCGAGACGGGCGAAGAGATTTATCACTCTTTCCTCGGCGTTCCGATCCTGCGCACCGGCCGCGCGCTCGGCGTCCTCGTCGTGCAGAACAAGGCGCAGCGCAACTATCGCGAGGACGAGGTCGAGGCGCTGGAAACGACCGCCATGGTGCTCGCCGAGATGGTTGCGACCGGCGAGCTCAAGAAGATCACCAAGCCCGGGCTCGAGCTCGATCTGTCCCGCCCGGTGACGATCGAGGGCAACAGTTACGGTGAAGGCATAGGGCTCGGTTACGTCGTCCTGCATGAGCCTCGCATCGTCGTCACCAATCTGCTCAACGAGGACACGGAGCAGGAGCTGCAGCGGCTTGCGGAAGCGCTCGGGTCGCTGCGCATCTCCATCGACGACATGCTGTCGCGCCGCGACGTCTCGATGGAGGGCGAGCACCGCGCGGTGCTGGAGACCTACCGCATGTTCGCCCACGACCGCGGCTGGGTGAGAAAGCTCGAGGAGGCGATCCGCAACGGCCTGACGGCGGAAGCGGCGGTGGAGCGGGTGCAGAGCGAGACCAAGGCGCGGATGATCCGGCTGACCGATCCGTATCTGCGCGAGCGGATGCACGATTTCGACGATCTTGCGAACCGGCTGTTGCGCCAGCTTTCGGGTTATGGCGCCAAGCTTTCGGCTGCCGATTTCCCCAATGACGCGATCGTCGTCGCGCGCGCCATGGGCGCTGCGGAGTTGCTCGACTATCCGCGCGAGAACGTGCGCGGCCTTGTGCTGGAGGAGGGGGCGGTCACCAGCCATGTGGTCATCGTCGCCCGCGCCATGGGCATTCCGGTGGTCGGCCAGGCGGCAGGGGCAGTGGCGCTCGCCGAAAACCGCGATGCGATCATCGTCGACGGCGACGATGCGAAGGTGCATCTGCGGCCGATGGCCGATCTGCAGCGCGCTTACGAGGAGAAAGTGCGCTTCCGTGCGCGCAGGCAGGCGCAGTTCCGCGCTCTCCGGGATGTCGAGCCTCTGACGAAGGACGGCAAGCGCATTACGTTGCAGATGAATGCCGGGCTCCTGGTCGACTTGCCCCATCTGAACGAGGCTGGTGCCGAAGGTATCGGTCTCTTCCGGACCGAACTGCAATTCATGATCGCTTCGACCATGCCCAAGGCCGAGGAGCAGGAAGCTTTCTACCGCAACGTCATGAAGCAGACGGCGGGGAAGCCGGTCACCTTCCGGACGCTGGATATCGGCGGCGACAAGGTCGTTCCCTATTTCCGTGCCGCGGAGGAGGAGAACCCGGCGCTCGGCTGGCGCGCCATCAGGCTGTCGCTCGATCGGCCGGGTCTCCTGCGTACCCAGTTCCGGGCAATGCTGAGAGCGACGGTCGGCGCCGAGCTCAAGATGATGCTGCCGATGGTAACGGAAGTCGCGGAGCTGAAGAGCGCGCGAGAACTCCTGCAGAAGGAGATCGAGCGCCAATCGAAGCTCGGCGAACAACTGCCGCGCAAGCTGCAGTTCGGGGCGATGCTGGAAGTGCCGGCGCTGCTTTGGCAGCTCGACGAACTGATGGCCGAAGTCGATTTCGTTTCGGTCGGCTCGAACGATCTCTTCCAGTTCGCCATGGCGGTCGACCGCGGGAATGCCCGTGTTTCCGAACGTTTCGACATTCTCGGCCGGCCTTTCCTGCGGATTCTCCGGGAGATCGTGCGGGCCGGCGAGCGCAACAACACGCCGGTGACGCTTTGCGGCGAGATGGCAAGCAAACCGCTTTCGGCCATGGCGCTGCTCGGGCTCGGCTTCCGGTCGGTTTCGATGTCGCCGACGGCTGTCGGGCCGGTCAAGGCAATGCTCCTGGCGCTGGAGGCCGGCAGGCTCAACGAACTCCTTGAGGCGGCGCTCGACGACGTCAAGTCCGACACGTCGATCCGCCAGCTCCTGGTCGATTTCGCTGCGGCGAACGGCATACCGGTTTAGATTGAACAAGAGGGCTCTCGTCTCCGTCCGGACGCGGTCCGGGCGAGGCGAGTGCATTTGGAGTGAGATTTGGCAAAGCTTCCCGTTGAAAAGATGCGCGAACTGGAGCGGCGGTTCGGCGAAATCGAGGCGCGCATGTCCGCCGGCCCGTCGGCCGACGTTTACGTGAAGCTGGCCTCGGAATATTCCGAGCTGCAGCCGGTCGTGTCGAAGATTCGCGCCTATGAAAAGGCGACCGCCGAGCTTGCCGACATCGCAGCAATGCTTGCCGACCGGGCGACCGACAAGGAGATGCGCGACCTCGCGGAGATGGAAAAGCCCGAAGTCGAAGAGAAGATCGAAGCGCTTGAGCAGGAAATCCAGATCCTGCTCCTGCCGAAGGATGCGGCCGACGAAAAGAGCGCGATCCTCGAAATCCGGGCCGGTACGGGTGGCTCGGAAGCCGCCCTCTTCGCCGGCGATCTCTTCCGCATGTACGAGCGATACGCGGCGGGCAAGGGCTGGCGCGTCGAAGTGCTGTCCGCGAGCGAGGGCGAGGCCGGCGGCTACAAGGAAATCATCGCAACGGTATCGGGACGCGGTGTCTTTTCGCGGTTGAAATTCGAGTCCGGCGTCCACCGGGTGCAGCGCGTGCCGGAGACGGAAGCGAGCGGCCGGATCCATACATCGGCCGCGACGGTCGCGGTGTTGCCGGAGGCCGAAGAGATCGACATCGAGGTCCGCCCGGAGGATATCCGCGTCGATACGATGCGTTCCTCGGGAGCAGGCGGACAGCACGTCAACACGACCGATTCGGCCGTGCGCATAACCCATATTCCGACCGGCATCGTCGTCACCAGTTCGGAAAAGTCGCAGCATCAGAACCGTGCCAAGGCGATGCAGGTGCTGCGCTCCCGGCTCTATGACATGGAACGGCAGCGCGCCGACAGCGAGCGCTCGGCCGACCGCAGGAGCCAGGTAGGGTCCGGCGATCGTTCCGAGCGCATACGCACCTACAATTTCCCGCAGGGACGCCTGACCGACCACCGCATCAATCTCACGCTCTACAAGCTCGACCGAATGATGGAAGGTGAGATCGACGACGTGGTGGATGCGCTGCTCGCCGACCATCAGGCAAGCCAGCTCGCGCTGCTCGGCGAAAGGCAGAACTGAGTTTCAATGGCCCAAACCCTCGACAGCCTCCTAGCCGAGAGCCGCGACAGGCTGAAGGCCGCCGGCCTCGAATCGGCGGGGCTCGATGCACGCCACCTGATCTCCGGCCTGCTCGACCTTGCGCTAGCCGCGCTCCTGACGCGCGGAAGAGAGCTCGTCAGCGACGAGGATGCGGCTCGCATTCGTGCCGCAGTCGAGCGCCGCGCGGCGCATGAGCCGGTCTACCGGATCCTCGGCGAGCGGGAATTCTTCGGCATGAAGCTCAAGCTCTCGAAAGAGACGCTGGAGCCGCGTCCGGACACCGAGACCCTGGTCGACTGCCTGGTTCCCCATGCGCGGCGAATCGCTTCAAGCAAAGGGAGTTGTCGCATCGTCGACCTTGGAACGGGCACGGGTGCGATTTGTCTCGCTCTTCTCGCCGCGGTACTTGACGCGCACGGTCTCGGTACCGATATATCGGAAGACGCTCTGGCGACAGCACTCGAAAATGCGCGCAGGAATGGCTTGGCGGCACGCTTCGGAGCCGTTCGGAGCAATTGGTTCGAGGGGGTGGATGGGCGGTTCGATATCATCGTCTCAAATCCGCCTTATATCCGGTCCAATGTAATACCGGAGCTTGAACCGGAAGTGAGATACCACGATCCGGTCGCCGCACTTGATGGCGGAGAGGATGGGCTTGATGCCTATCGTGCCATTGCTTCTCACGCTGGTCGCCATCTCGAAACAGACGGCGTAATAGGCTTGGAAATCGGTTTCGATCAAAAACGAGCGGTAACGGCGCTATTCGAAGCGCAGGGCTTTCGTTTGCTCTCTGCCGCGAAGGACCTCGGCGGCAACGATCGGGTCCTGATGTTCCAGCAGGATATTGAGCGCAGCAATAACCGTTGAAAAAATGCTGCACTCGCACTTCTCTTTTCCGGAAGAGCAAAGAAAGGGCTTGGAATCCCGAAGGAAGCGGGCTAGTTTCACCCCGCGCACTGGGCAGAAGGTCATGGACCAAGGATTCGTTCCAGTATGACCTGGCCACGGGGATTGCTCTCAAGAAAGAGTTGCTAGGGTTCGACAGTGCCTTGTGCGGGTACCTGTTAATTTAACGTTGACCGGCGCCGAGATCGCGAAGAGGCGATCTGTCATGGCGCATGTTTTCTCAGGTGCGGACTTTCCGCACCGAGAGCGGAACCACATGATCATCATTATCAAGAAAATTCAGGTGAATGGACTATGAGGCCAGGACAGCAAAACAAGCGCGGCCGTGGGCGGAATAACAACAACAGCGGAAACAACAACAACAACAATCGCAAGGGATCCAATCCCTTGACGCGGACCTACGACAGCTCCGGCCCGGATGTGAAGATTCGTGGTACCGCACAGCACATCGCCGAAAAATATGCGGCCCTTGCTCGCGACGCGCAGAGCTCCGGCGACCGCGTGATCGCTGAGAACTATCTGCAGCATGCCGAGCATTACAACCGCATCATCGCGGCTGCGCAGGCTCAGATGCAGGACCGGTTCCAGCGCGACGAACGCCAGGACTATCAGGAACGTGACTCGTCCGATCGCGATCAGGACGATCTGGATCAGGGCTATGCAGAGGAAATGCCGGCCGCTCCGGCGGCCGCAGCGGCTCCGGCCAACGAGCCTCAGCCGGTCATCGACGGTTCGGGTCCTCAGCCGGTGATCGAGGGCATGCCCGCCGAAGTCGCCATGGAAGAGGAAGCGCAGGGATCGGCCGGTCGTTCGGCCTCCCGTCGCCGCAGCACGAGCCGGCCTCGCCGGCAGCCGCGCCGCGGCGCGCAGGAAGAGGCAGGGGGCGAGGCGCAGCCCGAAACCGACGGCAGCACCCCGGCGCTCGCCGCCTCGGAATAACCCTTCCGCAGCGATTCTCTTAAAGGCCCAGCCCGTAACGGCTGGGCTTTTTGCTTTCGCAAGATCTCGACGCCTGCCGCATCCACTGCGAGCACATTCGCACGCGATTGTCTCCGCTGCCTCCATTTGCCGCCCTTTAATTCCGAAGAACGCTGCACCATATTTCGCTTCGAAGGCTTGCCGAATGCGGGAGCCTGATCCTGAAACGCCGGCCAGTGCCACGATGATGGGCTCGCCGGGCTATGGAGGTAGAGAATGGATATCGAAAAATATTCGGAACGCGTCCGCGGTTTCCTGCAGTCGGCGCAGACCTATGCACTGGCCGAAGGGCACCAGCAATTCACGCCGGAGCACGTCCTCAAAGTATTGCTCGACGACGATCAGGGCATGGCGGCTTCGCTTATCGAGCGCGCCGGCGGCAATGCGCGCGAAGCCAAGGTTGGTACGGCCGCAGCTTTGGCGAAGCTTCCGAAGGTGACCGGCGGCAACGGCTCCGTCTATCTGTCGCAGCCGCTCGCCAAGGTGTTCACCGCAGCGGAAGAGGCCGCCAAGAAGGCCGGCGACAGCTTCGTAACCGTCGAACGCCTGCTTCTGGCACTGGCGATCGAAAGCTCGGCTGCGACGGCGTCGATCCTCTCCAAGGCCGGCGTCACGCCGACGAAGCTCAACCAGGTCATCAACGAAATCCGCAAGGGCCGCACCGCCGACAGCGCCAATGCCGAACAGGGTTTCGATTCGCTCAAGAAGTACGCGCGAGATCTGACCGCCGAGGCGAGGGAAGGCAAGCTCGATCCGGTGATCGGCCGGGACGACGAGATCCGCCGAACGATCCAGGTGCTCTCGCGCCGGACGAAGAACAATCCCGTGCTGATCGGCGAGCCGGGCGTCGGCAAGACCGCGATCGCGGAAGGCCTGGCGCTGAGAATCGTCAACGGCGATGTGCCTGAAAGCCTGAAGGACAAGCGCCTGATGGCGCTCGACATGGGCGCGTTGATCGCTGGTGCGAAGTTCCGCGGTGAATTCGAAGAGCGGCTCAAGGCCGTGCTGAACGAAGTGCGCTCGGAAGGTGGCGAGATCATCCTCTTCATCGATGAAATGCACACGCTGGTCGGTGCAGGCAAGGCGGACGGGGCTATGGATGCCTCGAACCTCCTGAAGCCCGCGCTCGCCCGCGGCGAGCTGCACTGCGTCGGCGCGACGACGCTCGACGAATACCGCAAGCACGTCGAGAAGGACGCGGCCCTTGCCCGCCGGTTCCAGCCGGTCATGGTCGAGGAGCCGACGGTCGAGGATACGATCTCGATCCTGCGCGGCCTGAAGGAAAAATACGAGCAGCATCACAAGGTGCGGATCTCCGATTCCGCGCTGGTTGCGGCCGCGGCCCTTTCCAACCGCTACATCACCGATCGTTTCCTTCCCGACAAGGCGATCGACCTCATGGACGAGGCAGCCTCGCGTCTCAGGATGCAGGTCGATTCGAAGCCTGAGGAACTCGACGAACTCGACAGGCGCGTCATTCAGCTGAAGATCGAACGGGAAGCCTTGAAAAAGGAGACCGACGTTTCTTCCAAGGATCGCCTTGCCAAGCTCGAACTCGATCTGTCTTCGCTCGAAGAGGAGGCAGCCGCATTGACGGCGCGCTGGCAGGCCGAGAAGCAGAAGCTCGGGCAGGCAGCCGATCTCAAGAAGCAGCTCGACGAAGCGCGCAACGAGCTGCAGATCGCGCAGCGCAACGGCGAGTTCCAGCGGGCAGGGGAGCTTGCCTACGGCGTGATCCCGAATCTCGAAAAGGAACTGACGGAAGCGGAAAGCCAGGATGGCGCCAGCGCCAACCCGATGGTCCAGGAAGTCGTGACCCCCGACAACATCGCCCACATCGTATCTCGATGGACCGGCATTCCGGTCGACAAGATGTTGGAAGGCGAGCGCGACAAGCTGCTCAGGATGGAAGACGAGCTGGCGAAATGGGTCGTCGGTCAGGGTGATGCCGTGCAGGCCGTCTCGCGGGCGGTTCGCCGTTCGCGCGCAGGGCTTCAGGATCCGAACCGGCCGATCGGCTCCTTCATCTTCCTGGGTCCGACAGGGGTCGGCAAGACGGAGCTCACCAAGGCGCTTGCCCGCTTCCTCTTCGACGACGAGACCGCGCTGATGCGGATCGACATGTCCGAGTACATGGAGAAGCATTCGGTCGCCCGCCTGATCGGCGCGCCTCCCGGCTATGTCGGTTATGAGGAGGGTGGGGCGCTGACGGAATCCGTCCGCCGCCGGCCCTATCAGGTCGTGCTGTTCGACGAGATCGAGAAGGCGCATCCGGATGTCTTCAACGTTCTGCTGCAGGTGCTTGACGATGGGCGTCTGACCGACGGTCAGGGGCGCACGGTCGACTTCAAGAACACGATGATCATCATGACCTCGAACCTCGGTGCGGAATACCTGACCGCACTCGGCGAAAACGAGGACAGCGATGCGGTTCGCGATCAGGTCATGGAAGTGGTGAGAGCCGCTTTCCGTCCGGAATTCCTGAACCGCGTCGACGAGATCATCCTGTTCCACCGGCTGCGCCGTTCGGAGATGGGCGCGATCGTCGACATTCAGCTCGAAAGGCTGCGCAAGCTCCTCGCGGATCGCAAGATCACGCTCGAGCTCGAGGACGATGCACGCGTTTTCCTGGCGGACAGGGGCTACGATCCGGCCTACGGCGCTCGCCCCCTGAAGCGGGCGATCCAGAAATACGTGCAGGATCCGCTGGCCGAAAAAGTGCTGCAGGGCGAGTTCCCGGATGGCTCGGTGATCAAGGTCGTTGCCGGTTCAGACCGTCTGAACTTCAAGCGCGGGGCGGGGGCGAACCAGGAAGCCGCGTAAGCCTCGCATTCCGACAGCCACGAAGGCCGCCCTCCGGGCGGCCTTTTTTGTTGCGAGTTCGCGATACCGTCGATGGGTCGACTACTTGCTTGCGACCTCGTTCGCATCGTCGCCGAGAAGCTCGTCGATGCGTTCGCGTTCCTTCTCGAACTTCGCCAGCGCCTCGCCCCCGAGCGATTTTCCTCCCGGCAGCCGGATACGCAATGGATCCACCTTGTTGCCGTTGACGATCAGTTCGTAGTGGAGGTGCGGGCCGGTGGAGAGGCCGGTCGTTCCGACCCAGCCGATCACCTGACCCTGGACGACCTTCGTTCCCGGCTTGACGCTTTTGGCGATCGCGCTCTGGTGATTGTAGGAGGACACATAGCCGTTGGCGTGGCGGATCAGCGTCTGGTTGCCGTAGCCGCCGGAGTCCCAGCCGGCCTTCTGCACGACGCCGTTTCCGGCCGCGATGATCGGAGTGCCGCGCGGA